>CADCCI010000204.1 GCA_902799895.1 uncultured Bacteroidia bacterium | reverse complement strand
TGAGAACATCTACCTGTGCGGAGAAAACCGCCGCCGCGCTGCCCAGGCGGTCGATAAGGGCGAGGGGAATCTTCGGCTCGAATCCGAATAGATTCTGAAGTGCACATAGGCACAGATGTTCTTCATATGCGTTTTCCATGGCCGCAAGATAGGCATAAAACGCAAAAAGAAACCCCTCCCGGAGGCCGGAAGGGGCAGAAATATCGATTTCTCAGCGAAAAAATATATGTTTCTTTAAGAAATTGAAGAATCTTAAAAATCCAGGAGAAAAGAATATAAGCCGGTAAGGATAATTCTTAAAGCCGGGAAACAAAAATCTTACAGCTAGATTATCAACATCGCGTCTCCGTAAGGGCCGAAACGATAACCTTCCTCCAGGGCAACCTCATAGGCGTGCATCACATTCTTGAAGCCGCCAAAGGCCGCGACCGCCATAAGCATGGTGGATTCCGGGGTGTGGAAGTTGGACACGATGGCATCCGGGATGGCATACTCGTACGGCGGGAAGATGAACTTGCTGGTCCATCCGTCGTAGGGCTTCACCTCTTTGTTGGTGGTAACGTAGGTCTCAAATCTTGTGGCCGCTCTTCTTGGCTTTGTTGATGATATCGGCGCTCTCGGGCGTGATGATCATCTGCTCGGAGTCCATGCGGTGCTTCGACAGGTCTTCTACATCCACCTTTTTGAAGTGGCCCGTTCCCATGTGAACGGTAATGAAGGTCTTGTCTATGTCCTTCAGAATCATTCGGTTAAAGAGCTCGCGGCTGAAGTGCAGACCGGCGGCGGGAGCCTGGACGGCACCCTCGTGCGCTGCGAAAATGGTCTGGTAATTCACGGCATCCTCGGGCGTAACCGTATCCTTCACCCAGTGGGGGACCGGCGTCTCGCCCATCTGGAACAGGGTCTCCTTGAACTCCTCGTAGGGACCATCGAACAGGAAACGCAGGGTGCGGCCACGGGAGGTGGTGTTGTCAATCACCTCGGCCACCAGCGAACCGGTCTCGCCGAAATACAGTTTGTTGCCGATGCGGATTTTGCGGGCGGGATCTACAATCACGTCCCACAGCCGCTGCTCGCGGTTCAGTTCCCGCAGCAGGAAGACCATGATATCGGCCCCCGTTTTCTCCTTCTTGCCATAGAGGCGGGCGGGGAAAACGATGATATCCTTGAAAATCTTGTGTTCGATTTCGCCGGTCTTTCTGTTGAGGACGAGCATGCGCGCTTCGTCACGCCAGCGGGTGGGCTCCTTGGCTACCCGATCTTTAGGCAGGATGAACTGGAATTGAGATAATTTCATATCTTTTCTTTCTGCGATACTTTAATTATACGGCAGAAAGACCCGAAAAGTTTCACATCGGGAAGAAAACTTATACTTTCGCCTCGCGGAACACTTCCTGGATGGACGGATAGGTGTTTTTCAGGAAGGGCGGCAGGGACGATTTGGCCACCCACGCGGCCTTCGAAATGTCCTCGTCCTGCTGCGGGGTCAGGTTCACCGGGTCGGTGTAGAGCATATCGTACCACCAGGTATGCTTCAGGTGCCAGATGCCGTCGCGGCGATAGCAATGGTCGGTCACGCAAATCAGGTCCCGCAGTTCCAGCTGGTCCACGCCCGTCTCTTCCTGCACCTCCCGGATGGCGGTGGTGCGGATGTCCTCTCCCGGTTCCTGATGCCCTTTCGGCAGGTCCCAGAGGCCGTATCGGCTGATCAGCAGGTAATCTCCCCGTCGGTTCGATACCAGCCCGCCGGCCGCGTTCACCTCCCGGAATTCCGCGCACAGGCGACGATAGGTCCGATCCGTATCGGGCGTGGGGATGTAGATCCGTTGCAGGGTGTCCGATCCCTCGAAGAGGGTAGCCAGGGCGTGCAGGCCGAAGTCCTCGCCCAGGTGGAATTCCACCGAATTGGGGTCGGAAAGGGCCGGCTCATCGGGCGGGCATATAATAATACATCTTTTTTCGAAGTATATCTTATGCATAATGCGGGCGAAAATACTTATCTTTGTCTTTTCGATACAAAGATAGTGAAAATGTCGGATATGTTGACTCCCGAAACGCTGGCCGGGTCCCTGCTGGACATCGGCGCGGTGCTCCTGCGTCCGGAAAAGCCCTTTGTGTGGGCTTCCGGGTGGCATTCGCCCATTTACTGTGACAATCGCCGGATCCTTTCCTCGCCGTCCCTGCGGTCGGCTGTGGGAGAGGCCTTCGCCGCCCTCATCGCCCGGAAATATCCGCAGGCCGATGTGATTGCGGGTGTGGCCACCGGGGCCATTGCCGTGGGTGTTTTGGCCGCCGACCGGCTGGGCAAGCCGTTTGCCTACGTTCGTCCCAAACCCAAGGACCATGGCACGGGCTCCCAGATTGAAGGCGTCCTGCCTGCCGGGGCGAAAGTTGTTGTGGTAGAAGACCTTATCTCTACCGGAATGAGTTCCCTAGCCGCCGTGGCCGCCCTTCGCGAGGCGGGCGCCGAAGT
>CADCCI010000203.1:3530-4877 GCA_902799895.1 uncultured Bacteroidia bacterium | reverse complement strand
TCCAACAAATCATAGTCAGAAGGATAGTATTTTCTATTTGTCGGCATCATGTCATAAAAATCAAAAAGCATCCAAGATAAGAACTGCGATTTATGGCTTTTATAGCGATGCCTTAACCTATTATAGTCATCAAGATCGCGTTGTGCAGAGTGCTTTGAAATCAGATCAAACGCTTCTTGAAAGCGCTGTACCTCCCTTTCGGAATACCCCTCACACGAAATGTATTTGATCAGCATCTGCCATTTCGAAGATAAGGGAGTAGTGGACATAGGGCCGCCTATGTCCTTCAGAAGGATCTGCCCATCCCGGACAACAATCCTCCCTTCCGGCATTGCCGGGTTTATTTTGTCAATGTAAGCCATAGATTATGATAGATTATCTAACACAAAAATAGCAACTCCATACGAAGGATATTGCATGGTTACATTGTCGAAGTCTTAGGTATTTGCTAACTTTGTCTTCGAAAAATCGAAATTTGAATCATTCATCACCATAGGATTATGACAATAAAAGAAGCCATTTCCGCCCGCCACATGGTCCGGACTTATACGGACAAACCGATTCCGGACGATATTGTCACCAAACTGAATGAGCGCATCGCCTTGATGAATGACGCTCACGGCGTCCAGATGAAACTCATAACGGGAGAAAATGCTCCCGTCTGGGGTCTGATGCGCCTGATGGGAGCGAAAGGTACCCGGAACTATCTTCTGCTCGGTTCTCCGGCTATTCCGGATGCCAAGGAGAAACTCGGGTACTGCGGCATAGACATTGCCCTCTACGCCCAGACACTGGGGCTCAACTCCTGGTGGATCAGCGGTACCTTCAGCAAGGGTGATGTCAAGGAGCAGTCTGGCACAGCCGTTCAGGCCGGCATCCTCGTCCTTGGATATGGTGCGACGCAAGGAGTACCGCATAAGAGCAAATTACCTGAAGATGTCAGTTCTTACGAAGGAAACTCCCCGGAATGGTTCAGGGAGGGGGTGAAAGCCGCGCTTTTTGCCCCCACTGCCAACAACAAGCAGGCCTTCTTCCTGAAGGGATCGGGCGAGGAGGTCCACATTGACTGCAACAACTCCATCTTTACCGACATCGACCGCGGCATTGTAAAGTACCACTTTGAGGCCGGAGCCGGGAAAGACAATTTCGTATGGGTATAGCAAGAAGCCTTTGAGAACACGTTTCGTAATTATTCTTGTCGCTTTCGCCCTGTCGCTGGGGTATGTACTTTGGCATCTATGGCGCATCGTACCCGGGGGTTGGCCCTGGAAGCTGGCCACCATGCTGGCCTTCCTGCTGTGGTTTGGCGTTGCCGTGGCCGGTTTCGGCCTGACCGAAAAGGTCTAC
>CADCCI010000203.1:0-3513 GCA_902799895.1 uncultured Bacteroidia bacterium | reverse complement strand
ACAGCGCTACAACTACTACACTTCGCTGAACTACGACGACAAAACCGCCACGGTGCTCTATGAGGCCGGGCTTCCGTGGATGATAGCGTTTCTGTATCTGCTCCTTCTCTTTTTTGCAGCGGATTTGCTTTCGCTTTGCCGCATTCTCCCCAAAGGGCTGCTGGATGGCAGCCTGGCAGGCCTTGGGGCGGCCATCGGTATCGTCGTGTTCATCATGATAGCCGGCAATGTCCATTACAAGCACAAATACCGGGAAGAACTGACGATAAAGACGGAAAAGCCGCTTGAAAAGCCGCTTACCGTTGTGCTGGCAAGCGACCTGCATGTGGGATACCATAACCGGCGCGCGGAACTTGCCCGATGGGTGGATCTCATCAATGCGGAGCATCCGGACCTGGTGCTCATTGGCGGGGACATCGTGGACAGGAGCCTGCGGCCTGTCGTGGAAGGCCATTATGCCGAGGAATTCCGGCGTATCGAGGCCCCGGTGTGGACCGTACTCGGAAATCACGAATACTACAGCGACGCAGACGGCTCCGGAAAATTCTTTGCCGATGCGGGCATCCTTCTGCTGCGGGATTCCGCTTACGCCTACAAGGGCCTGACGGTCATCGGCCGCGACGACCGCACCAATCCGGACAGGAAGCCCTTGCCGGCTCTTTCCGATTCCTTGCAGGGTTTCACGATCCTGCTGGATCATCAGCCATACCATCTGGAAGAGGCTGAAGCGGCAGGGATTGATTTCCAGTTCAGCGGCCATACCCACTACGGTCAGGTCTGGCCCATTTCCTGGGCCACGGATGCCATGTACGAGAAGGCGTGGGGACACCATCGGCGCGGTAATACCCGATATTATGTGAGTTCAGGCCTTGGAATCTGGGGCGCGAAGATCCGCATCGGCACCCGGTCCGAATATCTGGTCCTGCATATAGAGAACTGATCCGGAGCACAAAAGTAGCTTTCGCAAAATTCGAATTTATCGGTATAACATAGTCCCCGACATTCCTTCCGGAGTGCCTGGGCTTTGTTGTTTTATGGGAGATACGATTCTTCTTCCTAAATTCTCCGGGCGTGAGGCCGGTTTCCCGCTTGAAGAAACGGTTGAAGTAGGCGGGGCTGGGGAAGTTCAGCTCGGCGGCGATGGCGGCGGCGCTGCCACCCGTATAGCAAAGCAGGTATTTGGCTTCCGATACGATGGTCTGTCGGATGTAGTGCTTCGGGTAGTGTCCGCCCACGGCGTAAACCGCCTCGCACAGGTAGTGGACGCTGATGCAGAGCGCATCGGCATACCAGGCGAGTTCCCGCTCATCCAGCCAGTGCTCGGAAACGAGCGCGAGGAAGCCCCGGAACAATTCTTCCTTGCGGCTTGCGGCCACCTTGCCGCCCTTTTGCTGCGCCCTTTCCGAAAGGGCGGCGTACTGCTCGAAAAGGGCTTCCAGCAGCGGGCTCACCACCGTATAGAGGAAAGGCTTTGCGGCGCAGTAGCGCCAGATGAGCCGGATCAGCGCTTCGATGTTTTTCTCTTCTGCATCCGATACCGGGACAACTACTTTCTGCTGCGATGACGTGGCAGAGAAAGTCGGCGCTGACACTTTGGATGCGCAAAAGGGCCTTGTCCTTGAGAAGGGCAAAGCAAGGGGCCTGTACATCGAAGGTCTCCATGTCCAGGGTAAAGCGCGCCCTGCCGCGCGTGACAAGGACAATCCTGTTTTCCGACAGGCGGGCCGGAACACGCATCAGGGACAGGACGTCCCCGAGCAGCGGCCGGTCTACGTCCATCTGGATGGAGTAGCCGTCCCGGGCGAAGAACGGCCTGCCGGCCGAAAGTGTATCCAGCCGGGACCGCACCTCTTCGATGGCCAGCTGATGGATGGAAAGGTTCATCGTGAAATCTGCTTATTCCCCTGCAAAGATAATCAATCCACGCAATAAAGGAAGTGTTTCTCACGCAGTTAATCAATACAGGACAATATCTTGTCAAGTAAGGATAACATCAAAGAGGCCGATTGAGACTACCTTTGCATGGTGAACCAAAACCTGAAAAGAGATGAAACATTATCTGAAGAAACTGGAGGACTCCATCCGCTCTCACTGGGAACAGAAAGCGCTCTGCGACTACGGCGGCGAGGAGTTTACATACGGTGACATTGCCACACAGATCGAACAATTCCGTCTGTTCCTGGATGAAGCAGGGATATCGAAAGGAGAGAAAATCGCCCTTTGCGGGCGCAATTCAGCCCGCTGGGCGATGACCTTCTGGGGAGTCAATGCGAACGGACGGGTGGCCGTGCCGCTTCTGGCGGATTTCCATCCGGACAGCATCCAGGCGCTTGTGAACCATTCCGACAGCGTGCTGCTGTTTACAGACGAAGACATCTGGTCCAGGCTCCGTCCGGAATCGATGCCGCTTCTGAAAGCCGCCATCGACATCCGGAGCGGGCGGCTGCTGTGGTATGCCGATGAGACCGCGGCGGAGGCCTGGGAGAACAGGGAGGCCGCTTTCCGTCTCCGCTTCCCGGAGGGTATGCGGCCCGAACAGATCTCCATTCCGGAACACGACATGGGCGAGGTAGTCGTTTCCATGCTCCCGCTGGCGCACATGTACGGCCTTGCCATCGAGTTCATCCATCCCAACATCGACGGTGTGACGGTGTACTTCCTGGGAAAGACTCCGTCGCCTACGACACTTCTCAAAGCGATGCAGCAGGTGCGCCCGTATATGGTAGTCACGGTGCCGCTGGTGATGGAGAAGGTCTATGCCAGTTCCATCAGACCGGCGCTCGGGAAAATGAAGGTACTGCTCTCCATCCCCGGCTTGAACAAACTGATTTACAGGACCGTGAGAAAGAAAGTGGAGGCCGCTTTCGGCGGCAGGGTGCGCTGCTTCATCATGGGCGGGGCGCCGCTTAAGCCGGAAGTGGAACGCTGCTTCCGGAAAATGCGCCTTCCCTATATGGTGGGTTACGGGATGACGGAGGCCTGCCCGCTGCTGGGCTGGGAGTGGTGGAAGGAGTTCGTGCCGGGCTCCTGCGGTAAGGCCGTCCACGAAATCCGTATCGACTCGGAGGATCCCGCACATATAGCCGGAGAGATCCAGGCTCGGGGCGCCAACCTCACCATCGGCTATTACAAGAATCCGGAGGCCAATGAGGCGGCCTTCACGGAAGACGGATGGTTCCGCACCGGGGACCGCGGCATCGTGGACGAGGAAGGGAACATCTTCATCCGGGGCCGCATCAAGTCCATGATCCTCGGCTCTTCCGGGCAGAATATCTATCCCGAGGAACTAGAGGCGGTCCTGTCCGTCTGCCCTTATGTGTCGGAGTCCCTGGTGCTGGACCGCGGCGGCAAAATTGTGGCGCTGGTGTATGCCGACATTCCCGAGGATATGGACACCGAGGCGCGGTACTCCGTACCCGAGACCATCCGGTCCGCAGCCAACAAGTCCCTCCCCGCCTACAGCCAAATTGCCAAGGTGGAATTGGTGGAAAAGCCTTTTGAGAAGACACCCAA
>CADCCI010000202.1 GCA_902799895.1 uncultured Bacteroidia bacterium | reverse complement strand
TGCGGCGAAGGTCCAGTACATTCGCCCCGAGATCATCGGCCTGGTGCTGGGCGCACTGGTGATGATCGGGGCGCTGGTGTTCCTGGGCTGCCCCCTGCGGATGGTCCTGCGCCTGGGCGGCGGCGATCTGAACGCCCTGGTCGCCCTGATCGGCTTTACGCTGGGCATCTTCATCGGCGCCCAGTTCGTAAAGCGGGGCTTCTCCCTGAAGCGGACCTACACCATGGGCGCCTCCGAGGGCATCGCTTTGCCGGCGTTTTTGATCGTCGTCGGGCTCGCCTTTGTGATCTTCCCGGCGCTCTTTAAGGACGGGCTCCGGCTCTGCCGCCGTGTAATCGCAGACCGCAGCGGTCACGTCCTTGGTAATATCTACCAGGACCGGTCCCGGCCGGCCGCTTTTGGCAATGGAAAACGCCCGGCGGATCGTGTCCGCCAGTTCCCGGGCGGTCAGGCGGTAATAGTCCAGCGCGCCGGACAGGTCGGGTGCCACCCGAAGCGCCTGGAGTTCGGCCCGAAGGGCATCGAATTCCCGGACATCATCGGTCAGCGAAACGCATTCCTCGGGCAGCGTGCCGCATACGGGAACGCCGGAGCGGGCGATTTCCACAATCCGTCGGAGCATCTTGACCGACATCTGCCGGCAATTGTCACCCAGCGCCAGCACCCGGTAATTCATCCCGGAAGCTGTCCGCAAAGTCCCGTTCTTCGGCTGTACAGCCTCGAGGAGCCCTTTCGGGTTGATGAAATCAAAGGCGTACCCAGCAGGAATATCGGGGAACTGCAGGCCATACAGGCCGCAAACGCAGTTGTCCTCTCCGTAATACCAGAGGATATCGGCTACATAGGTGCCCTGCTGCAGGAGATAGCAGCTGCGGGCCAGGTAGTCGGTCCAGGCACGGGCCATCGGAGCCCAGGTTTCGTGACGGTTGAACCACTGGCCGTATTGGAAGAGACCGGTACCGGGGATCTTGTCGTCGCTGGGCTGGTGGGCCGAATCGTGGACGACAAAGCGGTTCAGACCGTGTGACAGGGCCAGGTCGGCCGTCCATTTGATGTTTTCAGGACAGTAGGTATAAGCCCGACCTTTGAAACCGTTGGCCGTAAAGGATTCCGCTGCGGCAATGTTCTGCCCAAAGAGATGGGCCACCGAAGAAGACTCCTTGATATCGGCGCAGGCCATGGGAATCTTGGAACCGCTGGGGGAGTCCGGCATCCAGATGGCGGACATAGGCACGGTAGCGTGCATCTTGATATCCATTCCGTCACCCACATAGACTCGTCCGTTCTCGTGCGATTCAGTGTAACGTCCGCGCATTCCATATTCCTGGACGATGGTTTCCAGCCGGTCGTAATTCTCGGCAAAGAGGTCGCCGATGGTGTTGCGCCAGTCCCAGAGGAACTTTTCGGTTTCGACAGAACTGTCCAGCACCTCGCCCGTTAGGGCCGGCAGCCAGCGGAGGACATCGTAGCCGTTGCGGCGAAGGTATTGGATGCCTTTCTGGCCCATCATCCCGCCGGCGGCTTCCTTATACATATTTAAATATTGGTGGAAATGGTCCATCCAGGCGTCCGGATCCAGTTTGTCCACCTCCAGTCCCGTGGCGTCCGGGGCGGCGGGATGGTTCTTCTTGCCGGTGAGCGTCTGTCCGAACCGATAAACCCGCCAGCGACCCTCGGGAAGGCTGCAGGCCACTTTTCCATCGCGGATGGGAGCATCGATCACCACCACATCGCGGATGGCGTCCGGGCTGTCCGGGGTGGGGAACTGGAGAAAATCGTGCTGGGCCGCGAAGGCTCCTTTTTCCTCGGCGTGGTTCACGCGCACGGTGGGGTAGAGCACGAATTCGCGCAGGCACTGTCCGTGCGGGTAGTTCGTGGCCGGGTGGATGTGCAGCCGCCAGAAGCGGGCGGTCTGCGGCGGGAAATCCATCGTAATGGAATAGACAACATTGTCCGGGATGCGGGCGGCTTCGCGGTAGTTTTTCCCATCGTCACTGCATTCCAGGAAGAGGCGGATGCCGCCCGGTACGCTGCCGTAGCGGCTGCGCAGGCGTTCGGTGGATACCAGAACGCCCTGGAAGGTCTGCGGAGAGGGGAATTCGTACTGGACCCAGGCCGGCTCCTTGGCGGCCAGCGTGATGCCATCGGCCAGGAGACCGTCGGTTAGCATATCCACGGTAAACCGGCCTTCACTGGAACGGACGGTGGCGCCCAGTTCCTGCAGGGAACGGTCGGCATCCGGGAGACGGACGGCCACCACGGCGACATCCTTGTACCAGGGCTCGATGTCGGCGGCATCGCTAAACGGGACATCCTGGTATTTGCCTACGGCATCAAAGGGCTCCGGCAGGATGATTTCCGCTGCTCCTCCGGCCACCTCTACGGTACGCCAGACCAGTTTTTTCATGGCATTTTCACGCGAGACCCAGGGACCGCCGGTGGAACTCCAGCCCGGAGAACTGGCAACGGCGACCTCGATGCCCAGAGAGTCGGTCAGGTGCAGGGCGTATCGGAACGCCTCTTTCCAGGTATCCGATAAATACGGAACGCGTTCCCTGATGCAGGCCGGCAACCCCCATTTCTTTCATCCATAGCAGGTCTTTCCGGATGCCTTCCCGGGAGATGTTCCCATCCATCCAATGCCACCAGACCCACGGGTAGGCCGATGGCGGAGGCGTTTGGGTAAAGGTGGTTTCGATATCGGCAATGCCCGTTTTCTTTTGACAGGCGGGGAAGGCCAGCAGCAAGGCGGCTGCCAGCGGGAAAAGCAGTTTATTCATTTGTGGACGAGGTATATCGCTCCATACCTTTCCAGGATGCGGGCAGGGGAGCGGTGATGCTGATTTCGTTTTTCTGGACAGGGTGGACAAAGCGGATGTTTCGGGCATGCAGGGAGATACCGCCGTCGGGATTGGACCTCGGGGCGCCGTATTTCAAGTCACCTTTGATGGGACAGCCGATGCCGGAGAGTTGGCA
>CADCCI010000201.1 GCA_902799895.1 uncultured Bacteroidia bacterium | reverse complement strand
GCCGATGGCCAGTGTATGGGTAGGATGGACGATGCTCATCGTCGCGCTGGTATAGCCGAAATACAGGCTGGGAAGGACCGTAAAACGACCGGCGGTAAACGCGGCCGAGAGAGAGCTTAGTCCGATGAAATATTTGGGAAGCCGGTCCGTCGTGACCTGCCCCTCATCTTCCCATCCTTCCCGGAATCCGCGGAACATATACCGGCCATTCAGGTCCACCCGGAAACCCGTGGTAGGGAAATAGCCGTCATTGAATGTGTCCAGGCGGATGTTGGCAAAGGTGGAATACCAACGGTTCTTGAACATCCAGTTGAAATAGCGTCCTTCATCGCCCATCATGCTGATAAGCGGCGAGAAGTCGGCGGAAAGCCCCAGACGGACCCGTCCATACACGAACCGTCCGTCCTCCACGAACAGGTTCAGCCGTGAATGCAGCTCGTTGAAGGATATGTTGGTGCCGCTTTCCTGCCAGTAACGGCTCAAAAGACCGATGCCGATGGTCGGATAGCCGTTCAGGGGCTTGTAAGACCCTTCAACGTTCAGGACAGGATTGTTTCCTATCTTGACCTCCGCGAGAAGCCGGGGACCGCTGAGCTTGCGCGTTCCGACACCCAGGAAGCCACTCACGTACACAACCTCGTCGTTGTCGATATGGACACCCACGCCGAACTCGTTGGTCTGCCCTTTCTGGCAGTCGAAAATGAGGGTGTACGGTTCCTCCGAGCCGCAAATCCGATAGGTGACCGATTCGAAGGCCCGGGTACCGTACAGGTAGGACAGGAGCGCTTCAATCTCCTGACGGCCGTACAGGCCGCCCTTGGGCATGAAACGGGAACCGAGGAGAAGATTCCGCTCCTTCGGGGTGATGCCTTCCACGCCGATAGCGCCGATCATGATCTTTTCCTTTCCGAGGTCGATGGCGCGCGCATGGTTCAGTTTCCGGGGCTGGGCACCGACTTTCCGGGCCACCGCTTCGAAATCGTCCTTGTATTCCTCCGCCAGTTCATAGCCCAGCCGGATGATGTTGGCGACACTCTCCTTGTCGAAGGAAAGCATGGTGTAGCCGGGCAGTTCGTGCTGGAGCAGGATGTCGGTCCGGAGCCGGTTGATGCGGGCGGCGTCGGAGGACATCATCGTGATGTTCTGCATCAGCAGGCTGGCGGCCGAACCCAGTTCGGTGATCTTGCGGTCTACCGGCATCTCGGAGCCGATGACGATGTCGGCCCCCATAGCCTTGGCGATGTCGACGGGGAAGTTGTTCCGGGTACCGCCGTCAGACAGGACCATGTCCTGGGTGCGGACCGGCCGGAAATAGAACGGAATGGCCATCGTGGAGCGCATGGCATCCACCAGCAGGCCGGAGGTCCAGTTCTTCTCGCTCATGGAGTACATGTCCGTTGCCACGCAGAAGAAGGGAATGGGAAGATGTTCGAAAGAGAGGGAATCCTGATAGCCGACAGAAACGGAGCTCAGGGTATTGCGGACATTGTAACCGAACAGATAACCGTCGGGCAGGCCCATGCCCACCTGGGTCATCACTTCGGTCGCCACGTCAGAGGACCGGGTCTCGATATCGTCCATCACCTTTTCCAGGTCCATCTCGCGGCTGAGCCGGGAAATCGCGTCCTCCTCTTCATAATGGAAGGGAATGGTCAGGGCGAACCGTTCGTTGTTCTTCCGGCGCCGGTAGCTCTGGTAAGAGTCCGGGACCTTGTCGGACATCATGACGGTCCAGTCGATGCTCCGGACGAGGGAGTCCAGATACTGCGCGTCGTACCCCAGGGAATACAGGCCGGCGATCACCAGGTCCACGGGAATGCCCAGCTGCTCCATATATTTGAGCATGCCGATATGGGCCATGCCGCGGGCGCCGCCTCCGCCCAGGATGACGGCGACGGTGGGCCGGTGCTTGCGGATGGAATCCATCCGTACCCTGACTTGGGCGATTGCGGCGGAGTCTGCTTTGGGATCTACGCTGGGCATGACCAGCCCGTTGCGGTTCTGGGCGGACGCGCTGAAGGCCACAAGCGTGGCCAGGACGGCTATGAGAAAGCGTTTCATAGGCTTCAAAAGGGGTTTAGGATGCAAAGATAGCGATTATCCCGCAATAAGCGGATGCGGGCCGCCGTTCCGGCTAGATGAACAGCCGGGTACGCTTCCGGTATTCCGCGTACAGCCTTCCGTTCCTTTCGTCATTCACCGGGTAGTACGGTTCGTCCCCCGGTTTCCATTCGGAACTGTATTCCCTGGAGATTACCGTCTTCGGCAGGTCATTTCCGTTTTCATCTTTCCCGAATTCAAACCACTTGTGCTCAATGATCCTCGTCCAGGGTGTTTCCGCGTCGGTATAGTTCACGACAGCATTCCCTTGGAAATTCGGAACATCCAGCACCTCTGTCTCAAAGCGTACCGAACGGTATTC
>CADCCI010000200.1:3588-4977 GCA_902799895.1 uncultured Bacteroidia bacterium | reverse complement strand
GTGCAGCTGCATACCACCAGGGTGTCCGTAAACACGCCCAGGGCTTGGATCAGGCCTTGCTTGACGGGATGGCTGGTACTGGCCGTGGCCGCCACATTCGGCGTGGAGCCTTCGCCGGCCTCGTTGGAGAAGAGGCCGCGTTTGACGCCGGTCATCACCGTCGCCCCGAAAAATCCGCCCGCCGCCTGCCGGAAGCCGAAGGCGTTCTGGAAAATGAGTTCGAACACGTTCGGAATCATCTCCCAGTGCCGCAGGATAATGAACAGGGCCACAGCGATATAGCCCAGGGCCATGAAGGGCACCAGGAGGCTGCTCACCTTGGCAATCCGTTTGATGCCGCCGAAGACCACGCCCAGGGAAATCAGGCTCAGGACCCAGCCGCTCCAGTGGGGATTGATGCCGAAGGCTTCGTACATGGCTCCGCAGATGGTGTTGCTCTGGATGGAATTGTACGAAAGGCCGAAGGTAATGATGAGCAGGACGGCGAAAACCACCGCCAGCACCGGCTGGTGCAAGCCTTTGCGGATGTAGTAGGCCGGTCCGCCCACGTAGGAATCCTTGGCCGGCTGCTTGAAAAGCTGGGCCAGGGTGGATTCGACAAAGGAGGTTGCCGAGCCCAGCAGGGCGATGAGCCACATCCAGAAAACCGCGCCCGGACCGCCTACCGCCATGGCTGTGGCCACGCCGGCCAGGTTTCCGGTACCCACGCGGGTGGCAATGGAAACGGCAAAGGCCTGGAAGGAAGATACGTGGTGCTGCCCATCTTTTTTCTGGGTCGATTCACCCAGCAGGCGGAACATCTCGCCAATCATCCGGAACTGGACTCCTTTGCGGCGGAGGGTAAACCACAAGGCACACCCGATCAGCACAAAAATCAGGCACCAGCCCCAAAGGGCATCACTAATTGTATCAATCCAAACGTTCATCTTACAAAAATACATAAAAAATCCTTTGAATTCAGCGTTTTCATCCCGATATTTGTAATATGACACGACTATCCATCCTCTTTTTGCTATCTATCTTGTTTTCAATGCCTCTGGCGGCACAGGACTTCCTGGTCAAAGAGGCGCAGCATCCCCTATCCGTTTCCTCCCTGGCGGATGGAACCCTGCTGGCCGATTTCGGCCGCGTCGCCTTCGGCCAGCTGGACATCCGGCTCACTTCCCTTACCGGTCGGGACACCGTTGTCCTGCACCTTGGCGAGCGGGCCATCGACGGGCGGATCTGGCGCACCCCTACCACAACGGTGCGATACCGCCGCCAGGTGCTGCCGCTGCAAAAAGGGACGCACACGTATTCGTTTACCATCGAACCGGATAAACGGAATACCGGCCGCGATGCGATCAAGATGCCCGCTGCCATTGGCGAGGTGCTCCCCTTCCGCTGGCT
>CADCCI010000200.1:0-3524 GCA_902799895.1 uncultured Bacteroidia bacterium | reverse complement strand
AGCGCCCTTATTTACAGGCTATTACGTGGATGGCGACCGCGAGCGGATTCCCTACGAGGCCGACGCCCTCATTAACCAGCTTTGCCACTACGGGGCGGACGCTTCCTTCGAGCCGGCCCGCCGGACGCTGGCCCATCTGCTGGAGCATCCTACCTGGCCTACCGAATGGATCCTTCAGGCTATTCCCATCGCCTGGAACGACTGGATGTTTTCCGGGGACGACAGTTTTGTCCGCGAGCATTATGCCTTGCTGAAGGCGCGTACGCTCCTGGCGCTGCGGACCGATAACGGCCTGATCAGCACCACTACCGGCTTGCAGACGCCGGAATTCCTGGCTTCCATTAACCGGACGGCTCCCATCCGCGATATCGTGGATTGGCCGCATACTGGCGGGACGGGGCTGGCCAAGGGTCAGGGCGGCGAGGATGATGGCTATGTCTATACGGATTGCAACACGGTGGTGAATGCCTGGTTCTACCATGCCCTGGTTCTGATGGAGGAGATGGCCCGACATCTGGGGTATTCGGAGGATGCTGACATTTTTAAGGAGGCTTCTGCTAAGGTGAAGGAAGTGTTTGACAATCAGCTTTATGACCCGGCCCGCGGGGTGTATGTGGATGGCCTGGGGACCGACCATGCGGCCTTGCATGCCAATATGTTTCCGCTGCTGTTTGGCCTGGTTCCGCCTGAACGGCAGGAGGGCGTGGTGGCGTTTATCCGGTCGCGCGGAATGGCCTGCAGTGTCTATGGGGCCCAGTTCCTGCTGGATGCCTTGTACCAGGCTGGCGAGGCGGATTATGCGCTGAGTCTGCTGACGTCTGACAGCCTGCGCAGTTGGTATAATATGTTGCGGGTTGGCTCTACCCTTACCCTGGAGGCTTGGGACGATTCCTTTAAGCCAAATCAAGACTGGAATCACGCGTGGGGCGCCGCGCCGGGCAACATCCTCCCCTTCCGCCTCATGGGCTTCCAGCCCCTGGATCCGAGCTGCACGCGCGTCCGCATCCATCCCCAGCTCGCCTCGCTCAAATGGGCCCGCGCCACCATCCCCACCGCCCTCGGCCCCGTCCGCATCCGCGTCCGCTCCAAGGCCTCCGGCTCCCCTGTTCCCTCTTCGCCTGGCTCCGGCTCTGCCTCCGCTGCGCCTGGTGCTTCCAGCTCTGCCTCAGCTGCGCTTGGTGCTTCCGGCTCTGCCTCGGCTACGCCTGGTGCTTCCGGCTCTGCCTCCGCTACGCTCAACACCCGCCTCCGCGTCCGGGTTCACGCCCCACGCACCATGACCATCCTCCTGGATTAACCAGCCCTTGCCCCTCCTCCCGTCCTTGCCCTACTTGCCTTTCGGGCTGCGTGCCAGGCGGCATTACCCCGGCCTTTCCGTCGCGGGCCAGGGCGGCACCGGCGACCCCCGCCTGCCCTTCCGCACAAGACCCATCGCTTCGCAGGCACCCCCCTAGCCGGGGGTGGCATGTCGCCTTGTACCGCTCCGCCCCTACCCACCTCTAGCGCCTATCGGGCTGCGTGCCGGGCGGCCGGAGCCGTCTCGTTGCACTCGACCCCACCGTTCACTCCGTTCGCTTTCGCTCACATCCGTTCCGGTCCCCCCTCTTACGATGCCGAGGGTGGCACGGGCTCCGTGCCGGGCGGAATTGCCCCGGCCTTTCCGTCGCGGGCCAGAGCGTCACCGGCGACCCCCTCCTGCGCGACCCGCACAAAACCCATCGCTTCGCAGGCACCCCCTAGCCGGGGGTGGCATGTCGCCTTGTACCGCTCCGCCCCGCTCCTACCACCTGCTCAGTAAGTAATGAAAATAACCCCCTAAATATTATAGGGTTCTTTTCATAATTGATTGGAAATCAGATATTTGCGAAAAACAGTCCTGTATAGCCGGAATTATTCTTGTTCCATTCCAAGACTAGGGGCTTTTTCCACCAGCCGCCGCAGTTGGCGGGTTCTACGGCGGCGCCCCCTGCCCCGCCGGAATTAACCCCGTTTCAGAACAAAAAAAGGCGTTCTGTGTCCCAAAAGCATCAAAATTGCAGTATTTGGACAAGATTAGCCGTTCTGTGTCCCATGGATGCCTTTCCCAGATAGGAACTGTCCACGGTGGTCATTTGAAGGTGCATTTGTAGGAGCTTGCAAATGCAGACTGTCAGGTCGCGGGCCAGAAGGCTTGGGGAAATGGGGAAAAGTAAGTATCTTTACGGAATATGAGAAGTTTTTTCGTATTTGCTTGTTTGCTAGCGATGGCTTTGACGGCTGTCGCCCTGCCCGCGGCCAAAGCCCAAACCGCGCAGCCTGCTGCCAAAGGCAAAACCGCCCTGCCCGCGGCCAAAGCGCAGCCTGCTGCCAAAGGCAAAACCGCGCAGCCCGCGGCCAAAGCGCAGCCCGCGGCCAAAGCGCAGCCAAACCCGGCGGAAATCCGGCCGGAAGATTATCGGATTAGCCGGAAAGACCTGCAAAAGGCCATGGACATCCTCTACGGCCCCGAGCCGGAGAACTTCGTCTACCCCAACCCGGCCCCGGGCGCACAATGGTACCCGCAGGCCGGCCTGGGCCTCTTCATGCACTGGGGCATCCACAGCATGATTGGCGCCCAGCCATCGTGGAACATGATCAAAGACTACGAATGGGGCGGCGAGTACCATAGCCGCGAGGAATACTACGGCCAGGCCTATCGCTTCGACCCGCAAGACTATCATCCCGAACGCTACCTGCAGGCAGCGGCAGACGCGGGCTTCACCTACGCCGTACTCACCACCCGTCACCACGACGGATACGCCCTCTGGCCCTCGAAATACGGCATCGGCACCAAACAATACATGCACGGACGCGACCTGCTGGAACCGTATGTCAAGGCCTGCCGCGATGCGGGCCTCAAGGTGGGCTTCTATTTTTCGCCCCGAGACTGGCACTACCCCGGAGACCGGCCGGAGACCGAATGGGACGTGGCTACCTGGGGCAAGCGGGGCCCGGTAAAAGACACCGTGGCCAACCGGAAGGCCTTCGAGCACTTCTTCGCCTACGTGATCGCCCAACTGGAAGAACTCCTGACCCGATACGGCAAGATCGACGTCCTGTGGCTGGACGGCATGGGCTGGTACGGCATCCCCGTCCAGGACCTGCAGACCGACAAGGTCTATGCCTGGATCCGCAGCCTGCAGCCGGACATCGTCATCAACGACCGCTGGGGCAACATCGTCAACCCCGACAACCCGGAGGGCACGTCGGTGCGCATCGGCGACTTCACGACCCCCTTCGAATGCCAGACCCCGACCTATGTCCCCTCCGCCTGGTGGGAGCACTGCCACATCTGGAACGGCAAAGGCGGCGGCTGGGGCTATAACATGAAAGGACTCTTCAAGCCCTTCTCGTGGTTCATGGAAGAATATGTAGCCTCACGCTCGCTGGGCGGCAATTTCCTCATCAACGTGGGACCTTCCGGAACGGGCGATATGCATCCGAATTTCTATCGCGAAATAGCCAAGGTACAGGCGTGGATGGCCACCGGCGCGGAGTCGGTCTGC
>CADCCI010000199.1 GCA_902799895.1 uncultured Bacteroidia bacterium | reverse complement strand
TTGAAACGTTATTTGGGATACCAGAAGAAATACATCACCGATCTGTGCGATACGAATGACGATTATAAGAAACGTGTCGAGGACATCGAATCCGGCTGCGTCAAGGACAAGGACGGCAAAGTGATCAATGCCGGGAACTTCATCGACATGTTGCAGTTGACCGAAGCCCCCAAGACATCCCTGCGGGCGGGTACCAAAGACAAGCCGGTCTATCTTTATAACAAGAACGGGATGACGATGGAGATCCTGGGGCCGATTGCTGAGGATATCGACGGCAAGCCCGCTCTGCCTTATTTCGGCACTACCGGAAAGACGAAGAACGGCCATTCCGTCATCATCAAGCTGACGGTCGGTCATCTGAAACTCTTGCTCGGTGGTGACCTGAACATGGAGGCGGAAAACTACCTGCTCAAGAAATACTCCGGCACAGATGTGGCCGCTATCGTCAAGGAATTGAAGAAGAATCTGAAACCGGAGGTAAGGGCGGAGAAGGAAGCAGAATTGCAGGAGGCCATCGGGAAAGCCCGGGAATACCTGGGCGTGGATATCGCCAAATCCTGCCACCACGGCAGCGACGAATTCACCAGCGAGTTCCTGCAGGCGCTGAATCCGCTCGCGACGGTGATTTCCAGCGGTGACGATGAGTCATACTGCCATCCCCGGCCCGATACGTTGGGAACCATCGGCAAATACAGCCGCGGCCATCGTCCCATGATCTACTCCACCGAACTGGCCCGATCCGGCAAGGAATTCCTGAAACTGGACAAACTGGACCTCTCCTCCCAGAAGAAGAACGAGCGGGTGGTGACCGTCTACGGCATGATTAACGTGCGCACGGACGGCAACCGGGTAATTTTCGCCCAGAAACTGGAAAGGAAGGCCACCAACGGCTATACCTGGGACATCCACAAGCTGGAGTGGAACGAAAAGAAAGGCGAGTTCGAACTGGTCGGAGCGAAGGAATAACAAGCTTTCTTTTTCGGACAGAATTGATTAACTTTGGAAGAGGTAATACAACGCTTATGAAAAAGATCATCCTTTTGCTTGCCGGCTGCCTGCTTTTCGCCGCGTCCTATGCGCAGGAACCGGTTACTTTCACTGCTGAGCAGGACCATCAGAACATGCTGGACCAGTTGGGAATCAAATCCATCCGGCGCGGGTTCGATGCCGATGAAAAAAGTCCTTACGCCGCCAATTATGACGAGAGTAAGGCCAATCCCTTCCCGGTGCTTCCGGAGATTCTCCGGACGAATGCGGGCAAGAAGGTGACCACCGCAAAGCAGTGGTGGGAAGTCCGCAGGCCGGAGATTGTCGAAGGCTTCGAGAGCGAGGTGTACGGCCGAGTCCCGGCCAATGTCCCGGGCGTAACCTGGACCGTCGAGGCGGAGGAAATCGAGATGGTCGGCATGATGCGGGCCAAGGCCAAGCAGCTCAGAGGCCATGTGGACAATTCCGCCTGCCCCTCGATCCATGTCGATATCAAGATGGTCGTCGTGACTCCCGCCAATGCCAAGGGCCCGGTTCCGCTGCTGATGATGTTCGGTCCCGCGAACCTTCCGAACCCTGTCAAGCCCGGCGGTGAGGATATGGCCATCATCAACAAGGCCATCCGCCAGATGCTGGAGAACAATCCGGAAACGGCGGAACTGATGAAGAAGTATCCTGCCTGGCAGCCTTTCGAGCCCGCCAATCCTTTCGCCGTCCAACCAGCAGCTCCTCGCCGCTGGCTGGGGCTATGCGATGATCGATCCCAGCAGCATCCAGGCGGATAACGGTGCCGGTCTTACCCGGGGCATCATCGGCCTTACCAACCACGGCCAGCCCCGCAAACCGGACGACTGGGGCTCCCTGCGTGCCTGGGCCTGGGGTGCCGCCCGCGGTCTGGATTATCTCGAGACCGACCCGGACGTGGACGCGAAGCACGTCGGCATCGAGGGCGTCTCCAGATACGGCAAGGCGGCGCTGGTGACCCTGGCATTCGAAGAGCGTTTCTACATGGGCCTGATCGGCTCGTCCGGAAAGGGCGGCGCCACCCTGCACCGTCGTATTTTCGGCGAAGGCCTGGAGAATCTCTCCAATGCCGGTGAGTACCACTGGATGGCCGGCAACTACATCAAATATTGCGCAATCGAGTCGAAGACGGGCGCCTGGAACGCCGGCATGCTGCCGGTGGATTCCCACGAACTCATCGCGCTTTGCGCACCGCGCCTGGTGTTCATCAGCTACGGTATTCCGGAGAAAGGCGACGCCCTGTGGCTGGACCAGTATGGCAGCTGGCAGGCGACCGTGGCCGCCGGTGAGGTGTTCAAGCTATTAGGAGCGAAGGATCTCGGCCTGTCCAACGACTATCGTAAAGAGCCGATGCCGCCGGTCCTGACCGGCCTTCTGGATGGTGAACTCGCCTGGCGTCAGCACGACGGCGGCCACACGGATGGCCCCAACATGAAGTATTTCATCGAATGGGCGACGGGCAAGATCCGGAAGTGACGAATCCAAAAAAAGTATTATCTTTGCAGTCGATTTAATTCAGTACGCTATGAATCTCAGAGACATCAAGAAAGACATCGAGTATGTGATCGGCGCATTCGTGGATGACTGCGCACTGTTCCTTTCCGTCCATCCGGGCAAGAACGCCGACGAGGTGGCGAATCTCATCGACGGCGCCGTGGACCTCTTCAACGAG
>CADCCI010000198.1 GCA_902799895.1 uncultured Bacteroidia bacterium | reverse complement strand
CTATGCGGCTCCCGAAAGAGGACAAAGCAGGATTATATATCACCGTGATTTTTCATCTCGTGGTGATTATCGTCCTGCTAGCTTCGCAAATTGGCGCCGCTCTCAAGAAAGAGAATTCCTTCGTGCTGGACTTCACCAAGCAGGAGCAGGTAGAAAAGCTCCGCAAGCAGGCCACGCTCAAGGAGGAAATCAGCCGGAAACTGGACGATCTCATTGCGTCCCGCACCGGAGAACCCATCCGCAACATCGCAGTAGACCGCGGTTCCATCCTCAAGGACGACCGCAATACCGACGCCGACCAGCTCTACAAAGACGCCGAACGTCTGGCCAAGGAGCTCAAGAGCGGGGTCACGCCCGAAGAACCGGACGATTATGTTCCCCAGCCGGTGAAACAGCCCAAACAAGAAGAAAACCGCAAACAGGAGGCCTATTCCGGTCCTTCCGTGGTTTCCTATGAACTGGAAGGGCGCAAAGCCAGCCACCTCCCCATCCCGGCCTACCGCTGCATGGGAGCCGGCCAGGTAACGGTCATCATCACCGTGGATCCGGCCGGGAAAGTGCTCAACGCAAAGGTCCAGGACGATGTTTCCTCGCCCGACGGCTGCCTGCGGAACTTCGCCGTGCGCGCCGCCCGGCTCTCCCGGTTCTCGGCCGCGCCCGGAGCAGCTCCCAAACAGATTGGCAACATTGTTTACGAATTCATCGCGCAATAATGGAATAAAACCGGATTTTATTCGTAAATTTGTACGAATATGGACAAAAAGAATCTGATCATCTGTATCGTTGCACTTGCCGCGCTGATCGGGGCCATCGCCTTCGGTATTTCCTCCCTGTATTCCAGCAAGGACGGAGACCTGCGCGATGCAGACAACGCCGCCGCCATCGAACGGTTCAGCCTGCTGCAAACCATTCCTTCCGACGCGGCCATGATCCTCTATTTCAAAGACTTGGATCATGCACTCTCCCTGCTGACAGATTCCACCAAAGCCTTCTCCGCCTTGGTCACTGACCCCAAACAGGGCACCTTCGACCGCTTTGTCCGCCACGCCTCGGCCGAACATTATTCCGGTATGAAGGCCGCCATTTCCGTCCATTTCAGCGGGGACCTCATTCCCCTGCTCATCTGCAATACCGGCCGCAACACCGGCGACACCACCGCCAAAGCGTGCAACCTCATCGACTACGCTTCCCTGGCCGGCCTGCACCACAAATTACTGGATTTCGGGAAAGACCAGCTGCTGCTCATTTCCCGGTCCGAAACGCTGATTAATTCATCGGTGCGCCACATTGACAACGGCTCTTCCATCCTGGAAGACCCTGCCCTGGCCAACCTGGCGTCCACCGTCACCGGGAACGACGTCATCTTCGTTTCCAACAATTACTCCGGAAAAATCATCGGCGCCCATATGGACCGCCGCTTCCTCCGGTATGCCGAATTCTTCAAACGGCTTTCCGGCTGGACCGCCTTCCAGGTGGAAGAAAGCAAGGACAGCCACCTGGGCATCCGCGTGCTTTCCGCTATGAGCGAATCTCCCTCCTGCTGGTTCAATGTAGCCCGCCGGAGCGGCGACGGAGAATCCCGGGTAGCGGAGGTCCTCCCCTATCATACGGATTTCGTTATCAGCCAGAGTGTCAGCGATTTGGAAGGCTATTTCGAAGGCTACAAGGGCTATCTGGACGCCTGCAGCAAACTGGACACCTGGAAAAAGAAACCCGAAACCTGGGCCCGTGAGCTGCGCATCCGCGAAGTGGCCAAGGCCGGCTTTGTCCCCGCCCTCTTCGGCCCGTTGTTCTCCATCGAGGATGACTCCTGCGCCGCCGCTTCGAAAGAATGGCTGGTATTCGGCGGAAAAACCGCCCTGGAAGGCATCCTGGACGAGGGTTTCCTGGACATCAACCTGCGTTCCTGGCTGTCCGATTCCGGGCTCTCCTCCCGTTTCCCCGCCAAAGGAAACCGCTTCAGCATCTATTGGTCGGCCGGAGAAGATCCGTCCCAGACCGCCGCAGTGTTCCGCGGAAAGGCCTCCCAGGCTATGCTGGAAGCCATCAAGGGAATCGGCTATGCGCCCTTCTTCCTGACCCTCAGCGACAATCTGGACATCCGGATGGATGCCGACCGCGTGAACGTTACCCGCTCGCAGGTTCCCACCGTTGAGCGCGACACCGTTGTGGTAGTTCCGCAGGGACCGTTCAAGGTGCACAACAGCGGCACCAACGCCACCAACCTCTTCTACCAGGCCCCCAACCTGTACCTCTGCCTGAAAGAGGAAGGCGGGAAAGGCATCTGGGGCGTCCCGTTCAAGACCCCCATCTGCGGCAGCGTAGAAACCATAGACTGGTACGCCAACGGCAAGAACCAGTTCCTCTTCGGCGCCGGCAGTTCCCTCTACCTGATAGACCGCCTGGGCCGCTTCGTAAAGGGTTTCCCGGTAGATCTGGGTAAAGAAATCCTCATCGGACCCGCCACCTACGACTTCTCCGGCGCACACGGCTACTCGGCCGTGGTGCTGCACAAAGACAATACCATCGCTATGTATAACCTTCACGGCA
>CADCCI010000197.1 GCA_902799895.1 uncultured Bacteroidia bacterium | reverse complement strand
GGGATCGCCGCCCTGAATCATGAAGCCATCTATCACCCGATGGAAAAGCAAACCATCGTAAAAGCCGCTGAGGGCGAGTTTGGCGAAGTTGTCGCGATGTTTGGGCGTTTTGGCGTACAGTTTAATCTTGATCGTGCCCATACTGGTCACGATGTCGAATACCGGTTCTTCCGGCAGTTGGGCAAGTTTATCCATGAGGGTCTGGGCTTTGGTAATGCTGTCGGCGACGGCCTGCTCGCGGGCCGCGGCTTCAGCCTCGGCGTCGGCTTTTCCACCCCGGTTCTTGCAACTGGGAACGAGCAGCGCGCAGAGGCTCAGCAGAATGAAAAACTTCTTCATATACATTAAAAATCAAAGGGTCTGAAATTATATCCCAGGATGGCGTATACCGCCGGGGCGGACAGGACGCGGGTACGGAAGGACTCCCAGTCCTTGGCGGCGGCCGGCGACCACTGTACCTCGCTCAGGGCGGCGGCACGCGGCAGCATCATGTATTCCAGGTAGTCGTTGGTCCCGATGAACTCGGTCCACAGGTTGGCCTGCACACCCAGGATATGCGGCTGGGCCTCGGCGGGGAGGTCGGTATAAGGCTCGTAGCTATAGACCTTTTCCAGCGTCAAGCAGTGGCCAATGGCCAGCGGCTCCTTGTCTTTGTCTTCGCTCTGATAGTAGTCGAAATACATATAGTTATTGGGCGACATAACCACGTCGTAGCCCATCTGGGCTGCTTTCAGGCCGCCTTTCACGCCCCGCCAGGACATCACCGTAGCCCCTTCGGCCAGCTTGCCCTCCAGGATTTCGTCCCAGCCGATGATCTTTCGGCCCTTGCTGTTGAGGAAGGCCTGGATACGGGCGGTGACATAATTCTGCAGATAGTCTTCGGCGCTGTGCTTGTCGTCGCTCTTGAGCCCCAGCTCGGCAATACGCTGCTGGCAGTGCGGGCACTCTTTCCAGCGCTGGCGCGGGCATTCATCGCCGCCAATGTGGATGTATTCCGACGGGAAAATGTCAATCAGCTCGGTCAGGATGTCCTCCAGGAAGGTGTACACCTCTTCCTTACCGGCACAGAGCACCTCTTTCTTGATGCCCCAGGTGGTGGCAACCTCGTACGGGCCGCCGGTGCAGCCAAGGTTCGGATAGGCCGCCAGGGCGGACTGCATGTGGCCGGGCAGGTCGATTTCCGGGATGATGGTGATATTTTTCTTTTGGGCGTAGGCCACCAGTTCGCGCATCTCGTCCTGCGTGTAGTAGCCGCCATAACGGACACCGTCGTTGGTGGTATTGTCCTTTCCGATCATGGTACCGTTGCGGAAGGCGCCGATTTCGGTGAGGCGGGGATACTTCTTGGATTCGAACCGCCATCCCTGGTCCTCGGTGAGATGCCAGTGCAGCCGGTTCATCTTATAGATGGCCATCATGTCGATGACCTTCTTGATCTCGTCCACGCTGAAGAAGTGGCGGCCGCTATCGACCATAAATCCGCGATAGCGGAAACGCGGTTCGTCGCGGATGGTGACGGCGGGGATGCGCCAGGAGGCCTCCGGAACGGGATGCTTGGATGGCATAGGAGAACCCCGGGAAAGCCGATGCCTTTACCATGGCTTTGGACGAGGTGATTTCAATGGTGTAGGCCTCTTCGCCCAGGCTCTTGTCCAGCATGAACAGGAAGCCTGTGGCCTTGCCTTTCGCCACGACGGCGTCCAGGCCGGCCGGGAAAGCCACTGAATTGGTCTTGCCGCTAACCAGCTCGATCCGGCTGGCAAACTGGGAAATGACTTCGCGGCTGAGCGGGTCAAGGGAGGGGTCTCCATTGAAGGCCACACCGGCTACTTTGAAGGAGCCTTTGCCCAGTTGAACGGATTGGGGATAGGGAATCAGGTTGAGCACCGTTTCTTCTTTGGCGGAGAGGCCCAGGCAGAACAGTGCGGCGGAGAAAAGAGCGAAAATGCGTTTCATTCCTTGTGTACGGTTAATAAATCGTCACAAGATACGAAATTTCTAGTAAATAAGAAAACCGATAACGCCGCCCGCGACAATTAACAGGATGGGACCGGCTTTCCAGCAGAACGATGCCACCAGGGCGCTGCCGAACAGCAGCCAGCTTTTCCAGTCGGGGAAGTTCTCTTCTACCACCTCCAGGACGGGGTGTCCGTCGGTCCAGCCGGTGCGGAGGACGAGGATGACGGCGGCTGCGCCGATCAGGCCCACCACTGCGGGCCGGAGCCAGCCCATCACGCCTTCGAAGATGCGGTTGTGGCGCATGGCCTGATAGAATCGGGCCATCATCAGGACCAGCAGGAAGGAGGGAAGGACCACGGCGAGGGTGGCGGTGAACGAGCCCAGCACGCCCAGCAGATGGCTGCCGCCTGCGGCCGTAACCACGTTGTACCCTACGTAGGTGGCGCAGTTGACGCCAATGGGACCGGGGGTCATCTGGGAGATGGCCACGATGTCGGTGAAAGCGCTTTCGGTAATCCAGGCGTGTGCCGTAACCACCTGTGTCTGAATAAGGGACAGCATGGCATATCCGCCCCCGAAGGTGAAGAGGCCGATGACGAAAAACGTCACGAACAATTGGAGGAACAGGGCAGCCAGATCCATCACTCCGTCCTCCTTTCTTTATAATATGTGTACGCGGTGGCCAGGACCAGCAGCACCAGCAGGATCCAGATGGGCGATACCTGCAGGAAGGCTACCAGCAGCAGCGTAGTGCCGGTGAGGAGCCAGGCCCAGACGGATTTGTTGTTCTTGCGGGCCATGTTCACCATGGGAACGGCAATGAGCGATACCACCACGGGCCGGATTCCTTTGAAGATGCGTACCACCACGGGGTTGTCCTGATAGCCGGAAAACACCATGGCGATGAGCAGGATCATCAGGAAAGAGGGGAGGACGGTGCCGATGGTGGCGGCAATGCTGCCTTTCACGCCGCGCAGCCGGTATCCCGCAAAAATGGAAACGTTCACCGCCAGGATGCCGGGCGCGCTCTGTGCGAGCGCGATAATGTCCGGAAGTTCTTCTTCCGATATCCACCCTCGTTTCCCCAACTCATTTTGAATCAGGGGAATCATGGCATACCCGCCTCCGATGGTGAAGGCGCCGATTTTGCTGAAAACGGCGAATATGTTCCACAGAGATACCATTCCGTTGGTCTGATTCTGCTGCAAAGGTGGTAATTTTTTGAAAAAACGCAAAAAAAGTTTGTGGGTTCGGAAAAAGTTTCTACCTTTGCAGTCCCGTTCGCGATAAGCACGGGAAACGATCTTTGAAAATAGTGGAATAAGTACAAGCAAGTACCGAGAAAGTACAAGAAACGAGAGCGTCAATTCTAAAAGGAATTGTAAGAGCGTCGGGGTCAAGCTAGAATAATAAGTGTATATACAAAGAAGAGTTTGATCCTGGCTCAGGATGAACGCTAGCGGCAGGCTTAACACATGCAAGTCG
>CADCCI010000196.1 GCA_902799895.1 uncultured Bacteroidia bacterium | reverse complement strand
GCGCCGGTGTGCTTGGGCGACGCCTGGAGCGAGGTGATGGCGCTCTGTTCCGCCACCGTCATGTCGCCCAGCTGGAACCAGGCTTCTCCCGCCATGGCGTTGGTCATGACGGTCTGATCCGAGGAGGCCGGGAACAAGAGCGAATAATGATAGTTTTGCGAATGGTCGAAAAGATCGTCGCCCAGGCGCCCTTTCATCGCAAGGGCCAGATTGTAGCAATAGCTGGCCTCTTCCGTGTACAAGTCCACCTTCGACAGCTCCAGGACCTTGTCCCAGTTCTCCCGACACGCTTCCGTATCCAGCCCGATCACCCGTTCGTATTTGAACTGGGGTACGCTCCAGGCTTTGCCGTATACCTTATGGACCGGAGACCCGAAGGCCCAGATCCCGAAGCCGACCAGCAGCACGGCCGCCAACGGCTTGAGCCAGGCTTTCTTGAACTGCAGCGCCAGCAAGACCAGGGAAAGAAGCGCCAGCGTGGCCACCGTATAACGGGTCAGGTAAAGATTCCCCGTTTCCCGCAGGAAGGACCAGGCGAAAAAGAGCGTCGCAATGCCCAGGGACGGCCACTTCCCCAGGAAATGCCGGCAGATCCGGAACACCACCACGCAAACGACCCAGAAAACCGACTCCCCGGTAAGTCTCCCGGATATAGGCGCCATCGAAGAGGAACAGGTTCTGCTGCTCGCGACGCATCAGGTGATACGGGTAGGCGAACAGGAAAAAGGACCACGATCCAAGGAAAGCCAGGGCGGCGGCGACGAGGCCGGTACGGAACTGTGTCTCTTTTTTATGCATTATGCAAATATGCGCATTATTTCGCAGTTCTCAAAAACAGAAGGGGCGGCCTCGGCAGGTCGCCCCTTCACCCTAACCATATGTATCCTTAACCAACCACTGCTTTCTTATTCAAGCCAGTATCCGGGGGTCTGATACGCCTTCTTCTCTTCTTCCGACATCTGCATGGCGTTGATCTGGCCCTGCGGGATCGGGTTCATGTAGTTGAGCTCGATGATGTCACGGGTGCTCGTGACGGGCGTGTGGGTGGTCTGCGTCTCCGTGATCGTGTAGGTCAAGGCACGCTCGAGCCACTGCTGGGTGCGCGCCAGGTCGAACCAGCGCTTGCCCTCGCCGTAGTATTCGCGAAGCAACTCGTCCAGGATGAAGTCGATGGTCACAGGGTTCGGGGTCTTCGCCGTCAGCTCGGCGCTGAAGTCGGCGCTGTACTTCTCCTGCTCGTTGTTCTTGAATTCCCACTTGGCAGCGCGCGCACGGATCACGTTGATCAGGTCGCGGGCCGACTTGCCCGCCTTGGCGGTCGCGCCCTTCACCTGGGCTTCCGCGGCGATGAAGTACAGTTCGGAGAACTTGTAGATGATGTACGGACGCGTGCTGCCCACATTCGCTTCACCGGCGCCGGCAGGAGAGCCCGTGTTGGTGCGGTACGGTCCCTGTTTCCAAAGTCCCGGATAGGTGAAGCGGTTGATGCCGCGCAGGTCGATCACATAGGAGTCCACGCCATCCTTGGCGCCGAAGCCCTGGGAGACGAGATTACCGGTCAAGTTAGTGGGATACGTCACCGACTCGTCCACATACGGAAGGAAGACCAGGAGAGGCTCCTTGACGCCGATGTGGTTGCCGTGCGGGCCCACCACCCATTCGGTATCGGCGCCGAACTGGTCCCAGTTGGTGCGGTAAATCCAGGTGAAGGTGCCGTCGAAACGGGAGTCCTTGTCAATGTCCGTAAAGGTATGCAGCGCTTCGTGCGTAGGTGCCAGACGCGTCCAGGGACGACCCAGGAACTGGCTGTCGGTACGCTGGATCGGGGTCGTGGCTTTGCCGGTATTGTCGTTGACCGTCGCGGCAGAATAGTTCCACTGGTGGAACCAGCAGACGAAGTTCGTTCCCTGGTCCCAGCCGGTGACAGGAGCGCCGTTGTACTGCTCGGACTTTTCGGTGCGGTCGGAGTAGAAGACCTGCTCCTTGTTATAGTCGTTGGAGCCGAGGGACACTTTGTAGAAGGAGGATTCCAGGCCGTAAGGACCGGGGTTCTCGATGCCCTCGACGGCCAGGTCATACGCCTTCTGGAAGTAAGTCTTCGCATCACTGGCGTTGCGAGTGCATTCGGGATAGGTAGGAAGCCCCTTCGGGTTCTCCAGCCACCAGCCGTAAGTCAGATAGGCGCGCGACAGGAGGATGCGGACGGCCGTCTTGGACAGGGCGCCGCCGATACGGGGCTTGTCGGGGATGTTCGCCAGGGCGAATTCCAGATCCGGGAAGATGCACTTCTTGTACACTTCCTCGACGGTGTTCCGGACCGAGACGCGGACGGCGCTGGTATTGAAGGCCAGTTCGCCGGAACCCAGGTCGAGCGGCACGCCTCCGAAGATGCGGACCAGGTCGAAATAGTAGAAGGCGCGGAAGAAACGGGCCTCCGCAATCAGGGATTCCGACATGCCGGCCGCGGTCGCATTCTCGATGATGCCGTTGGCGGTGTTGATGTAGGTGAAACTCCAGAAGCCGGACTTCGGGCAATTGTCGGCCGTCA
>CADCCI010000195.1 GCA_902799895.1 uncultured Bacteroidia bacterium | reverse complement strand
CACCTCTACGAATCCAAGGTGATTTATGGTCTCAAAACACTGCCTTATGGAATCTTTGGAAATTAGTTTCGGATAGTCCTTCCCCAATATTTTTCCGCAGAATTCAATAACCACTTCTCCACAATTGTAATCGACCTTTATCTTAAGCAGGAACGGATGCTCTTGGTAATACTTCAGCGAAGAAATGATGCCGTCTTTTTCGATGAATTCAAAGCGGGATTCGTCGAGAACCTTGATGGCTCGGATATCGGCAACCAACTTCAACTTGTCGAATGTAATCACTTATTCTCATATCTTCTTGTCATTATTTTTGATGACTTCTTCCCCTTGATAAGTGGGGAATTGTCATACTGTTTCACCTGATGTCGGTCGGTGCGGAACCGTTTGCCAATACTTCTCCATAGATTGGCTGATATGCTGCCTATGGCTTTCGGATTTCGTCCTTCCGCGTTGGCTTGCTGCTATCTTCTCCTTGGTCTCATCGTCCAATTCTCGATACTGTCTCTTATACTTGTTCATTGCTACTCGTTTTCCTAATAAATAGTAGGTCAAGTAAGAATATCAGATGTAGTAGAATTCTTTTTCTTTCATCGACCGGGTAAAATCAACACGACACACTGATGTATGGCTTTTTACACCTACTACTTTTCAGTGCGTCCAAGGGATGACAGAAATGAAAAAACAAGTTTCTACGGGGATGTAGGGGTGTGTTTTATCTTACTCTCGTCCACGAAATCCGCTATTCTTCTCCATTCTTATCGACATAGAAAAACACCACAATTTTGCAACCATTCAACGAATTCAACCACCTTCCTCATGTCTTCAACAAAAGTTCGATAATTGTCAATGATGCCGCACCGATGGCCGGGCCCCCTTTCGGGGTCCGGCCTTTTGTATACAGGCGAAGAATCAGTATATTTGTTCCATGTATCAGGAACTGCTGGAATATTCGATAGGGCCGGGTGCGGAGGCGTTTACGACGCGGAGGGAGTCGGTACTCCCCTGTACGGTCATCCAGGGACATCAGGTGCACGGGGACAGGATTGCCGTTATCGACAGGCAGGACCTGACCAAGGCGGATCTGGAAGGATACGATGCGTTCATCTGCAGGCTTCCTGGGGTCGCCATCGGCGTCAGGACGGCGGATTGTGTACCGGTGCTACTGTACGATCCGGTCCGGCGAGTCGTCGCGGCCGTCCATTCCGGCTGGAAAGGGACCGTACTGAAGATAGCACAGAAGACGATCCGGCTCATGGAGAGTGATTTCGGCTGCCGGCCGACGGACCTTCGTGCCGTCATAGGCCCAGCCATCGGTCCGGACAGTTTCCAAGTGGGACCGGAGGTGGTGGACAAGTTCAGGGATGCCGGCTTCCCCATGCCGCAGGTCTGGTCAGACCGCGGGCCCGGTGACGGAAGTCCCATGTCCGGCGGCCATCACATAGACCTGTTCCGGGCCAATGAATGGATCCTGGAGCAAAGTGGGGTTCCGGCCGACAATATACAAATTTCTGGCATAGATACTTACACCGACCTTTCATTCTTTTCCGCCAGGCGCGAAGGAACTGCCTGCGGAAGGAACATCAATGCAATACGGCTGATATGAAAAGAAGATCATTCATCAAGGGCATGGCGGCGGCAGGCGCGTCCGCGCTGATCCCGGCCGGGACGGTCGGGGCCGTCCTGACGGCATGCAAGCTGTCCGGTACGGCCGCCTCCGCCACCAGTGGCGGATTCGACGACATCGTCGACCGGGCCGGCACCTGGAGCATCAAATACGGCCGGGCTACCGACGGGGAGATACCCATGTGGATAGCTGACATGGACTTCAAGACCGATCCGTTCGTCAGCGCCGCGCTTCGGAAAAGACTTGACCGTGACGTCCTGGGATACACCTCCACACCTGATACCTTTTTCGATGCCATAGCTGCTTGGGAGGAATCCGTCCACGGGTAATGGATAGGCTATGCCCCGGGAGTCATCACCGCCATCAACCAGGCTTACCTCACGTTCACCGAACCCGGTGACAAGATAATAGTCCAGCCACCGGTCTACGACCATTTCAGGCTGTATATCGAGAGACTGGGCAGAGTTGCTGTGGACAATCCCTTGATCTTCGAGGACGGGCGTTACAGAATGGACCTGGAAGGTCTTGAAAGGATCATCGACGACAAGACAAAGGCCCTTGTCCTTTGCAATCCCCACAATCCCTGCGGCATCCTTTGGGACAGGGAGACCCTGGAAGCGCTCGCCGCCATCTGCGAACGGCACGGGATCATCGTGATCTCTGACGAGATTCACGGAGACCTGGCCCTGTACGGGCGCAGGCACACGCCGTTCTGCAGCGTCAGCGACGCGGCGGCGCGGATCGGAATGATCTTCGCCGGTCCCACGAAAGCCTTCAACCTGGCGGGGCTTTCTGGGACGGCGTACTGCATCATTCCAGACAAGGACAAAAGGGAAAAATATCTCGCCACCCTAAGGAACGCCAAGCTCAACGAGCCCTCTATCATGACCCTCGAGGCGGTCATCGCCGCATATCGCGAGGACAGGACGTGGCTTGACTCCCTGAAGGATTACATCGAAGGTAATATATCCAGAGTCGAGAGTTTCTTTGC
>CADCCI010000194.1 GCA_902799895.1 uncultured Bacteroidia bacterium | reverse complement strand
CCCGATTCATCCAGGGTGAACTGGGCCACCTTTACGTCGCTCTTGACCTCGTTGAGAATCTCCGAGAGGCCCTCGATCCGGTAGGTGGACACCCGCCAATCCTCCACGGCCTGGTTGATGCGCCGCTCCACGCCGCCATAGAATTCCATGCCCAGGGGCTTGCGGGAATAGGCCTGAACACTTACGTTCCGGGTGGCGCTGTCCAGGGGCGAAATAACCAGCATTCCGTCCATCCCAAGGTCTTTCAGACCGGCTTTCACCGAGTCTGCGTCGAAGGCGGAATAATCCGTGTAACGAGCTGTCTCCGAATCAGTTAGATACGGGAGGACGATGCCGCTGCGGTCCACGACGGCAATCTGCTCGACCTTCTCTTTGGTGGCCAACATGATGACGCTGGGAAGGACGCACAGGGCCGCAAAAAGCAGCGGCGCCAGGAAGGTGAGTAAGAGGAAACTCTTCTTCTTTACGCGGGTCATATATTCCCGCGATATAACGGTAGATATAATTCGCAGATTCATATTACGCGCCCTCCGTTACCAGTTTAATAAAGATGTCGTTCATTCGGGGGATCAGTTCCCGGAAGGAATTCACGGCGATCCCCTGCTCCAGCAAGGTCCGCAGCACCGTTCCCGTAGCTCCGGCAGCCGAACCAGCAGCAGCAACGGCAGCGGGTTCGACAGCCAGCACGGCCGTGTGGCGGCCGGCATTATCATCATCGGACAAAACCGAGAACACGCCTTCTACAGCTTGAACGGGGGTGGAACCCGTGTAAATCAGCTCGATATGGTTGTTACCATACCTCCTCCGAATCTCATCCACTCCGCCGGAGATGACCACCTTGGAGCGGTTGATGAGGGTAATCTCGTCGCAAAGTTCCTCCACGCTTTCCATATTGTGCGTGGAGAGGATGATGGTGGCGCCCTCGTCCCGCAGGCGGAGGATTTCCGAGCGGATGAGCTCCGCGTTCACCGGGTCGAAGCCCGAAAAAGGCTCGTCCAGGATCATCAGGGAGGGTTTGTGCACCACCGTGGTAATGAACTGCACCTTCTGGGCCATGCCCTTGGAGAGTTCCTCCACCTTCTTCTTCCACCAGTCCTGGATGCCGAAACGCACGAACCACTGCTTCAGTTCGCGGGTGGCGTCGCGCGCGCTCATTCCCTTCAGCAGGGCCAGGTACAGGGCCTGGTCCCCCACCTCCATCTTGCGGTACAGGCCGCGTTCTTCGGGCAGGTAGCCGATGCGCGCCACATCGCTGTCCGTGATGCGCCGGCCCTCGAAAAACACCTCGCCCGAGGTGGGGATGGTAATCCGGTTCACAATCCGGATGGCCGTGGTCTTGCCGGCGCCGTTAGGGCCCAGCAGACCGTAAATCTTGCCTTGCGGGACATCGATGCTCACGTGGTCCAGGGCAATTTTCTCGCCGAAGGACTTGCAGACGTCCCGTATCTCAATCAATCCCATATCTATTTAAATACTAAGTAGTTTCGTAACCAGTTCCACCAGCAGTTCGCCCGGGGTGGCCTCGCCGGCGGCGCCGCCCTTCCCCTTGTAGTCGTACTCGGTGAGCAGCGAAATGGCCGTCATGCAAGCACGCGTGGGATAGGCCCGCGCCGCCGCATCGTATTCCCGCAGGAAATACGGGTTCACGTCTATTCCCTGCCCCAGTCCGTGCCGCAGCACGCGGTAAAAATGGGTAAACAGGGCACTCACCGCCGCCGGCATGGCGAATCGCGGCATACTGCCCATCCGGGTAGCGATGCGCACGGCCTTGTCGGCCTGCCGATAGGAAAGCGCGCGCGTCAGTTCGAACACGCTGTATTCCCGGCTGATGCCCACGTTCTTTTCGATATCGTCCGCGCTCACCGCGGTAGCCCCTTCGGGCAGGTTTTTCAGGAGTTTGTCTGTCTCCACGGCGATGCGGCCGAGGTCCGTCCCGGTAGATTCGGCCAGCAGCGCAGCCGCATCCGGGGCGATTTTGAGCCCGCGTCCCTCGTAGTAGGAAAC
>CADCCI010000193.1 GCA_902799895.1 uncultured Bacteroidia bacterium | reverse complement strand
AGGTGTTCCGTCATCAGCTGTGCCGACCTTCAAGATGCCGCCTTGTGCGTTGGCAAAGCCACAGAACCATTCCAGCCACTCGTCTTTCCAAATGGTTTTATTCTCAACAATATGCGTTTCCTGCATCATAACCGTTGCGCTTCGTCTTCACAAATGTAAGGCTTTGCGGCAAGAATAGCAAAACAATTATTATTCGTAACTTTGCAGCAATGCTGCAGTCTAAAGAAATAGAGACCCTTTTCCGGACGTATTACCGCCCCTTGTGCCTGTATGCACTCCATTATCTGGGCGATCCGGAAGCGGTAGAGGATGTGGTACAGGAGAGCTTTACGGCACTTTGGCGGCAGGAGAATCCGGTGGCTAACGGGAAGGCCTGGCTGTATTCGGCTGTCCGGAACCGTAGTATCGATGCGCTTCGCCGGACCGGAAAGATCGAGCCTTTGCCCAGTGACCTGGATGGTCCCATTTCTGATGATGACGCAGAAGCGCGTTCCGACTTGGAGGCCCGCCTGTGGACAGCCGTGGACGCATTGCCGGAAATGCGCCGCAAATGTCTCCTGCTGGCCAAGCGGGACGGCTTGTCCTACAAGGAGATAGCCGACGAACTGAACATCTCTGAACATACCGTCCGCAATCTCCTGCTGGCCAAGCGGGACGGCTTGTCCTACAAGGAGATAGCCGACGAACTGAACATCTCTGAACATACCGTCCGCAATCACATTTCCCGAGCCTTGGAAACCCTCCGGGAAGGCGGACCTCAGATGCTTGACTTCATTTTTTCATTTTTCTGATGGTACTTTTTGCGGAGAGTTGCGTCTTAGGGGTGTATGAACCAGATTGACGAACATAAACTCTCTTTCGTTCTCCGCCATTACCGGCCGGGATTGTTTGATACGCAAAAAGCCTGGGAGAAGGTCTCCGGCATGACTTCCCGCCACCCCATGCGGCGGATTCTGCTCTGGGCTATGCCAATCGCCGCAGCACTGATATTCGGTGTATTCTTGTCTTGGCGAAACACATGGACGGAATACAATGCCTACGATTTGGCGCAGGCTTTTACCCTGAAGGACGGTACCCATGTCACCCTGGCCCCCGGGGCAACGCTCCGCTATCAGCCGCATAAGGCGCCGCGGCAGGTGGAGATGACCGGTAAGGTGCATTATGCTGTCGCCCGCGACGAGTCTCATCCTTTCCGCGTGATAGCGCCCGCTGCGACCGTAACGGTTCTTGGAACCGTTTTCCAAGTGTCAGAGGACCGTGTCGATGTGACCGAAGGTCGGGTTCGTGTCGATGGCCCCCAAGGTGAAGGTGTCGTTCTGACCGCCGGCCAGTCGGCCCTGCTGCAGGATGGCGTCCCTACGCTGGAGGAAACCGCCCTGCCGAACCCGTCGGCCTGGGCCACCGGTGTCTTCCGGTATGACGCCACGCCGCTTGACGACGTATTGAAGGATCTGTCGGCTTACTATGGCGTTCCCCTCCAGGTGAAAGGTGATTCCACCGGGAAATCGCTTACGGGCGAATTCTCGACGGATAACTTAGATGAGATTTTGGAATTGATTGGACTTGCCCTGGAAATAGAGCTTGTCCGCGAATAAAAGACAGATTATGAAAAGAATAGCAATTCTCATGGCAGCTTGTTTCTGTTTGCTGCCCTCACTCTCCGCTCAGGAGATCAGAAAGTATGAAATAGGCGTAGACGCGTCTTATGGTTTCAAAGTCGATAAGTTCAAGGCCAACAATTACGGATTCGATCTTTTTGGCGGATATCGGTTCAACGACCATTTTTCCGCCGGTGCCGGACTTAGCTATATCAACTTCAATGGCCGGATGGATCTTCCCAGCGGGATTGAGGATGTTGGTATCTGGACGGATAATTATTCGGCTTATCGCCCCTTTGTCTATGGTCGATACGACTTCCTGCCGAACCGGAAATGGACTCCTTTTGTTGGCGTACGTTTGGGATATGCTTTTTTCAGGAATACCTCTCTGCACTATACCGTGCTCGCCACTGGTACTGCATATGACCCCATCGATATGTCAGCGTATGAATACTTGAGGGACCTGGATCACACGCTGGGCGTGAAAGGCAGTGTTTTCGGGACCATAGACCTGGGTGTCTCCCGTCATATCGGAACAAAAGGCGGGAAAATCTCCATTGGCGTATTTCTGGATGTTCAACCCGTCAAGTTCACGTATTACAAGAACGAGCAGAAACGAATTAATACGACGATTGGCTCCAAAATTGGTGTCACTTTCTAAGCATGCATAAGATGAGGAAAACTGTCGTGACCCTGGCCTTCCTGTTCGTCGGGGCGGTCCTTTGGGCACAGACGAACTTGCGGGATGGTATGGCCGTGCTGGAGAAAAAGTACGGCATCCATTTCGTATACGATGCCTCTCTCCCGCTTGAAAGGAAATCAGGTCAACTCAATGGGACAACACTGGAAGAAGCGTTGGCTCATCTATTCGAAGGATCGGATATCCGATATGAGATTAAAGGGAAGCATGTAATCCTGAAGAAGAACTGGAAGGTGACCATCAGCGGTTTGATTCTGGATGCAGCATCGGGAGAGACCCTCATCGGTGCGGGTGCTACTTCCGGGAAGGACGGCGCTGTGACAAACAACTTTGGATTCTACTCGCTTTCCATCCCCGGGAAAGATGATAAGGTCAGTGTTACCTATTCTTACGTAGGATATATGACGAAGACCATTTCGATCCGGGTGCAGAAAGATACGACCATCAATGTGAGGTTAAGCCCAGGTGCATCATTGGAAGAGGCCATCGTAACCGCCCAGCG
>CADCCI010000192.1 GCA_902799895.1 uncultured Bacteroidia bacterium | reverse complement strand
CCATCCTCGGTGCCGGGTTGTCCCCCGGAACCGCCTCGCTTTGCTCGGCCCCACCGTTCACTTTGTTCACGGTCCCCCCTCTTACAGTGCCGAGGGTGGCATGGGTTGCGGGAGACAACCCGGCACCCGGCAGGACCCTCATACGTTCGCGGAAATCCAGCAGGTGCGGCGAAGTGTACAAGCCGGTACGCAGCCCCGTGGCTGAAAGCAGGGAGGCCAGCATGGAAGCCACCGAGCTTTTCCCGTTGGTACCCGCCACGTGGATCGTCCGGAATTTGCGTTCGGGACGACCCAGCAGTTCGGCAAACCGTTCCATGTGCTCAAGCCCTGGTTTATAGGCATTTCCGAACCCGGTCTGCTGTACGGATGGGAAGCGGTGGAAGATTTCTTCCAAACATTTTTGGTATTCTTCGCAATTTATCATCCTGCCGATTTTGAACTGAACCCAAAAATAGTTATTTTTACGGAGATTTATACTATCCTTATGAAGGAAAAATCGTCAGCGCTCTATTCAAAATACGTTATTGACGGTATCCAACAGCCGCTGTCTCCGGCCGCGATGCTGGATGAATGCCTGTTGGAGCCCCGCAAGGAAGAACCGGCAAAAGACTGGGAACCCGTCGCGGATGAGACCATCGACCCTTCGCCCTCGACCTATCATTATGACAGCGAGCAGGTGGACAGTTACCTGAAGGGAGTCCTCGCCTGCCCGGATCGGTTGTTCCCGACCATTTTTTCGGCCGCCTTTACCCGCAGCCGGATTGCCCGCACCCTGCTGGACGCACTTTGGCTGCGCGGACGCTTCCGCCTGGACGACCTGGCTTTGCGTGCGGAATGGAAATGGAATACCCGCGAACTGGGCAACCTGGCGGCCTTTTACGACAGTGCGGCCGCCGCGGCAGACTATATCGACAGCCTGGGATTGGGCTTGAGCCGCTATTCGTTTGCGGAAGCCGACACCTGTTCGGTAGCCTTCAAGGCGGGCATCTCCCGAGGCGGCGGCGAGCCGGTGGAGGAAGAGGAGGAAATAGAGGAAGGAACCGGGCCGCGGATGGGTCGCCTGCGGGCCATCCCGGGCGAAATCGTCCCCGACAAAGACAGCTGGCTCATTTATATTCCGTTCGATACCAGCGCGTTCCGGCTGGGCGGTTCCCTGCTGGCGCAGACCATCGGCACCTCCGGAAATGCTTGTCCGGAACTGCTGGACGCCGATTACCTGATTGACTGTTACGAGGTGGTGCGCGAACTGGTGGAGGACGGTATCCTGCTGAGCGGGACCACCGTTTCGGACGGCGGGATGCTCACCGCCCTGCGGAAGATGTGCACCCCGCAGGCGGGAGCGGACATATCGATCCGGGACATCATGAATGCCTACAACGAGTCCGGCATGGTCCGCATTTTGTTTGCGGAAGTACCGGGCGTGATCATCCAGATCCGCGATTCGGATTACGACTATGTCGATGCCGAACTGCTGCTGCAGGATGTGGCCTATTACCCGCTGGGACATCCGGTTCCCGGAAAGGAGCAGGTGTTCCTGGATCGGGACGGAGGCAATCCGATTACCGCCATCCTGCAATCGCTGCTGGCCGGCGGAGCCTCGGAAGGAGAAGACTAAAACAATAACATCTATCATATGGCACAACCCAAAATCTTCGTACTGGACACCAACATTCCCCTGCACGACTACAAGTCCATCCGGCATTTCCAGGACAACGACCTGGTCATTCCGATTGCCGTTATCGAGGAACTTGACAAGTTCAAAAAAGGGAACGATACCCTGAGTTTCAATGCCCGGGGCTTCCTGCGCGAATTGGACAAAATCACCGACGGACGCCTGTTCGGGAAGGATGGGGTCCCCATCGGCCCGAAACTGGGGAATATCAAAATCGAGCCCAACCACCCCTTCCCGGACCATTTGAAGAACCTGTTCCTGGACGACATCCAGGATCACCGGATCCTGGCTACGGCCATCTGGGTGCGGGACCAGCATCCCGGCCGCTTCACCGCCCTGGTCACCAAGGATATCAACCTGCGGATGAAGGCGAAAGCCGCCGGCATGGCGGTGCAGGATTACCTGACCGACCGTGTCCAGGACGACCATGTGGAAGTGGCCCAGAAAGAAGTAGAAGTGCTGGACAATACCCTGCCGACGTACTCCAGAAACTGGCTTATGGCCCCGACACGGCCATTGACTGGAAGCTCATTTCCCAAAAGGAACCCAGGCCCAACCAATTATATAAATTCCGCTGGGACGCCAAATCGGACGAAGGACTGGTGTGCGCCCGCTACGATGCCCGACGCAAACAGGTGGTCCTGGTGAAGAACCGCCAGGCCTATGGGATCCGCCCGCGCAACGAGGAGCAGCGTTTTGCCCTGGACGCCTGCCTGAATCCGGATATCCAGCTGGTATCGCTGACCGGCGGTGCCGGTACCGGGAAGACCCTCCTGGCCCTGGCGGCCGCCCTGGAGGTGGAGAAGGACTTCGACCAGATTATCCTTTCCCGCCCGACCATCATCCTGGGCAACCAGGACATCGGTTTCCTGCCGGGCGACCAGAA
>CADCCI010000191.1 GCA_902799895.1 uncultured Bacteroidia bacterium | reverse complement strand
GCATGGCTCATAAACGAGATGCACCCGAAGCTGAAAACCGTTTTCACGCTCATATTCTACGCACCGTCAATGGCTAACGTCTATACGGTATGGCAGCTCATATTCAGCGGCGATATCCTCGACGGTAGGGGCAAGCATCCGGCAAGGACCGCACCAGGTAGCCCAAAAATCCACCAGCACGACACCGCCGGCTGCGAGGATCTCAGGGAAATTGGAGTTGGTAGCTATCTTTTCCATATTGAATAATTATTTGTATCAGTTTACAAATATAATCATTCAAATGGAAAAAACCTATACCTTTTACAGCGCTTCTTCAACAGGAAGAACGTAGGCACGCAGACCCAACATGGCGTTATCGGCATCGGTCTGGCGCAGCCGGGCCATCACCTCGGGAACGAGCGCATCGTCCAGTACCGTGAGCACGGCGTGATTCTGGGTAGGCCAGGCGTGGTTGCCCAGGTGCGGTTCGCCATCGACGGAACCCCGCCCGCCGATTTCGTTCCAAAGGGTATATCCCCGCTGGCCGCAATCCTCGAGCAGGTTCACAATCTCTTCGTTGTAGGCTTGGTTGTATGCGATGAATATGGCTTTCATAACACGCTATGCTTTAGCTTTTGCAAGTTTACGGGCCTTGCGGCGGGCACGGTGCTCCGTGAAACCGCAGTACAGGACCGGGATAATCACCAACGTAATCAAGGTAGAGAAGGACAGACCCCAGGCCACCGTCAGACCCAGACCGTTCCACACCTCAGCACCTTCTCCGCGGCCCAAAGCCATCGGGAGCATACCCAGGACAGTGGTCAAGGTGGTCATCAAGATCGGGCGCAGACGGCTCTTTGCAGCCACGACGGACGCATCGCGCACACTGTATCCCCTCTCCTGCAGGAGGATGGTATAGTCAATCAGCACAATACCGTTCTTCACCACGATACCCAGCAGGATGATGATACCCACCATGGACATCAGGCCCACAGCCATGCCGTGGAGCATGGCGGCGATGGCCACACCCACGAAGGCGAACGGAACCGAGAACATAATCACAAACGGGGCCAGGAAGGCTTCGAACTGCGACGCCATCACCATATACACCAGGATGAGGATGAGTATAATCAGCAGGATCATATCCGAGAACATATCCTGTTGGTCTTCATAGTCACCGCCAATCGCCCAGCTGATGGTGGAAGGCAGCGGCATCTCGTTCATAATGCGTTGTGTTACGCCCACACCGTCGCTCAGGGCATATCCGCGCGAAACGATACCGGTCACGGTAATCAGACGGTCGCGGTTTTTGCGCTGGATGGTCGGCGGCACCTTGTCTTCCACCACCGTTCCCAGGTCGCGGATACGGATGCCGGCGCCGGTCGGGGTGTAGATGATGATATTTTCAATATCCTGGATGCTGCAGCGGAATTCCGGAGCGTAGCGTACGCGGATGTTGTATTCCTCGCCCGCCTCGCGGAAATAAGAAGTCGTCGTACCGCTCATCGCAGCGCTGAAAGCCGATGCCGCCGCCGTAGAGGTCAGTCCCGCTTCCGCCAGTTTGCGGCGGTCGAAATCGACCTGATATTCAGGCGTATATTGGTCGCGGCTCAGCACAACTTGCGTAAAGGAAGGATCGGCCAGCATCTTTTCGCGCACCTCGCGGGCGATCTGTTCCGTCTCGGCAAAATCGTAGCCGTAGATTTCCAGCTGTACCGATGCAGAAGCACCCATACCCATACCCTCGGTCACCGTGAAGCGGTTCAGCTCGGGGAAGAGGCCCAGGTCGGCGCGGATGATATCGGCAATTTCGAAACAGGACCGATCGCGTTTCTCCATGCTGCCCAGGTCGATATTAAAGGAAATCAGATAGGTTCCGTTGGCCTGCATGCTGGCGAAGGCGTTGTCCGTATCGGCCTGTCCCAACCGGTAACTCATTACCTCGATTTCCGGTACATCCTTGGCAATCTGGTCGTAGATACGGGCCGCCACCGAACGGGTCACATCCTGCGACGTTCCAATGGGCAGTTCAGCCGTTATCTGCAGACGGCCCTGGTCGGACTGCGGCAGGAATTCCGTTTTCATATGAGGGACGTACAGGCACATCACGCCCACAAAAATGACCACTGCACCCAGCAGAATGATCCTTTTGTGTTCCATGCACCAGGCAATCATCCGGGAATATCCGCGGGAAAC
>CADCCI010000190.1 GCA_902799895.1 uncultured Bacteroidia bacterium | reverse complement strand
CGGACAACCGAATCGGCCAGCGCGGTCTTTTCCGCCCGCTGTTCCCGCTTATACCCATAGAAACGGCGGTGGAAAGCGCCGTACGCGTCTTCCATCGGAGTCCCGGAGACCGTCCGTTCGTCGATGTCCACGGTGGCGGTTCCCGGCTCGAGGATGAAATGGACCCGCTGCTTTCCGTTGCCTACATAGGCAAAAAACGGTTCCTGGACGCGCCCGCTGAAGGAGAACCGTCCATCCTGGACTGCCGTCTCCGCCAGGGTGTCCTTGGCGTTCTGGTCGATCAGCCAGACGGGCGTTCCGTCCTCGGCGGTATAGATGCCATGAATCCGATACTGGCCCGTCGTACAGGCGGTCAACAGGGCAAGGAACAGAGGAATCAACGATTTCATAGTGCAAAGATACACAAGCTTGCGAAAAAATGCGTATTTTGCGACCTGAATGAATCCGAAACGCTCCGTGAAACGTTTTCTTACCCTCCTTGCCCTGCTCTTCGCCATCCCCTGTATGGCCCAGTACCATTTCAGCGCACCCAGCGTCACGCCCGAAGAAGACTCCCTGGCCATCATCCGCGTACGGGCCAGGATGGACTCCATCCGGCAATACCGCCCCACCGTGGCGGTGGTGCTGGGGGGTGGCGGCGCCTTGGGAATGGCACACCTGGGCGTCCTCCGCTATATCGAAGAGATGGGCATCCCCGTCGACATGGTGGGCGGCACCAGCATGGGTGGACTCGTTTCCGGCCTGTATTCGCTGGGCTATGATGCAAACTACCTGGACTCCCTGGTGCGCGCCATCGACTGGACGGTGATGATGTCCGACAAGATTCCGGACAGTTTCCAGACCTACAAGGTCCGCCGCAACAAGGAGCGTTTCGCTTTCACCATCCCGTTCCACTATGACGACCAGGACATGCAGGCTCGCATCAAGCGGCAGATCCGCAACGACAGGAACTACGAGCAAAGCGACACCCGTTCGGGTGACATGGGCCAGGAAATGATGGCCAAGATCGGACTCGGCCTGCCGGACGGCTTCCTGTATGGATTCAACGTCCGCAACACGCTCAGTTCCGTTTCCGTGGGCTACCAGGATTCGCTCGCCTTCGACCGGCTTCCCAAGCCGTTCTTCTGCGTGGCCACCGACATGCTCAGCCTCAACGAGAAGAACTGGACCTCCGGCAACATTGTGGATGCGATGCGCTCCACGATGGCCATCCCGGGCTACTTCCGGCCTGTACGGTTGGAAGGCATGGTGCTCGTGGACGGCGGCACGCGCAACAATTTCCCGGTGGACCTCGCGAAGGTAATGGGCGCCGACATCATCATCGGCTCTGAAATGCCCACGCACCGCGACCTGGCCGACCTGGGCAACCTGGCCAATCTGGCCATGCAGAACATCACCCTGCTGTCGGCCGACATCTCCGTCCAGAACCGCAAGTACACGGACATCCTCCTGCGGCATCGCCTGCAAGGCTACAACATGCTCTCCTTCGACGCCAAGAGCGTGGACGACATCATCGGACGGGGCTATGCGCTCGCGCAGGAGAAAAAAGCGGAATTCGAGGCGGTCGCCCGCCGGGTGGGGGCCGAACCGGGCGCCCCCCGGCCCACGGGCCCCCGCGCCGTGGATATCTATAAAAAGAAAATACACGTCAGCGAAGTCCGTTACGAGGGCGTCGAGCCTCGGGAATCGGAATTCATCATCAGCCCCGCCCTTCTTCCGGCGGACGGCCGCTACGGCCGCGAAGAGATCGAACAGGTGCTCTCCGCGCTCTACGGCACCAAGGCCTTCGAGTCCGTCACCTACCGCCTCAGCGGCAGTCAGGAGCCTTATACGCTCATCTTCGACTGCCAGAAGGGACAGACGCACGAAGCCGGTGTCGGAATCCATGCCGACGGGGATGAAGGCGTATACATCTGCGGATTCGCCGGTTTCGGCACCCGAAGGCTGTCCGGATTGCGGTTTATCTCGGAATTGAAACTGGGACAAGTGTCCGAAGTGAACCTGGACCTCTCCTACAAGCCGCTGGGACTGCTGCCCGTCTTCGGCGTGGCGCTCAAGAATTCCTACAAGAACTTCAGTTACTGGGAAGACGGCGGAAAGACCCGGTACAACGGAGTCAATTCCCGGGCAGAAGTGTATTTCGAGGACTCCCACGAGTATTACCTGGACCAGACCATGCAGTGGCAGGGCTGGGATCTCCAGAGCCGGTGGTTCTCCACCTTCGCCAACTTGCGCTATGACTCCTTCAACGAGCGCTATTTCCCGACCAAGGGGTTCCACGTGTCCCTGGACTCCCGCTATGTCTTCGGCGGATACTCGTCTTATCTGGAGGACGAGGATACGGAAGCCGGCGACTTCTACGTCGGCGACGTTCCTCCCTACAGCGTAGGCATCGCGCAAACCTCAGTCGCCATTCCGTTCGGTTCCCATCTCGTGCTGCAGCCATCCCTCTATTTCGGTTGGCAGACGGAGTACCCAGGGCGTATGAATTTCATGCACACGCTCTGCGTCGGCGGTACGCTGGCCAGCCGATACCTGGACAACCAGCTTCCTTACTTCGGTTTCAACACGGGATTCCAAGCCTGCGGCAACTTCGCGGCCTCCGTACAGGTGGACCTGCGGTACCGCATCACCCACAAGAATTTCTTCACGCTGCGTACCGGCATGTTCCAGGACAAGGACAAGCTTGCAGACCTGGTGAAAACAGTGCCGACAGCCTATGCTTTCGGCGCAGAGTATGGCAGGAAGACCATGATCGGGCCTTTGACACTGGGCGCGCAATGGTGCAGCCTGAGAGGGTTCTCCGTCGCGTTGTCGATCGGATTCGTCTTCTAGAAACGCATTCCCAGGCGAAGGGTGGTCGTCCAGCGGAAGAACGACCCCTTGGTCTCCACGGCATCGCTCAAGAAGCCCCCGTAGGTGAGGGAACTGATTCCCTGGTACGAATAGTCGTTGTTGCTGGCGGAAAGGTTGACAGAAAAGAGATTGTACGAGTACCCGATACCGATGCGGGCGACATAGTTCACCTGTAGCCTACCGTTCCGGATGTCTTTGTCCACATGCGTGTAAACGCCGTTTTCCAAGTCGTTGTAGGCCGTAGAGGAGAACTGGTTGAAGAAGGTCACCATCGGCAGGAAAGTCAGGTTGATGGTCAGGTTACGGAGACCCTTGTCCCTTTCGGCATAGGGCTGCCGGTGAAAAGGGACCAGGTTATAGGAATAGCCGCCGCCCAAGGACACCTGCGCGGTGGTCTGCCGGGCCTGGCCGTTTACCCAATGGGCAACCTCCTCTTCCGGGTCGATGCGGTATTCCCCCAGGATGACCTTGGAGCCAAACATCCAGCTGCCCGCACTGCGCTTCTGGAACAGATTTCCCCGATAGGCGGCTGAATAGGCGAAGGTCCTGCGGTTGAACGCATAGAACGCGTCCACGAGAAAAGAGCGCAACTGTCCGGGCTTCTCGGTCATTGCGTCCTCGTCCCGATAAGCCCAATCCCCTTCTTCCCCGAAAGTCTGGTGATAGTTCACCGGATTTGAATAACTGAAGTACTGCGCCTGAAGGGCATAGCCGGCGGATTGGTAATCGAAAGAAAAAACGTGTTCCGTATCCTCGCCGCCCAAATTCTTGCTCAGGGAAAAACACAGGTCTCCATAGCCGACCTGCACCCCGGCTGCCGTGCCCAACTTCCCCCGCAGGTTGGCGGAAAGGTGGACAGGGGTCTCTTGAATGATCATTTCA
>CADCCI010000189.1 GCA_902799895.1 uncultured Bacteroidia bacterium | reverse complement strand
CGTCGGAGACTATCCCGTGGACCATCACCACGTCCAGAATCCACGCCGGGAGGAACTTTCCCACCTCTGGTTCGGGAAGATCCCTTCCTTCAGCGTGCCGATGGGCGTCCTCGTTCCCGTCCGCGTGGAAGATTTCCTGGTCGCCGACAAGGCCGTCTCCACCTCGTGGGAGATGAACGGCGGCACCCGCCTCCAGCCCGTCGTCATGGGCCTGGGACAGGCGGCGGGCGCCCTGGCGGCCATCGCCGTGAAGACCGGACGGCATCCGTCCGAAGTGCCGGCCTCCGAAGTGCAGTCCGACCTGCTGGACCACGGCTGCTACCTCCTCCCCTTCCTGGACCTCAAGCCCTCCGACCCCGGCTTCCGTCAGCTGCAGGAGAAGGGCGTCCGCGGCGAAGTCCGGGGCACCGGCCGCAGCGTGGGCTGGGCCAACGAAACCTGGGTCAATCTGCCTGAAGATGAATAAGAGAAACCTCGCCATCGACATGTTCCGGGGGCTGACCATGCTCCTGATGGTCTTCGTCAATGAATTCTGGAAAGTGTTCAATGTTCCCCACTGGCTGGAGCATTTCGCCACGATGGAGGACGGCATGGGCCTTTCCGACATCGTTTTCCCCATGTTCCTCTTCGCCATGGGCATGTCCATCCCTTACGCGCTGGAGCGTAGGAGGGAGAAGGAATATTCCACGGAAAGTACGCTCAAGCACATCTTCATCCGGACATTGGCCCTGCTGGTGATGGGAGCCTTCATCTGCAACCAGGAGTCGCGGGAGATGACCGGAAACCGGGGCCTCTGGGTCCTCCTGATGATCGTGGGCTTTTTCCCCACCTGGAACCAGTATCCCAGGGACTGGAAGCCCGCCCGGTGGCTCAAACTCCTCGGCATAATCCTCCTCGTCGCCCTCGCCCTCTGTTTCCGGTCCACGGACGGAGGCCTGTTCCAGAGCCTCTGGTGGGGTATCCTGGGCCAGATTGGCTGGATGTACCTGTTCTGCGCCATGGTCTGGCTGCTGTGCCAGGAACGGACGTGGATCATCCCCGTCATCTGGGCAGGCCTCTGCCTGGTGAACCTCTCCGTCATCCCCATGCGGGACGGAAGCCAGCTCGTCGGCCCCAACATCCTGGCCGATTTTGCCAATGCGCTCCAGCTTGGAAAGTGCTACGGCCCCATCATGGGCCTCGGCGGCGTCATGCTCACCGTAGCGGACTGGAAGCTTTCCGACCGTTCCAGCGGTCAGCGGATCGGCCTGGGGATTGCTGCTGCGGCCGTCCTTGCCGTCCTGGGGATGGCAGCCCATACCGGCTGGATCGTTTCCAAGAACCTCGGGACGCTCCCCTGGTGCCTCTTCGTCTGCGCCATTTCCGTGGCCCTGTACACGCTTCTGCGCTATATGGAAAAAAGGGGCTGGACCGGCTGGTTCAAACCCCTTGTTCCTGCGGGAACCGCCACCCTGACGGTGTATATGATTCCCTATCTGTTTGTCGCCCTGTGGGTCTTTGTCAATCCCACCATCCCCGAGTGGCTGACCGGCTGGGTGGGCGTCGGCAAATGCGCCCTCATGGCGGCCGTCTATATCGCCTGCGCCTGGGGATTGACCAAGGCCGGCATCAAGCTCAAAATCTGACGTCCCAGTAATCGAAAGCCCGGATGTGGCAGAGGTCGAAGAGGAAGAATCCGTCGGCTTCGGCCTGGATGGTCTTTTCGATTTCGGGCAGGAGGGCGGCCTGGCCGCCTTTTTCGAAGCCCTTCTCGTTGCCGATGTCCGGTCCGGCGTAGAAAGGCACGTCGCCGCAGAGCCGTTTCCGGCCCAGGCGGGCATATCCTTCCATGGTCTTTTCCGTGTCGCCATGGACATTGGCCGCCGGACAATAGGTTCCGATAAGCATGAAGTCCACGAGATCTGCAAATCCCGTTGCCTGATAGGTGGGCGTCGCCCAGGCGAAAGTGGGTTCCTCCTTCGCCAGGTCGTACTTCGGGCTCGTCCAGTTCACGCCGCTCCGGTAATACTCTGAGAACCAGGCACCCACATAGATGCCCAGCGGCAGGTCCTTCCGGACGGAATGCACCTTGTCCACGCACCGGGCCACGAAATCGTGGATCACGCGGCAGCGGAAAGTGAGCCACTCCGTTTCCAACGCATCCGGCGTCTTGTCCAGGAAGATGTGCCCCGGTTCCGTGAATACCGGCCAGCGTTCCGGTTCCCGGCCGATGTAGGCCGCGAACTGCT
>CADCCI010000188.1 GCA_902799895.1 uncultured Bacteroidia bacterium | reverse complement strand
AAAGAAGAAACGCGAGTCTCTTGACAAGGAAAACCCAAACAGAATGCAGGCTAGAGCGGATTTTGATCCCTACAACCCGCATTATAGTATCTGATGAAAGGAAGAGTATCGGTAGATCTATTACGTACGGAAGGGAGAAGCAGTTTACCGCGATTCTCCATTCTCCCATTGTTTCTTCGTCTTGCTTTTTTAAGGAAGATCTTGACGACTGACGTTGTCTTCTAGAAATACATCAGCACAGTCAGCCGGTGCGAGGAGGGCCATTCCCCAGAGCCCCCCCGCAGCGCCGTACTGTAGCCGCCGGATGTCGTATATTCCAGCGACGGTGACTGAATGGGCAGGAGGTATCACGGCGGCTTACCGCCTGTGGAACAAAAAAGGGGCCAGCACCCCGCCGTGCTGACCCCCTTAAATCCTCTAACCCGATTCTCCTATTCATACCTAAACTGGTCCGCGGATTCCTGGATAAAGTGCTTGTGTCAACCATCCCGGAAACATTCCTGGAGTTAGATTAAGGCGCTCTCAGCATACTGGGCGGTATTGATAGTTACGCTCTCACTGGTGCTGAGGATCAGGGTATTACCATCTACCTTGAGCCCATCGAGATTTCACAGTTCTTCGGGAATCACGTACACCTTTTCCGTTGTCAATATGCTTCGATCCTGTCGATTAGTTCCTTGGCCGAAAAGGCTAAGATAACGTTCTTTTCCCAGAAATCGAAACAGTACACCGACAGTCTCTCCAGCACCAGGCCGGAAAGGTCCTTCCGGCCTTTCCCTTCACCTTCTCCGGAAAGGACGAGGTCATTCGCCATAACGGTATCGGTTCAAGTCGAATCCGGCCTCGGCCTCGCCGGCATACAGGTCCAGATAGTCCGGGTTCAGCCGGAGGCCGTCCTTGCAGACCCAGGCCGGCTCCTCCCCCCTCGGGTAGCGTACCCGGTGGATGGAGAACAGTTCCTGGTCGTTGAATGCGGGAAGGCGGTGCTTGCTCAGGTAGCACTGCGCAAGCAGACGGTCCCTCCGGTCTTTCCGGTTGTTCTGGAACTGCGGCAGCACGACGATCTGCCCTGTGCCGCTGTCGACGACGCCGATGACCTGCTTCATCGGATCCCAGTGCAGCTTGCTGATTATCGCCGGAAGGAGGCCCCCAGACGCGGCGATGAAGAAAAGCCTCGTCGCCCCGAGGTACTGCCTTACTTCCGACTTGAGCAGGTCGCCGGTCGTGGTCTTGATCTCGATGGACACGACATCCTTGAACAGGACCTTCGTCCCGTTTTTGATCACATGCTGGTAGAGCAGGATGACGTCATGCTCGAAGCTGCCCCGCTTGTCGTTCGGAAGAATTCGGTTCGGCTCCTTGACCTTGTGGCCGCTTCTACGTACGTTATGTCCTCCGGCTTCCTCCTGGGGTAAAGGATGCGTGCCAGGCTGCCCGGGAAATGACCGAACATCAGTTCCTTAAGAATGTCTTTCTGCGCATCCATGGCCGCCCTCCTTCTTGTCGCTGGTAACTTCCCCGCCGATATACTTGATGTTCGTGATAGTCAATCCCAGGTCCTGGATGAGGGCCATCGCTTCCGTCCGGTTTCCTCTCAGGAAACCGTCGATGTTCGTCGTTCTTGCGTCCATCACACCATCTCCTCAACAAGTCGCGTATTGATCTCATCGACCATCACCTGGACGGCAGTATCACGCTCAACGGTATCGAGGATGGTCTTGAAGCCCTCCTGGCGGCGTTCCACCTTGGGCAGGACCCGGTACGGAACTTTCTGGCCGTTCTCGCGCACAGAGCAGTTGGTGAAGGAGTCCTTCAGCCACACGTCGATCCGGATGGTCGAAGAGAAGTCACTGATATTGGCCAGCCTGGCGACAAGCTCGGCCGAGATGCTGCTTGAGGCGAGCGCCGACACCTCGAACCGGCTCTTGCCGTTGACGAAGTGCAGGTCCATGAAGATCGTCTCGCCGCTGGCGGATTCGCATTTTCGGAAGGTGATGCCCGTCAGGCGCCCCTGCACGTAGTCGTACTCCCGGGGCTGCTGGCCGAGGCCCATCCACTGGGCGAACTTGCCTTGGCGGATGACATGGTTGGCGGCATCACGTGTGCCGGCGAAAGAAGTGTTGTTACACATGGTTTGAAAGGATTAATTGTTTGAGAATAAATGAATTGAGATAATATATTGAATGAAAGGCGACAAAGTCTGTCGCCTTGATACAAGACAAAAGAGAAACCCATGC
>CADCCI010000187.1 GCA_902799895.1 uncultured Bacteroidia bacterium | reverse complement strand
GGCCGAGCGCTGGACGGAGGTGCGGGACCGCTGCATCGCCGCGTTCGACCGCTTCCAGGAGCTGGGCTTCATGGAGTACCTGAACTCGGCGAACTATTACCTGAAGGACTACGACGCCGTCATCCGGAATTGCCGGTACCTGATCGCGCGGGAACCGAAGAACACGGAGCTTGTCAAGAACTGCTGGTCGCAGATCGGGGACATGCACCATCTGCTCGGGGATACGAAATCGGCTTACAAGGCCTATGACCAGGCCTTGAAACTCGATCCGTCTTACGCGCCGGTACTCAACAACTACGCCTACTACCTGAGCGAGGAGGGCAAGCAGCTCAAGAAGGCTCTTTCGATGTCCAAGAAGACGGTGGAGGCCGAGCCGGACAACGCCACCTACCTGGATACCTACGCCTGGATCCTTCACCTTCTGGGGAAGGACAAGGAGGCGAAGCCGTATTTCAAGCACGCGATGCTGTACGGCGGCAAGGACAGCGCCGTCATCATGGATCATTATGCCGAGGTCTTGTACGTCCTCGGCGAATACGACCTGGCGCAGGTGTACTGGAGCCAGGCCAAGGCCAAGAACACGGAAGGGGACATCCCCGACCTGGAACAGCGGGTGGCCGCCCGCCTCAAGGCCATCGGCAAATGAGGCGTTTCCTACCTATCGTCCTGGGACTGCTCCTCGTGGGGGCGGCGGTGTCCGCGCAGGATACCCGCCGCCAGGAATCCCGCAAGGCGCAGTTGGAAAAGGAGATCGCCGCCATCAACCGCCAGCTCAAGGACAACGCCCGCTCTTCGAGCCGGGCGCTGACGGACCTCGCGCTGGTGCGGCGGAAGATCTCCGCCCGGCAGGAACTCATCGCCGAGAGCGACCGCGAGATCCGTGCCCTGGACGATTCGATGAAGGTCAGGCAGCAGGAGATCGACCGCCTGCAGGCCCGTCACGACACCCTTTCCCTATATTACAACCGCCTGGTGCGGGGCGCCTATAAGAACCGCGACAGCCGGCTCTGGTACATGTATATCCTCTCCAGCGAGAACATCGGCCAGGCCGTCCGCCGTTTCGGCTACCTGAAGGGCCTCTCCCGGAACATGTCGGAGCAGGCGAAGAACATTCAGGAAACGGCCGCTGCGCTTGAGCTAGAGAAAGATCGCCTGGCCGGGCTCAAGGAGGAAGCGCAGGTCCTGCGCGGCCAGCGGCAGGCCGATGTGGATGCGCTCCGCGGTGAGGAAGGGGAGTCCGCCAGCCTGGTCGCCCGCCTGGAAAAGGACCGTCGGAAGTACCAGGACGACCTCCGCAAGAAGAACCGCGAGGTGGAGGCCCTGAACCGTGAGATCGCGGCCATCATCCGCAAGGCCACCGCGAAGCCCAAGTCCAGCGGCAAGTCTACGGCCAAGGGCGGGAAGACCACCTCTACCGCCGTGGACGAAACCCTTTCCAAGAACTTCGCCTCCAACAAGGGCCGTCTGCCCTGGCCGGTGGAAGGTACGGTGATTGAGTCTTATGGCCAGCACTACCACCCGGTCTACAAGAATGTCAAGTTGCCGTTCAACAACGGCGTCACCCTCGCCGTCGCCCGCGGCGCCCAGGCCAAGGCCGTCTTCGACGGGACCGTATCGCAGGTCGTCGTCATCCCCGGCTACAACCAGTGCGTCCTGGTCCAGCACGGGTCCTACTTCACTTTCTACTGCAAACTGAAGTCGGTCACCGTCAAGGCGGGCGAGAAAGTGAAGACCGGCCAGGTGCTCGGCACCGTCGATACCCTCTCCGGCGAGGACCAGTTCCACTTCCAGCTCTGGCAGGAACGCACCCCGCAGAACCCGGAAAACTGGCTCCGGTAGGCCCTGTCGCCACCCCCTGTTGAAAACTTTCGCGGGAAAGTAACAAGAAAGTTCCAATTTAGAACGATTCCAAATTAAATATTTTAGCAAGTAGCTGAAAACCAATGAATTAACAGGGTTTTCGGGTGCTTGTTGATAACTTTTTCCGGCCGAAACTATTTTTATTTGCAGGGAATGAATTATCTTTGTCCCTGCGGTTCTGGCCCCCACACCCGAGCCCCCTGAAACGAAAGTAATAACATAAACATAAACCTTACTGGCATCCGGCCTCCAAACAGCGCCGGCGCTGCCCCTAACTGACACATAACGCTATGGTAAAACGTGTACTGAAACGCGACGGAAGACACGTCGAATTCAACAACCAGAAGATCGTAGCCGCCATCCTCAAGGCGATGGATGTC
>CADCCI010000186.1 GCA_902799895.1 uncultured Bacteroidia bacterium | reverse complement strand
GAGACCTGCTGACCTACGCCCTCGTCCAGCCCAAGGCGAAGGGAAAAACCAACCGCTATCTCTGCTACCAGGCACGGCCTGTCGGAAACGAATGGAAGGTCACCCTCCTTTATCTGGAGGGCCCGGCTACACTGGAAGATTTGAAGAACATGTTTGAAAAGCAATAAAAACTGTATATGAAAAAGATCGTCCTGATGGTCGCGGCGGCGCTTGCAGTCTGTCCTGCCATCGCCCAGAATGCCAAACTCAACTTCGAGGCGCCGCTGTTCGGGGTCACCATGAAGAACGTTAAACCGCAATGGTCCCTTGTCGTCTTCAGCGGAGCCGAAGCCGGTGCCAGCAATTCACTTGCGGTTCCGGAGGCCATGCATCGTGTGGGATTCTACGCCAATGCGACGCTTGTCGAACTGCAGTTCCGCCCAGGTCGGAATCAGAACCTCCTTTCCTGCGGCGTCACCCTCTCCATGGACCGGCATTATCTGAAAAAGGATCAGTTTGCGTTCGGGGATGATGGGAGCATGGTCAAATTACCGAATATTGCTCCGTATCATAACCAAAGCCTGTCCATGGAAAGGGCCGTATCCTTGAAACTGGCGTATATCCGGGAAATCGGAAACTGGAAGACCGGGATCATCCTTCTGCCCGGATTCGGCGTGACCACCCAAAGAAACTCATACACAAGCCCTTATCATACCTATACATATAACCCGATAGAGTATCCGATGTACGATTCTCCGCTTCGTTTCCGTACCGATGACCGCGGCTCGCGATTCCAGGACGACGCCTCTGGGAACATCGGTTTCCGTCTGGCGGCGAAAGCCGGACTCTGGTACAGGAACATGGGCCTGACGGCCGGCTACAGTGATGCCAGCATCGGTCCACACGGGTTCAGTAAACGGTACGATACTTTCACTCTCGGGTTGTCGGTACAATACTGATTCTTCGTGGTACCATGAAAAGGATTCTTCCGGTCATCTGCGCTTTCCTGTCCATGACTTCGTGCGTGGAAACCATCATCATGGATCCGCATGAGGAGATGCCAGCGGTGGTATATTGTGTGCTTACGAACAAGAGTGATGTGCAGACGCTGGATTTGAGCGCAGCGGAATCGCCATCTGGTGTCAAACCGGAGATCAAAGCGAAGGAGGTGGTCCTGACGGCTTCTTCGGGGGAGAGGCATGTCTTTGAATATGCCGGCGGTACGCGTTGGACGGCTGGTTTCCGACCTGGAAATGGCTCGAAATACACCCTTCGCATCTTGTTGGAGAGTGGAGAGGCGCTGACCGCAGAAACAACATTTCCGGACAGTGTAGCAGTCAATGATACTTATCGGGTCTCTGAAGGGAAACGGTTCAACCTCTATGGCGACCGTCTCTTCAATAGAAATAGATTTGATCCGACTGACAAACGTGTTTTGAATCAGACGCGCAATTTCGGGTTCAAGATTATGGATCCCGCAGATTTGGAACCTCAATACATCAATGGTGTATATTTTCATGAGGACAGCCGAATTATTGAACAGACCCAAGAGGACAGAGATCAGGAAAAGAACAGTTATATAGAAACGCATCCTTATCAGAAATCCTGCTTTTTGTGGATCACGGCCCGGAGTCCGCAAAAGCCGGAGGAGTTCCCCTTGAATGCGCTATATGTGCCCGGGCATGAATACCGGAGCGTCTATCTGGCCACGGATTTGGATGCAGTGGACCATTTCAATGCCCTGCCCCTTACCTTCGGCGACCTTGCCTGCTATTCCATGGACAATGCCGAACGGATTGAACAGGCCATCGGAGAACGGGACCGGGAACTTATTCCTGCCTTTTACAATATTTGGTCCAATTACTGGGCGGGCGGCGAAGTGGGGGATTACTCCTGCTATGGAAGCCATCTCGGTATCAAAAGTACTTTTTATGTGCTTTCCAAGACGTATTCCGAGCTTCCCCTGCATCTGAACTTCCTGCGTATTGTGTATCCGGAAGGAGGCTATCGGAATGCGTATTCCCTGACCGACCCGGATCAGTCCTACCGGGAAAACGGAGATGCCGTTTGGCGAAAAAGCTGGGAGGATAACATTCTTGATTATTATACCTTCCCTTCCCCTTTCACCTTTCAGTTGTTTGCTGATTTCAATCTGGACGATCCCTACACCTGGCAGTTTACGGCCCATGAACTGTCAACGGGTTGGGTCGTCTTCGAGTTCCACAATGTTTCCGAAGAATACGATTCGTTTTTGAGAACCCTATACA
>CADCCI010000185.1 GCA_902799895.1 uncultured Bacteroidia bacterium | reverse complement strand
CTCCGGGGACATCAGGTATTTGTCATACAAGCCGCTGGCCGCGCCCAGGATGACGGCGAGAATCAGGCACACGATCCATTTATCGCCCGCGCCGATGCCTTCCTTCTTTCCCGAGAGGCGCAACATCACATAAACCGCGACGGCCAGGCCCACGCCGATCCATTGCAGCAGGTTCAACCGCTCCCCGAACAGGAAAATGGCGCCGAGCAGCACCAACACCGGACGGGTGGCATTGACCGGGCCCACGATCGTGAGCGGCAGATGCTTCATCGCGAAATACCCCGCCATCCAGGAGGAGAGCACCAGGGCACTCTTCAACAGGATGTATTTCTGCACCTCCCAGCCCCCGAAACCGGTGGAAAACAGGAAGGGCGAGAAGATCAGGGCCGACAGGACGGTGTTCAGGAAAAGGACCGGGATAACGGCATTGTCCTTCAGCGAAATCTTCTTCGCCGAATCATAGCAGCCCAGCAGCGCTGCGGACACGAAAGCAAGTAGCCACCACATAATCGTGGCGCAAAGATACGGGTTTTCGGCGGAAGAAGAAAAAAGACTATCTTTGCAGGCAAATAACAGCTCATGACCAGACCCTTCCTCTGCAGCCTGGCGGTACTCATCCTGCTTGCTGCCTGTTCACCGAAACATACGCAGGACCTGCGCGAAAGGACGGTGACCTTATCCTGCGCCCAACCAGCCTTCCTCAAGCCCGGGGACAAAATCGCCCTTCTGTCTCCCTCGTACAATACCCCGATGGAGAATGTGGAGGCGGCGGCCACAGTGCTGCGCGGCTGGGGTTTCGAACCGGTCATCGGCGCCCATGTCGGGGAAGTGTACCGGGAAAAATACGCCGGTAGGTCGAAAGAGCGCGCTTCGGACATTGAATGGGCCCTGAAGGATCCATCCATCAAGGCGATCCTGTGCAACCGGGGCGGCTATGGGACCATCCGGCTGGTGGACCTCCTGCCGCTGGAGGAGCTGGCGGCCCATCCCAAATGGCTCGTGGGCTACAGCGACATTACCACCCTGCTGGAAATGGAAAACCGCGCCGGCGTCATGAGCATCCACGGAACCATGGGCACGCACCTGGCCCAGACCCGGGGGAATGACCCGTCCAGCACGCTCATGCGTGACCTCCTGATGGGCCAAGTCCCGGCCTATCGGGTTCCTGCCCATCCCGAGAACCGGCCCGGACACGCGACCGGCATCCTGGTCGGCGGCAACCTCTGCACCTTCACGCCCATCCTGGGTACGCAGGCCGACGCCACCCTGGGCCGGGACATCATCCTGTTCATCGAAGAGGTGGAAGAGGACATGAGCCACATCGACCGTCTCATCAACACCTTGATTCTCAACGGCGTATTTGAGCGATGCCGAGGCATCGTCCTCGGCGAGTTCACCGGCTGCAAGGCGAATCTGGATTTCGACAGCGTAGAGGACATGATCTGTTCCTATGTGCCGGAAGGAATCCCCGTCCTCTGCGGTTTCCCCACCGGTCATGACGACGTGAACCTGCCCCTCGTGATGGGCGCCCCGGCCACACTGAACGTCACGGCGGCCGGCGCGACCCTGACCTTCGGAATGGAAGGCCGGCAGGTGCCCGTCCGCACGGAAGACACCGTGGCCACCCCCTTCCAGGGCGGCCAAAAGATCACCGAAGGCAAGAAACAGCGCCGCCTCGTCCGCATTGTCGACTTCCTGAAACACTTCGAGGGCATCCGGCGCTAGCGACTCCACCGGAGGCGGCCTTTCCGCCCCATCGGCTGCGGCGAACCGAGGCCCCGGTTGCAAAAACAGCCTTTTGTGCGTATAGGTGCAATATACCTCACTTCGCAAAGGGGGGTATGTTGCGTTTGGATGCGTAGAACCCAGTTTTTGCAACATTGCGTTTGGGAAAGCCGGGCATCAGACCAAAAACTGAAGATCCGCTGGCTGGAGAAACAGCGCCTTGGCCAGGCTGGGGCTACGACCGGAGAGCCGCTCGGCGAGCATTCGTCTTGCAACTTTGAGGCGAATCTCAAACGGTGCTTTTATCAGGGACTTGCCACAATAATTGACACAATACCTGTTACCCATCCTGCGCAAGTCCTGGATGCTTCTGGACTCCAGATAGTCTTGATAGATTTCCTGCTTGATGGCCGCCTCGTCCTCCTTGCGGACATACAGGAAAGCGATGAATGCCCGGGGGCTCCTGAAGAAACGCTCCACGGCTTCATAATCCACAAAGCATTCCGGCAAGATGCGTCCGTTTTCAT
>CADCCI010000184.1 GCA_902799895.1 uncultured Bacteroidia bacterium | reverse complement strand
GCAAATAAACGATATTTATTCATCCAATAAATCCGTGGTGAAGTCAATTTAGAAGTGCAACACACTTCAAAAGACAAAATTAAATAATTGTTTACAATATTCCAAAGGCGTCCTGTAACCGAGTGACTTACGGGGCCTGTGGTTTAGTTTCCATTCTATCTCAGCAAGCATCTCATCAGTCAGCTTGCTGAAGTCCGTGCCTTTCGGGATGTACTGGCGTATCAGCCCGTTCGTATTCTCGTTTGCGCCCCGCTCCCAAGAGTGGTATGGGCGTGCGAAGTAGAATTCGGCATCGAGTCCCTTCACGATCTCCTTATGGCGGGCGAATTCCTTTCCGTTGTCAGCCGTTATCGTGTGTATTTTGTCCTTATAGGGTAGCAGCGCTTCGATTACCGTACTGGCCAGCTGGGTGGCTTCTTTCCCAGCAAGCCTGCGGATCAGCACCAGATGCGTGCACCTGTCGTTTGTCGTCATGATGGCCCCCCTGCGGTTCTTGCCAATCATAGTGTCTATCTCAAAGTCTCCGAAACGCTTCTTCTCATCTACAACCGACGGCCTCAGCGATATGTCAACCCGGTCCTGGATAATTCCCCTGGAACTGTACAGGCTGTCACGTCTTCGCTTCCGTCGACCGCGGTGCCTGAGGTTACGAGCCATCTCGTCATTGCCCCTGCGCTTCTCCTGCCAAATCCAACGATAGATGGTCTCTGCGCATACCATCTCTTCCCCCTTCGAACGGAACCGCCCGCAAATCTGCTCCGGACTGTATTGGCCGTAGATGATGAACCGTCTGACGGTTCGCTTCATATCATCAGTGAACTTCAGGTAGTGTCTCCTGTCTTTCATCCTCCTTTCGTATTTTTTCTGAGCCAGCTGCCATCGGTACCGATGGTATCCTCTCATGTCGCAGTTCCTCCGGATCTCACGGCTCACCGTGCATGTACTGACCCCGATCACTTCTCCTATCTCCCTGAGGCTCATCGGCGTCTGCAGGAACCTTTCCATTCCATCAAGGTCTACAGTCAGAAGATCGTTTTATTGTTGTGTGTGTCAGACAGCCCTTGCCGGTAAGCGGCAGGGGCTGTCTTTTCGTGAGATGGCGATCCGATGGAAACAGAGCCTAAACGTCTCCGTGATGGTGGAGGCGGAATGACTTGGGCGTCATTCCGAACTTCTTCTCGAATTCCTTGTAGAAATGGGCCCGATTGTTGAACCCGCATTCGTACAGGACTTCCTGAATGGTCTTGCTGGTGGTCCGCAGCAGCTGGGCGGAGCGTTCCAGCTTGATATCCTTGATGAAATCCTTCGGAGGCATCATCTCGAGCGACTTGAATTTCCGGTACATGCTCCGCAGGCTCATATTCATGTGTTCTGCCAGCTGTTCGACACCGATCTCCTGCCAGACATTGCTTTCGACCCAGGAGGTCGCCTCCCGGACGAACTCCTTGTCCTCGGCCGTCATCAGCTTGCCCTCCGCATAGCCATACGCGCTGGCGGATGTACGGTAATATTCACGCATCGTTTCCGACCGCTCGAGCAGACGGACGATAACCGCCCGCAAATGATTGAAATCAAATGGTTTGCCGACATAGGCATCTCCACCGGAAAGGAGACCTCTGATCTGATCGCTGACAGAGTTCAGAGCCGACAGGATTACCAGGGGGATATTCATCGTATGCTTGTCCTGCTTGATCTGGCGGATCAGGGAAATGCCGTCCGTGCCGGGCATCACGATATCGGTAATGATGAGTTCCGGGGATTTGGATTTGATGATTCCGATCGCTTCCGGTACACTCTCGGCCGTGACTACACGGAACGCATCGGACAAAGCCTCCTTCATCATGGCGAGGATTTCGGTATTGTCGTCGACAACCAGGATGACCGGACGGTTTCCGGACGGCTTGCTCCACGCGGAAACCACCGCAGGCTCGGGCAGGGAGCCGTTTCCGACCGGATCCGGCACAGGAACATCCGCCGAGAAACCGGTCTGTTCCGGCTGAGGGGAATCGTCGCCACTCTCCGGCAAAAGCGGAAGGCTCACTGTGAATTCTGCCCACTTCCCCACCTCGCTGTCCACGAGAATGGTTCCCTTGAGAAGCTCCGCCATGCTGTTGCAGATGGCGAGACCCAGTCCGTTCCGGGAAGCCAGGCCGTTGAGGGCGTCCTTCTCGATATTATCCAGGATCCGGAAACTGTTGAAGATGGTCTTCCTGTCTTTCTCGAGGGTAATCCGGATGAATCCTCCCTCGGGCGTGTATTTGAGCGCGTTGGACATCAGGTTCGTGAAAATGCGTCCATAGCAGCGGGCATCCAGGTTCCAGATGATGTCCGGGGTGATTCCGTTCCAGACAGTGATGCCTTTGTCGGCGGCGGATTCCTGGAATGAAGCCAGCAAGTCCTGGGTTAGGGCGCTCACATCCATCGGCACGAGCCGGTACAGCTGGTTTCCGGTTTCGATTCTCCGATAGTCGATGATCTCCTGGATCAGGGAGTTGAGCTTGATGGCATTGCTTCGGATAAGCTGGGTGTAGCGGCGGACGAAATCGTCAGTCCCATCGTGGGCGAGAATCCTTTCGCAGGGATTGTAAATCAGGGTAAGCGGAGTGCAGAACTCGTGCGTGATATTGGTGAAGAACCGCAGTTTTCCTTCGTAGAGTTCCTCCTTGTGGCGCTGCTGCAGCTGCTCAAGTTGCTGGCGGGCGCGTTTCTGGGAACGACGTTGCAAAGCAATGACCAAAGCCGCCACTAGGCCTGCCACAATCAAGGAGAAGAGGATCTGGGCAAACAGGGTCGCATACCACGGAGCATCGATGGTGAAACGGATCCTGGTGGATTCGGTTTCCTGCCCGTTCGCACGATTGCGGGCCTTGATGCTCAATTCGTAATCGCCCCAGGAAAGGCCCGTGAATGAGACGGTCCGGATGGGACCGTTGTAGTTCCACTCGCCTTTCCCGTCCCGGGAAAGCCTGTAGCTGTAATCGTATTCGCCGGCCGCGAGGTTGTCATCGACACAGAACGAAACCGAGAAAGAATTGTCCCTGTGTTTCAGCTTGAACGGTTCGTGGTTCCGGGGCAGGATGGTCCTGACGCCGTTCCGGTACATCTCCAGGAACAGGACGCTAGGCTTGTAGCCCTTAAACCCGGCAAAGTCCGGATTAGGCGATATTTCCACCCATCCGCCAAAGCCGCCAAAAAACAGTTCCCCGCCGGCGAAGCAGGCGGCCCCGTCAGCGAACTCCGTCAGTTCCAGGCCCTTGGAATGGCCGTAAGTCTCTATCCGCTCGTGATCGGGCGTGATGCGCGCTAATCCGTCATTGGTCGCAGCCCACAGTCCCCCTTCCCCGTCATTCAGGAGGGAATGGACATTGTTGTTAGGCAGGCCGTTATACTTGTCGAAAAGGATTTCATTCCCTTCCCCGTCCAGTCCGACCAGGCCGCTTCCGGTACCCGTCCACAAAATGTCGCCGGAATAACGCAGGCAGAAGACATCGTTCACGGTCGGAGCTTCCCGGCTTGACACGAGGGGTATTGAGACCATGCCGCTCCGCGTGATTCCGAACACTCCCCGGCCTCGGTTGCCCACCCAGACGCGGCCATCCGGAGCGTCGCAGATGGAGAAGAAGAAATTGGACGAGAAATTGCCTCCGTCCACGACAAAACGGCTGATTACCTCCAAAGATGGTCCTTCGGGCGTATCGGTGATTCCTGCCAGATAGACACCGGAACCCACGGTTGCGATCCAGAGCAGGGAGTCTCCCGACTCGCAGACCCCGTGGACATACTGGACGTCGTCGGATATCTTGACAGGACGGATCTTCCGGGTCCGGTAGTCATAGAAATCCAGTCCGGCATCGTTGCCGATCCAAATGCCTCCATGGGAACTCTCCGTGAGGGAGTACACGGAATTGTCCGAGAGCGGGGAATTGGATTCCGTGTAGAGGATCTGGCGGGACGGGTCGGACCGGCCTGA
>CADCCI010000183.1 GCA_902799895.1 uncultured Bacteroidia bacterium | reverse complement strand
CAAAAATGACCTTTTTTGCGGGTAACCTGCAAAAAAACGGGACGTTACCCGTAGTAAGATTATAAACATGAAAAGCTATCTAAAGTTTTTATCCCGCAATAAGTTATACACCGTCATCGAGGCGGTGGGGCTGGCGGTAAGTCTCGCGTTTGTGATCCTGATTGGCTCGTATGTGGTACAGCAGTACGAGGTGGCGCATGAGTCGCCGGAGTGGAAGCGGACGTTCGTGCTGGGAAGCGACGAGTTTCTGGGCCTGACCTATTGGGACAAGGAGGAGCTGGAGATGAACATTCCGGAGGTCCAGGCGGCGACCCGTGCCGCGCTGTTGTGGCAGCCGGTCATTCAAATAGGGGAGCAGCCCGTCCAGGCGTCCGGAATCGAGGCCGATGCCGACTTCTTCAAGGTTTTCCCGGAGTATCACCTCCTGGAGGGAAGCTTGGAAGACTTCGTGGGCAAGGAGGATGTCTTCATCAGCACATCCCTGGCTCGGAAGATAAATGCACAGGTCGGCCAAACCATCAAGGTGGACAAAGTGGACCGTACCATCAAGGGCATTTATGCCGATTTCGACGGCGCTTTCTTCATGCCGGCGGACATCATCACGAATATCACGAACAGCTGGGCGGTCGAACAGGGAAAGGTGTTCAACAGCATCGGCAATTACACCACCTGGTTCCGGGTGCGGGAGGATGCCGACCTTGCAGACGTGCAGGCCAAGGTGAAATCCCTCTTGCACAAGAACTATGATGCCTCCTGGGGCGCTGAGAAGGTAGATGCTTGGAAGGCATACCGCATGGACGAAGCGTTCTTCTTCACCGGCAACAGTAACGGCCTCACTCGCACGGGGAATGTCCAGATGCTGCGCCTGCTGACCGTCGTCGTCCTGCTGCTCCTGTTGTCGGCCATCTTCAACTATGTGAACCTGAGCCTGGCGCTCACGGGCAAACGGGCCAAGGAAATGGCCACCCGGAGGCTTCTGGGGGCCGATCGAACCGGCATCCTGTGGAAGTACATCGGCGAATCCGTGGCCTTTACCGCCGTCTGTTTCGCAGCAGCGCTGCTCCTGGCAGATCTGCTGGCGCCCATGGTGAACAGTTTGGTATCCAACAGCGACCCGGACGAACTGATGCTGGGGGTGGGCGACACCAGTGTGCGGCTTTCCTTCATGATGACGCCTGGGTATGTCCTGGCGTATTTGGCCGGCATTCTGGTCCTGGGCGTCATCAATGGCCTGCTCCCGGCTTTCGCCGCCTCGCGCTACGAACCCATCGACGTAATCAAAGGCACACTTCGGCGCCGGAACAAGATGATTCTGAACAAAGTGTTCATCGTGGTCCAGAACGTCCTTTCGGTCTTCCTGGTTGCGATGGCCCTGGTGATGGAAGTGCAGATGCGGCACATGACTACTCGTCCGATGCATTCCACCTCGGAGAATCGGTACTACATCGAGTATTCCGCCCAGAACTATGATGCCATGCGGCTTTTCAAGGACAAGGTGGAACGGCTGCCTTTTGTGACGAAAGCCGGCGTGGGGCGCGGTATCCCGGGCCTCATCAACATGACGATGGGCGTCAAGGTGGACGAAGAACACCGTGTCGATATGCCCGTCATCGTGTGCGACTCCACCTATTTCCAGCTGCTCGGACTGGAAGTGGAGGAAGACTTCGGGCATCCGTTGGTGCATTCGATGTGGATGAGCCGCTCCGCCTTCAATACGGCGGCGGTATCGGACACTTCGACCGTCTTCCCGCGACGTATCCGGATGAACGGCGCCCAGCCGGAGTTCATCGGCGGTATCATACACGATTTCCCCGCCCGACCCGCCTCGGAAGGCTCCATCAATCCCAATGGCAGCGTCATCGTGACCCGGGTCGAGGAACTCTACTATGCCGATTGCCTCCTCATCGGCACCACTGGGGAAGACAAGTCTTACGAGGATCAGATCCTGCAGGCCTACCGGGAATTCCGGCTGGAAACTTCCGGTGTGGAGGAGCCCGCGTGGCGGTACGGCTTTATCAAAGACATCAACCGCAAGCAGTTGGCACCCGTAAAGAGGACCCTGCGCCTGGTGGAACTCTTTGCGGTGCTATCTGTCCTGATTGCATTGTTAGGCTTGCTTGCCATGAGCACTTACTTTGCCGATGAGAATACGAAGCAGATAGCCGTGCGGAAGGTGTTCGGCTCGGATGTCTCGCACGAGACCTGGCGGAACGTCCGCAGCTACATGGTCCTGACCGGCATCGCCTGCTTGATTGGTATTCCGCTGGCCATCTGGGCCGCCCGCCTCTACCTGCAGCGCTTCGCCTACCGCGTGGAAGGCTACGG
>CADCCI010000182.1 GCA_902799895.1 uncultured Bacteroidia bacterium | reverse complement strand
TGACACTTTCCCTGCCAATACCAGAGACAGAGCCGGTAAGGGCGGAGGTGGCGGGATATATAATATTAATTGGGTATTTAAGAGAAATAAACTAAATTTGTTGGCCCGTATTTTTGTAGGGGCCAATGATAGCATGGCAGACAGTTCCACAAATAGGTTTGGTCTGATTGGAAATCCCGTATCCGGTTCTAAGAGTCCGGTCTTGTTCAAGGCAGCATACGGGGGGAAGTATCCCTACGACTTAATCGAAGAGCCTGATTTTGAAACCGCTTGGCATCGATTCCTGGGCACAGAATCTGTGCAGACGGGAGACGGCGGGAATAGTGGCTATACGGCCATCAACGTTACGGCGCCTTTTAAGGAGATGGCGTTTGCCAAGGTGCTGGAGGCGGCCCGCGAGGGGCGCGGCAGCATCGACGGGCCCTGTTTCAAGATTGGCGCCACCAACCTGGTGGTCCGCAGGCCCGGCAGCGAACCTGTAGAGACAGGAGAGCACGAGGCCAGCAGCCCTGTAGGGACGGAGCAAAGGCCCGGCAGCGAACCTAAACCCTTTCTGGAAGCCCACAATTCCGATTTTACGGGCGTAGTCCTCAGCGTGGCGGAAGCCATCTTCCCCGGGATAACGGAAGAATTCTACCGCGAATTCGGTTCCCGGGCCCCCATCAAAATTCATCAATTTGTCCGCCAGCAGATAGACAAAGTTTATCCGCGCGGGCCGCAGGCCCTGATTGTGGGATGCGGCGGTGCCGGGCGGGCGGCGGCAGTGGCGGCGGCAGAGCTGGGATTTGCCACGGCCCTGATGAACCGGACGTTTGAAAAAGCCCAGACCCTGGCACAGGAGCGCCCCGAATACGGTTTCCTGCCGGTGCCGCTGAACGATTTCTGCGGTGCGTTGAAAGAGTGCGACTTGATCATCTATACCCTTCCGATGCGGCTGGATGACATTGACCGGCTGACGGTCGAAGACTTCGCCGGCGAGGACCGTGACACCTACCGGCGGCCCGCCAAAATTATCCTCGAAGCCAATTACAAGACACCCGCCTTTGCTCCAGCATCGGCAGCGCCGACAGGTGCCCCTTCTTCGCAGGGAAATTGGGTATATGCTCATCAGGGGCACCTGCCGGGTGCTGCCGAAACGCAGGCGGAGACTGCCGTTTCACACACCGGAACGGTACAGGAACGGATGGAAACTGCCGGATGCAAATATGTGAGTGGGGAACGGTGGCTGAAGGCCCAGGCCATCACGGGCTACGCCTTGATGACCGGGCAGGCGCCGGACATCGCCGCCGTTTTCGGCGCCGAATTATAGGCGCTAACCGACAAGCGCCAACTGATAGGCGCTAACTGATAGGCGCTAACTGATAGGCGCCAACTGATAGGCGCCAACCGATAAGCGTCAACCTGTAACAGGCACGATAGAAATGAATTTTATGAGATACAGAAACATTCTCCTGGCGGCAGTGGCCGCATGGTGCCTTTTCCCGGCCGGATGGACGGGAATGGGCCTGGCACACGCCCAGCATCGGGCCGACCCGCAGCACCTGAGCCAGCCGGGCGGCTCCACCCTCATCCTCTTCGGCGACCCGCAAGGCTACATCAAATACGACCTCAACCAGCCCCTGTTCGACCTTTGCATGGCATGGGTGGCCGATAACGTACAGCCTCTGAACATCCAGGCCGTCCTCTTTACGGGCGACATGGTGGAACAGAACGACAACAACGCCCTGGACCGCCGCATGCTGAACCAGAGTAGCCGGCAGATGTGGGAAGCCGTATCGAACGGCATCCGCCGGATAGACGGGAAGGTGCCCTACATCATCTGCGGAGGCAACCACGATTACGGATTCAAGCACGCCGAAGACCCCCACACCTACCTGCCGGACTATTTTACCTTCGAACGGCAGGGCGATGCCATCAAGGAACGCCTGGTAGCCGAATACCCAAATCGCGAAGGCCGCGCCTCGCTGGAGAACTCGGCCTATGAACTTACCCTCCCCGGCTGGGACCACAAACTGCTGGTCATCTCCTCGGAGTTCTGCCCCAGCGACGGAGCCCTGGAATGGGCACAGAAACTCTGCACATCGAAAAAATACAAAGACCATTACGCCGTTTAGGAGAAATACGGCATCAGCCAGACGCCCGGCAACAATTCCGGCGAACAGATCTGGGAGAAACTTGTGAAACAGGTCCCCAACCTCCGGCTGGTACTCTGCGGCCACCATGGCCACGGCCTGGCCCCGGACGGCAGCGACGATTACCTGCAGAGCATCGGCTGGCGCGTGGACCGCAATAACGCCGGCAAGGAAGTCTTCCAGATGATGTTCAACGTCCAGACCCTGGGCGGCGGCTGGGAAGGCAACGGCGGCGACGGCTGGCTGCGCATCCTGGAGTTCCTCCCCGACGGCAAGACCGTCAAGGTCCGCACCTACTCTCCCCTGTTCGGCATCTCCAAACTCACCCGGCACCTGGCCAACCGGACTGAGCCCTACGACCAATTTTCTTTCTGCATAGAATAATGAAAAAGTACCTCCATATCCTTTCGGCCCTTGCCTGCGCGGCCCTGATGACCGCTTGCGGCGACAGCAAGGAAGAACCCGACAAACCCGCCACCCAGGACTCCATCACCATTACCGATGAGGCCGGACAGCTCGTTACCACGCTGAATGCCACGGCCGCCAACGCCCCCATCATCCTGAAGGTAAGCACCAATTTCGACTGGCAGGCCTCGTCCTCCAAAGACTGGGCCCGACTGACTCCCGAGTCCGGGAAAGCCGGCGACACCCGCGTTACCCTGACCCTGGACACCCATACTGGCACGACTCCACGGGCCACCACCCTATCCTTCAAGAAGAACGGACTCCTGAAAGCCAACATCAGTCTGATACAGGAAGGCGGAGGCAGTGTCGTACCCACCTACCGGAGCCTGAAACTGCGGCAGAGCAACATCAACCAGATGACCTTTACCGAATCGGACGGGGTCTATTCTATCTCTACCTCGGGAACCGATCCGTACGTTTTTACCGAGCTCTTCGACACTGAGCTGGCTTCCGACCTGGCCGTCGTGGCCTTCGACTACACCGCCACCAAGGACATCGCCGATATGCAGCTGTTCTTCTGCCCGCCGATGAGCGAGGAACGGTCCGAGCATTACGGAAAAATGGCCAAGACTTCCTCCTGGAAGGATATGTCCCTCCCGGTGATGGCCATCCGCAAGAAATTCAGCTGGGGTGCATCCAAGCACTATCTCCGGCTCGATTTCGGCCACACCGACAACAATACCATCCAGATCCGCAACCTGCGCGTCCGTCCGTTCACGGATGCCGAGCGGGCCGCCTACGAAGAACAACAAGGCAAGGAGGCCGATAAGGAAGTGGTCGCCGAGCATCTGGCAGCCTACCTACGGGCCTCGTATGCCGCCTCGGTCACCCAAGTAAGCGTAACGGCCGATAAGGTCACCATCCAGGGCACCACCCCCGCTTCCGGCACCTTCAGCCTGGCCGAAATCATGCCGTACGATGTCATTACGGAGATGAAAACCTTCCCCAACAAGCAGGCTCTCTCCTCGCCGTCGTTCAGCGTGACCCTTGACCGCAAGGTCGCCCGCGACGGATTTACCTACGACCGGGCCCTCTCCAGATGGGCCGTCGTCCAGACCTCCGGCACAAGCCAGAATTTGGTATCGCATGCCCGCTATGCCGATGAAATCGCCGCGCCGGGCTCCCCCGCTGCCGTATCGCCCCGCAGCAAGAAAGGATTGGGCGGATACTTCGGCCACAACCTCCAGACCGGCGACCTGGACGACCTGGGCATTACCAGCGTTACCGTCAACATCGTCCTCAACAGCCTCATCAATACCACCGGCGACGGAAACTATTCGGAAGCGTATTCCTACGGAGGCAAGACCTATTACATCAGCTCCTCGTACCGCAAGGAACTGGACGGCATCCTGGGCCAGTGCCAGCAGCGGGGCATCGTGACCGAATCCATCCTGCTTATTGCCACGGCCGGCACGTCAGCCGCCTCGTCGCTGATGAAGCATCCCGAATGCACCGGCGGCCACTACAGCATGCCCAACATGACCACCGCCGCAGCGGTGAACCTCTACGCTGCAGCCATCGACTACCTGGCCAAACGCTATAGCCAGGCCACCCCGGGCCGCATCCACCACTGGATCCTCCACAACGAAGTGGACTTCGGCAAGGAGTGGACGAATATGGGCGAACAACCGGAACTCTGCTACATGGACGCCTATGTCAAGTCCATGCGCCTGTGCAGCAACATCGCCCGCCAGTACGACAGCAACGCCGCCGTGCTCATCTCCCTCACCCACTGCTGGACGAAGGTGGACGGGCAGTACGCCCCCAAGAGCCTGCTGGAAGACCTGAAGGGCTATTCGGCCGCCGAGGGTGACTTCTGGTGGGGCATCGCCCATCATCCCTATCC
>CADCCI010000181.1 GCA_902799895.1 uncultured Bacteroidia bacterium | reverse complement strand
GCGCATCGACTACTTTCTGGTGAGCGATGCCCTGAAGGGGCGCATCGCATCGGCCGACATCCACAATGAGATTTTCGGATCGGACCACTGCCCGGTGGAACTGGTGCTGAAATAGCCTATGGAAGCACGTCCCCGCACTCCCTGGTTGAAATACCTGCTGTCGCTTGCCGTGGCGGCCGCGCTGCTGTACGTTTCATTCCGGGGCGTGAAATGGGCCGACCTGATGGCCGCCCTGGGCGCGTGCCGCTGGGGCTTCGTGCTGCTGGCGATGGCCGTGGGAGCCCTGGCCTTCGTGCTGCGGGCGCTCCGATGGCGGATGCTGCTGCATCCCATCGACCCGTCCCTCCGGCTCCTTCCGGTACTGAATGCGGTCAATATCAGCTACTTGGCTAACCTGGTCCTACCGCGCATCGGCGAGTTTGTCCGCTGCGGATACATCACCAAGCACTCCATCCCCGGCCCCGACGGCCACAAGCGCGCCTCGTACGACAAAACGCTGGGCACCGTGGTGGTTGACCGCCTGTGGGACATGCTTTCCCTGTTCCTCCTTACCCTGGTGATGCTGGGCCTGTTCTGGAACCGATTCGGCGGATTCTTCCGCGAGCGGATCCTGGATCCGGTGTCCGGCAATGCCGGCCATACCGGGCTGATGCTGGCAGGAGTCGGCGTGCTGGCGGTGGCCGGTCTCTGGCTCATCTGGTACCTGCGGGAACGCAGCGCCCTCTGCGGGAAGGTCTGGGGCTTTGTGGCCGGCATGGGGACCGGCCTGCGGAACTGCCTGCACCTACAGCGTTTCTGGCTCTTCTTCCTGCTCACCCTCCTGGTCTGGGCCTGCTACTGGATGCAGTGCCAGGCCATTGTTTGGGCCGTAGACAGCCTGCTGCCCGCCGGCGTCCGCCTGGGTCCCGGCGACGCCCTCTTCCTCATGGTGGTGGGTGCCTTGAGTTCTCTGGTCCCCGTTCCGGGTGGCTTCGGGGCCTTCCACTACCTGGTGAGCCTTGCCCTGACCTCGCTGTACGGCATCCCCATGGAAACCGCCGTCATTTTCGCCACCTTGTCGCACGAATCACAGATTCTGATCCAGATTCTTTGCGGAGGCGCCAGTTACGCCGCCGAAAGTTTTACCCAATAAACACCCTTTTGTCGCATGAAATCTATCCTTGGAATTGGCAACGCCCTCACCGACATCCTGGCCGTCCTTCCGGACGACTCGCTGCTGGAAAAATACCATCTGCCCAAAGGCAGCATGCAACATGTCGATATGGAAACCGGAGACCGCATCTGGACCTCGCTGAAGGAAATCGGCGTAAAATACGTCCCGGGCGGATCGGCCGCGAACACCATCACCTGCACCTCTATTTTCGGCATGCCGTCGGCCTATATCGGCAAGATTGGCAACGACGAACTGGGCAGCCTGTTCAAGAGCACCATGGAGCAGAGCGGCGTCACGACCCTGATGCTCTACGGTACCAAATCGTCGGGCCGCTGCATGGCGTTCATTTCCGGTGTCAACGCCGAGCGCACCTTCGCCAACTACATGGGCGCCGCCCTGGAGATGGAAGCCACCGACCTGAAACAGGAGTATTTCGAGGGTTATGACTATTTCCATATCGAGGGTTATCTGGTTCAGGACCAGGAGCTTATCCGCACCGCCGCCGAAATGGCTCACCGGGCCGGAAGCATCATTTCCATCGACCTGGCATCCTATAACGTCGTGGAATCCAACGATGCCTTCCTGCACAACCTGGTAGACAAATATGTCAACATCGTATTCGCGAACGAGTCCGAGGCCCGCGCCTTCACCGGGAAGGAGCCTGCCGAAGCCATCCGTGAGCTATCCCAGCTGTGCGACATTGCCGTCGTGAAGGTGGGCAAAGACGGTTCCATGGTCCGGAGCGGGGACGAGGAGTATTTCGTGGAGCCCTGGCCGGCCAAGGCCATCGACGCCACCGGCGCGGGCGATACCTATGCCGCCGGCTTCCTGTACGGCCACTCGCTGGGCCTGCCGCTGAAAACCTGCGGCGAAATCGGGTCCATCCTCGCCGCCAAGGTGGTAGAGGTGGTAGGAACCAAGATCGATGTGCCCCGCTGGCGCGAGGCAAAGGCCGAAATCCGCGAAATCATTGCTGCCAACGGAGGAGAGACGCATGTTTGAGTTCCTGAAGAATTATTTCCGCCGCCGCAGTCTCCGGCGCTACGCCTGCAACGAGCCCACGGGCATCGTTCCGCTGGGCGAAGTCCGCACCGTCGCCGTCTTCCTCGACGCGGAAGATCCTTCCTTCGAATCCTGTCGGCAGGAGCTCCAGGCTTTTTTCAGCGAAAACAATCTGAATGGGGATTTTTTCATCACCGACATCACCAAAAAAGGGCTGCGGCCAACCCACCGCGAAAACCATTTCCCGCCTCCAGGGTATGCGGGCCGATCTCTGCATCTCGCTGCTGCGAGACGCTTCTTTCCCGGTGGAATTCTTGGTGAAATGCATCCCGAGCCGATTCAAAATCGGACGCATCCAGCTACCCGGAAATCCCTTCGACCTGGTGGTCTCGGACCCCGCTGGACAGACCCTTTCCGAGTTGGAAAGTTTCCGTTCCATCCAACAGGTTCTGGCCAAGCTGATTTAAACCACCAAATCCGGATCGTCGGGCTCGTTGAAGGGCTGGAGAAAAGGATTTTGGGTACGCTCGGTGGCAATGTCGGAAACGCCGCCGTGTCCGGGCAGGATTTCCACGTCGCCGTCCAGGCCCATCAATTTATCCATGATGGAGACAATCAGGTCGTCATATTCCCCGCCAGGCAGGTCCGTACGGCCGATGCTGCCGGCAAACAGGGTATCGCCCGTGAGCAAAAGTTTCTCTTTTTGACAGTAATAGGAAACCCCGCCGGGCGTATGTCCGGGCGTGGTGATTACCCGGAAGGCCATGCCTCCCACACGGAGTTCGTCCCCGTCGGCCAGATTGCAGGTAGGGAAAGGCGTGTCCGGGAAATCGATGCCGAAAGCCGCCGCCATCAGGCGGGCCCGCTCCAGCTGGGGCCGATCGGCCGAGTGCATGCGCACCGGAACCGGTGCAGCACCGCCCAGCAGCGCCGATACCCCCAGGATGTGGTCGAAATGCCCATGGGTGAGCCAGATTTCCTTCAGTCGGATGTCATTCTCCTTCAGGAAATTACGGAATCGCGAAAGCTCGCCCTCGCCGTCAAAGCCCGGATCGACGACCACCCCCTCCCGGGCGTCGTCCCACAGCAGGTACGCATTCTCCTGCAGCGGATTGCAATGAAATACTTGAACCATATCAACCGCAAGTTAGCAAAAACTTTTCATATTTTTTTCGTATATTTGTAACTAATGTCCTCATATATAAAAATACGGGGTGCGAAGGCGCATAACCTGCAGGGGGTGGATGTGGACATCCCCCGCGGGAAGTTTGTGGTGGGAACGGGCCTGAGCGGCAGCGGAAAGTCCTCCCTGGCCTTCGATACCCTGTATGCAGAGGGTCAGCGGCGGTATA
>CADCCI010000180.1 GCA_902799895.1 uncultured Bacteroidia bacterium | reverse complement strand
TTTGTTATGACAGGCAACTGAATGCCAACTTTGTAAATATCAAGATAACGCCCTTCCTCTGGCCAGTCCTTGTCATCTGGAATAGCATTATTGCATTCCTGATCAGGATATACTATCAGACATGGGATTAAAGAATGGTTATCTATACCAAGTTTCTTCCGAATAGTTTTCATCCTGGCATAGCCAGAAACCTGTCGAATGTCATCCGTCTCAATAGGCCGTTCTGCATATCGCTTATACTTGGCATCGATAATATATGGAGGTCTTTCCTCTTTGGGGAGCAACAGGTAATCCGGCTCTTGCCCTCTAAAATGTGGATGGTAAATGACATTATCGCTAAATCTGTTTCTCAAAAGGGCAAAAACGTACATTTCAAAGAGTTTGCTCATATCAATCCAATAGGGTGGTGTAGTGGTCATGGAAACTCCATGCATAACCTGATTGAAAGACATCTTGCGCAATATAAGTTTAGCAAGGTTGATTGCAACCGGGTATTCCTTGTAAAATGGATTAACTTTCCCACTACTAATCTTCCGTTCATCACATTCACCGCTGACGTGTTGCCATCGTGGGCGTATAGATGATACAGTGGTCTTTAGCTGTTTGACAGTTTCTTCTTTATATCCGTCAAGAATATGTGAGGCAACAGTTAATGCTTTTTTCAGAAGCCTGTTCTCAGGAATATCGACACCATAGTTCTGGAATCTACAGTAGTTATCTGCATAATTACCCTTCAAATTGTTGCGTTTGATGTTCTGAGCCAGCAACGCCGAGGCGCCTAGGACAAGTCCCAGCACCACGGACATCGCTCGCTTGAGCAATTGGGTTTTTCTCATATTGGTTAATGTTTGGTTGGTAGTTGCTACTTGAAGAGCTTCTGGGCGAAGGTGTTCAGGTACAGGCGCCAGTTGGCCCAGACGTGACCGCCCTCGGAGACGAAGAACTCGTGGTCGAGGCCCTGCTCGGTGAGGGTCTTGTCCAGCGTCTTGGAGCCTTCGAAGAGGAAGTCGGTGTTGCCGCAGGCGAGGAAGTAGAGCTTCACGCCGGCCTTCTTGAGGGTAGCGACCTGCTCGGCCGTGGCGGAACCGGCGGCGGACAGGGGGCAGATGTAGTCGAACATCTCCGGATAGAGGTTGGAGGCGGTGATGGTGTGGCCGCCACCCATGGACAGACCGGCGATCGCGCGGGAAGCCGGCTTCGCGATGGCGCGGAAGTTCTTCTCGATGAAAGGAACGATCTCCTCGCAGAGGCTGATCACGTAGCCGTTCATCAGGCGGTTGCGCTCGGCCTCGGGCATCTGGGCCAGGGCTTCGCGGTCATAGCGCATCTGCATCTGCTTCTGGGGGATGCCGAGGGTGCCGGCGGCCGCCTGGTTGCCGTTGCCGTTCGGCATGACGACGATCATCGGCTCGGCGAGACCCTTCTCGATGAGGTTGTCCAGGATCTGGGCGGCGCGGCCCATGGAGGTCCAGGCTTCCTCGTCACCACCGGCGCCATGCAGGAGGTAAAGGACCGGATACTTCTTTTTGGGGTTGTTCTCGTAGCCGTACGGGGTGTACACCGTCAGGCGACGGTCCATGCCGAGGACGTTGCTGTGATACCAGGGATGGCTCACGGTGCCGTGCTGGGTGGCCTCGTTGTAGTTCTCGGTGCGCTTGCCCGGGACGATGAGCATCGGGAGGAAGCGGGTGCCGTCACGCTGGACATAGATGTTCTGCGGGTCGTTCACCATGACGCCGTCCACGACGAAGTTGTAGGTGTAGATTTCCGGCTCCGGGAGCGGGATCTTCACTTCCCAGACGTTGCCGGGGCCGCGGAACATGTCGATGGTGCCGCCGTAAGGGTTGGGCATCCAGGAACCGCTGAGCTTCACGACGGTGGCGTAGTCGGCCTTCAGGCGGAATGTCACGCTGTCGTTCTGGATCTCAGGGGAGATGACGGGACGCTGACGGCCACCGAAGTTGAAGTTGGCCAGTTCTTGGGCGTTCATGGTGCCGGCGATGGCCAGGCACAGAGCGAGAGTGGAAATTAAACGTTTCATTGGTTATGATTTGAGTTGGTTAAGTGGCTTTTTCACTGATGCAAAAGTACGGAATGCGATGCACAGCCTTTGCGTGATATGTTCAATTGTTTTTCTTACGCGGGGACGTGCGTGTTCACATCTTTTCAATTTTGTTCACATTCTGTTTTTAACAGATTGATAACTGATTTTATATCAGTATATTTGGCTCAGAAATACCGATTGTAATTGTATGAAACGCATTGTCCTTCTCCTGTCCGTCGTGCTCGCCGCCTCCTGCGCCGGCACGCCCGGCCCGCTCCCGCGCGCCAAAGCCTCCGCGAATCTCGACGAAGCCTTCGCTTCCTACCTCCAGGCCGTCGCCGACAGCGCCGAAGACCTGC
>CADCCI010000179.1 GCA_902799895.1 uncultured Bacteroidia bacterium | reverse complement strand
TGGTCCAGGCAGCGCCCACGGCAGGGAAGTCACCCCACTTGGAATCGGCTCCGAAGACGGAGGCACCGTCGCGGCGGAAGGATGCGTTGAAGTGATAAGTGTCCTTGAAGGAATACATTACCCGCGCGAGATAGCCGACGTCGGTATGCAGGGAATAGGTGGGGCTGGTGTAGTTCTTATTGTCGGCGTTCGAGAGGCCGTGCCAGCCCAGGAGGGTATTGCCGGCGGTGGTGAAACTGGAACCGGTCATGGAGTAGTCGGAAGACAGGGCGCTGTCACGGGTATAGACCAGGGAAGCACTGACGGAGTGCTCGCCGAAACGGCGGCTGTAGGAGAGGATGTTGTCCACGACCCAGTTCTTGTAAGCACGGGTGGAGATGGAGCCGTTGGCGTCCTTGAGGCTGAAGTACTCGGGGTTCTGGCCGATGCCTTCGAAGTCGTCTTCGCCCAGCAGGGCCACATAGTAGTTCTCGTGGCGGAAGCTCTTGTTTTCCGTGTTGCGCTCGCCGAAGGAGGCATTGACACGGAAGTTGAGACCTTCAACCCAGGGGATATTGATGCTCAGGTAGCCGCCCAGGGTCAGGTTCTTGTAGCGGTTTTCCTTCTCTCCGCCGTATTCCACGGGCCACAGCGGGTTGTAACGGGAACCGGAGATACCGTCGGTATAGTAACGCAGGCGTCCGTCGGGGAGGGTGGACATGCCGTAAGGGGAGAGGCAGTACAGGTCGTAGCGGATGGAGGCGCGGTTGGAGTCGTCCAGGGTGTTGGCATAGGCCATGTTCACGCCGGCCTCGATATGCTTGGAAATCTTGGAAGAAAGGTTCACGGACACGTTGTTGCGGACGAAATGGTCGCCGACGACGGTGCCTTTCTGGTCGGTGTGGCCCAGGCCCACGAAGTAGCTGGAGTTCCGGGTGCGGCCGCTGAAGTTCAGGTTGTAGTTCTGGCTCCAGCCGGTCTGCAGGCACATGTCGTACCAGTCGGTAACCACGCCTTTCTTGTAGTTCTCTTCCTCCATGAGCGTCATGAAGTTGATGTCGTCGAATCCGCTGGTCTTACCCTGCCGGGCGTTCCTGTAGATAATATAATCGGTGGGGCTCAGCACCTGAGGTACATAGGTAGGCCTGGAAAACTGCTGCGTAGTGCTGAAGGTGATGGTGGGCTTGCCTTCCTGGCCTTTCTTGCTGGTGATCATGATCACGCCGTTGGCGGCCTTGGAGCCGTAGGCGGCCAGGGAAGTGGCGTCCTTCAGGACGCTCACCTGGTCGATGGACTGCGGGTCGATATCCTCGATGTTTCCGGAGAAAATGACGCCGTCCAGGACGATGAGGGGAGCGGTTGAGGTGGCATTGATGGACTTCTTACCGCGCACGAGGATGCTGGCGTTCTGTCCCAGCGTACTTTGCTCAGCGCCGATGATGACGCCGGACAGACGTCCGCGGAGAAGGTCGGAGGTGGTGGTGAGGCCCATGTCGGAAATGGGGGAATCGGCCATCTTCACCACGTCCACGGAGCCGGTGAAGTTCTTGGCGCGGGTGGTACCGTAACCGATGACCACCACGTCGTCCAGGAGTTCCTGGGAGACTTGCAGTCTGACGGTGAGGCTGGTGCGGTTGCCCACGGCCTCTTCCGCATCTTCGAAGCCGATGCTGGTGATCACCAGCACGGCGTTCGCGGGACAATTGATTTGGAAACGTCCCTCCGAATCGGTGGCGACACCGGTGGACGTTCCTTTCAGCATGACTGCGGCGCCGATGATGCCCTCGCCGGACTCATCGACTACCGTACCACTGACAGTGCGCGTCTGCGCGTAGGCGCTCCCGCATAATAGGGCCGCTACCACGGACAGGCAGATCAAGGATAATACTTTTCGCATACAGTTGATTAGTTATTGGTTGGGTCGTGTTTTGACTACGTGGCCTTTATACAAAAGTAGCGGTTTTATCCCGACCTGGACACGAAAGAGGGCCACCCATTAGGGCGGCATTTGTTCTCAATGAGGGGTTGGTTTGTGCTTTTACTGCTTAGCCAGTTCTTCAACCATCCTTTCCCGATGATTGATAAAGAGTTCCGTGATGCGATAACTCTCCGTCTGCCTGTAATCGACATAATGGATTCCGTCGCCGTCGAACTGGATGATGTCGGCGTCGGGAAGGGCAAGGAGGATGGGGGAGTGCGTGACGATGATGTACTGCGCTCCGTCGCGCGCCATCTCGGCGATGCGGGAGAAAAGGGATAGCTGCCGGTTGGGGGACAGCGCGGCCTCGGGCTCGTCCATCAGGTACAGGCCGGGGCGCGTAAAGGCGGTGATGAAGTTGAGGAAGCTCTCGCCGTGGGACTGCTCATGGAGGGTGCGGTCTCCGAACATCGGCCCGCAATCCCTCTCATATTCAATGGTTTTTGTC
>CADCCI010000178.1 GCA_902799895.1 uncultured Bacteroidia bacterium | reverse complement strand
AGTTGCCATGCTCACCGAGCATATAACCCTGCACATCCGCCGGGTCCACATGATAATGTGCTCCCAAAATGCTCTTGAAACGCAAAGTCTCCAGCGTCGTGCCCGTGCCGTTATCCCTGGAGTAGATATGGACACCTGCTACATCGGCTTCAACCAGCGCACCCAGCGGCAGGACACCGTCTATAGCTATGGCCGCTACCTGCGCCGTTATATCCGTGAGATTCGTGCCAAGGGTGCCAATCCCATCCTGATGTCGCTCACCCCTCGCAATGCCTACGACGAGAAAGGGCGCATCGTGCGCAAGCCTCAGACCGAGTGGGCAGCCTACGGCTCCGGCCCCCAGGACAACATCACCGGTTGCCTGTGGGTGAATCCCGAGGCGGCGAACAGCCGCGCCACCGTAGCCCATGAAATCGGCCATTCTTTCCAGTACCAGGTCGCGTGTGACCTGATCCTGAACAAGAAGGCAACCGATATCTCGCAGACGGCGTTCCGATATGACCAAGGGAACGGAAGCGATTTCTGGGAGCAGACCGCGCAGTGGATGGCATACCAGATGGTGCCGGAGGAGACGTTCACGAACTATAACTTCACCGAATTCTGCGACAACGCGCACCGTCACTTCGCCCATGAGGACATGCGCTACGGCAGTTATTTCTTCCACTACTACTGGGTGGACAAGTATGGCCTGGACGCCGTGTCCAAGGTCTGGCATGCGGCCCGGAAGCCCAAGGATTCCATCGAGTCCTACATGAGCACCTTCTCCCTGACCCTGGACGAGTTCAATGCCCAGGTCTATGATTATGCCGCCCGGGTGGCCACCTGGGATTTCGAGCAGCTCCGGACGGAGGGCGCCCGCTACGCGGGGGCCGTCTCCTGGAAGGGGGTGGATGCGGGCGCCGGCTGGTGGAAGGTGGATCCTTCCAGGGCCCCGGAAGCGACCGGATTCAATCTCATCCGGCTGTCCGTCCGACCCGGACAGGAACTGACGATGGACTTCGCCGGCATGCCCAATGCGGCCGGCTACAACAAGAGCGGCGACGCCAAGCAGGCCGGCTGGACCCTGGGCTTCGTTTCCCTGGGAGAGGACCTCTCTACCCGGAAATACAGCGAAAGCACGACCGCGACGGCCGCTACCAACAATTACGGCACGGCCACATGGACGGTTCCGGCCGATGCCAAATACGTGTGGGCGGTTGTCGCCTGCACGCCCACGACTTACATCACCCACCTGTGGGATGACAACAACAGCAACGACCGTCATTGGCCTTATCAGGTCAAGTTCACGGCCGACGGAGAAGTCCTGGACCTCGGTGCGCCTTCCAGTGGCGGCCTCAACGGCGGCGGGGTTGGTAACAGTTTCTCCTGGACGCTTTCCGGGACGACCATCGCGGTAGACGTGGACATCGACACGGACGAGGCGGCCGCCCGCGGCGGTTTCCAGGTGGGCTATTTCGACTTGCCCGTGGCGAAGGTGAACACCTTCATCGGCGCGGATGTCCGGAACCTGGATGAGAACAGCTTCTACGGCGTGAACGCCGATGGCACCAAGATTCCCGAATTCACTTCCTATAAGCCGGGCATGTGGGTGGACATCAACGAAAAACCGTGCGCCTGGGACAAGGGAACCGCCTTCTGGCAGTGGTACATCTGGGGCGGAAAGAAAGACAAGGCCGGCAACAAGATCTGGTACGACGGCGACCCCGACGGTACCGGCGCCAACCAGGGGCGTTTCGTCGTGGGCATGAATCCTGGCAACGTGGCTGCCGCCAAGGGGAAGACCCTCACTTTCCGGAACAAAATCCTGGCCAACGGTACCACGTTCGATTTCATCATCACCTATCGGTATCATTAGGGATTTGATTACCTTTGTAGACAGACATCTAGGCGTTATGATAAGAAAGCTATTCCTTGCCGCTGCGGCGGCGCTGCTCTCCGGCCTCTTCGCCGGGGCCCAGGATTTTGACCAGGCGTACCGCGCCACCGAATTTGTCTCCAAAGTCGGCGCAGACCTGTACTATGGCTCTATCCGCCCCATTTGGACGGGGGAGGACACCTTCGTCTTCGAGACGAACGAGCCTTCCGGTAAGGCCTGGTACAAGGTGTCCGGGACAACGAAGACCGCCCTCTCTGAAGAAGAGTTCCAGGAGGCCATGAAGCGGCCCCGTCCGGGCTACTACGACCCTTCAGACGAGAGCCAGTTCGCCTTCAAACGCGACGTGAAGCGGTTCTCCCCGGACAGTTCGCTCGTTGCGTTCGTCCGGGACAACAATGTCTGGCTCTCCAAGGCCGATGGTTCCGAGCCCTGCCAGCTGAGCTTTGACGGGACCGACGGCGAGGCCTATTCGGAGATCCAGTGGTCGCCGGACGGCAAGAAGCTCGCCGCCCTGAAGAAAGAGGTACTCAAGGA
>CADCCI010000177.1 GCA_902799895.1 uncultured Bacteroidia bacterium | reverse complement strand
CAACTGGGCCGTGGTGGCCGAGGCCATCCAGACCATCCTGCGCCGGGAAGGCTACCCCAACCCGTACGAGACGCTGAAGGCCCTTACGCGCACGGGCGCTGCCATCGATGAAAAGACCATCGAGGACTTCATCGGCACGCTGGAAGTGAGCGAAGCGGTGAAAGCGGAACTGCGGGCCATCACACCCTGGACCTATACGGGCTTTTAATCGTCGATATAGACATCGTCGCCGGGTTCGGCGAAGAGGAAACGCTGGCGAGCGAAGGTCTCCAGCGAGTCTTCGTTATTCTTGAGGGAATTGAGCTGGGCGTCGATCCGGTCGATTTCCTTCTGCAGGAATTCGATCCGTTCCCGCTGGGTGCGGATGGTAACGGTAGAGCGAAACCAGCGGACCAGGTTGTTGCGGTTCACAAAGCCCACCAGCACGATAAAGACAAAGGAAGACAGGATGAAATACCGCAGGAACGAACGCTGTTCCCGCTTGTCGCCGTCTTTGCTGCTGTCCCAAATATCTCTGAATTTTCCCATGAATTGCGATTCTATGCAAAAATAGTTAAATTTGTGTGATTAATGCATACTGATAACAAAAAAAATAAAATGAAACCTACCCTGCTTGTCCTGGCTGCCGGAATGGGCAGCCGTTATGGAGGCCTGAAACAGATGGATGGCCTGGGCCCCAACGGAGAGACCATTATTGATTATTCCATCTACGACGCCGTAGCCGCCGGTTTCGGCAAGGTGGTCTATATTGTCCGCGAGTCGTTCAAAGACCAGATGGAAGCCCACGTGAAGGAGAAATACAGAGACGTGAAAACCGTGGACGGAACGCCCCTGGAGTTCGTTTTCGTAACCCAGGAACTCACCAAGATTCCCGCCCGTTTCACCCTGAATCCCGAGCGTGTAAAGCCCTGGGGCACCGCCCACGCCGTCCTTATGGCCGCCGATGTGATCCGGGAACCGTTCGCCGTCATCAACGGGGATGATTTCTATGGAAAGGAATCCTTCAAGATCCTGGCCGATTGGTGCCGCGCCCACGCCGCCACCGAGGGGCAGTACTGTATTATCGGATTCGAGCTGGAAAACACGCTTTCCGAAAACGGAAGCGTTTCCCGCGGCATCTGCTCCTATGACGCCAAGGGCAACCTGACCGATATCGCCGAGCACCTGGAGATTGCCAAGGAAGCCGACGGCAAGGTCTATGGCAACAATTCCGTCAACGGCGAGAAGCACGTGGAACTGGACGCCAAGGCCCTCTGCTCTATGAATATGTGGGGCTTCACCCCGGACTATTTCGCCAAGAGCGCCGCTATTTTCGAGACCTTCCTGGAGGCCAACATCAACGAGCCCAAGAAAGAGTTCTACATTCCTTACGCGGTGGATGTGATCATAAAAGGCGGAAAGGGAGCCTGCGAGGTTCTTTCCACCCCGGCCCATTGGTTCGGCGTCACCTATCAGGAAGACCGTCCCGGCGTGGTAGCCCAATTCGCCCGCCTGGTCAGCGAAGGCGTTTATCCTTCCCCGCTGTATTGATATGGCGCGGCCGCACAACAAGAATTACGATTTGTTCGCAACCCATGCCTGGTACATCCCCGGCATGGGTGAATTGCTCATTCTGCTTGCCCTGCTGGTCCTGGGCGGTCTCCTGGGAAGCGGCCTGACGCAGCTCATGCGCCTCTTCTACAGCCCGGCAACGGTGCTGGAATACGGGACGCTGGTCAGCTATCCGGCTATGTTCATTCCCCCTTTCATCTATGTAGGGCTGAAAAGCCGCAATGCAAGCGCCTTCGGAGAGAGCGTTCCGCTGGACAGCGACAACTGGGGCCCCGGGAAGGCCCTGCTGGCCCTGGGCGTTATCCTGGCCACCGTTGCCCTGGGATATATGAGCGACGCCCTCAACTCCCTCCTGCCGCCTATGCCCCAATGGCTCAAAGACGCCCTGGAGCTGGTTACGCAAGGCAATTTCTGGCTTAATTTCCTGTGTGTGAGCATCATGGCTCCCCTCTTCGAAGAATGGCTTTGCCGGGGCATCGTCCTGCGCGGCCTGCTGCATCACACCCGAAAAGACGGGACGGTCCTGAAACCCGCGGCCGCCATCGCCCTTTCGGCCGCCTTCTTCGCCCTCATCCACCTGAATCCCTGGCAGGCACTGCCCGCCTTCATCCTGGGCTGCCTGTTCGGACTGGTGTATTGGAAAACGGGGTCGCTGAAACTCACTATGCTCATGCATTTCACCAACAACACCGTCTCGCTGGTGCTGGCCAACGTTGAATCCTTCCAGGACGCCGAAACGTGGATGGACATCCTGCCCGCCGGTGAGGCCACGCTCTACCGCCTGATCGACGCCTTTGTCTCCATCCTGTCCAACGAGCAGAACACCCGCTACATCGACAGCATCGTCATCTCCGGCCACACGGACAGCACCGGTACGGACGAGGCG
>CADCCI010000176.1 GCA_902799895.1 uncultured Bacteroidia bacterium | reverse complement strand
CGATGGGTTCGCGATGTCAAATATAAGGAATTATGCTTTTTTTTTTTTTTTTATTCTGTTTAAAGCGTGATTAGCTTTCCCGTAGTTTTTATTTCTAAAAGTGTCCCGTTTCCGCAAAAAAGAATTATATTAGATGCAAGCGAAATGTCCTGAATTATTAAGCGTTTAGATATGAAGAAACTGTTGATAGTTTTATCGCTCCTTTGGGTATCTCCATTCGTTCTTTTTGCGCGCGAAGTCAAGTCTCTGAATGAGGGTTGGACATTTGTCAAAGGCTTTGTCAAGACCGGCCCGGTCGCGGGCACGTCCTTCGGCCGGCAAACACCCGGCGACCCTGTGACACTCCCGCATTCCTACAATGCCGAGGATTTCCAGACCGAAGATACTTATTATCGGGGGTATGGAACCTATACCCGCATTATCGAGATACCTGAGGGCTATACCGGCAAACGGATCTTCCTGAGATTCGAAGGCGCAGGCAGCGTTGCCGATGTCCTGGTCAATTCCGTATTCGTTGGAGAACACAAGGGGGCATACAATGCATTTACCTTTGAGATAACCGACTATGTAGATCCGGGAGAGAACACTCTTACCGTGGTCTGTAACAATGCTCCGACTTTTGATGTCGCTCCCTTCGGAGGGGATTTCAATATCTATGGAGGACTTTACCGTGATGTATGGCTGGAAGTGACAGAGGCGACCTGCATTTCTCCCCTCTATCTCGGCTCGGAAGGGGTGCTAATCTCCCAAAAGACTCAACGTGACCGAGCGGACCTGAGTGCGGAAATCCATCTTTCTACGCTTTCCGACTATACCGGATGCGAAGTCCGCCTCGCAGTCCTTGATGCCGATGGCCATTCCGTAGCGGAAACGTATTTCGACCGCATTTTCAACGACGTGGTAACATGCAGGATGGGCATCAATAACCCGCATCTATGGGACGGTCAGGCTGATCCTTATTTGTATCATGTTATCGTAACCCTTCTCAAAGACGGGAAAGAGATTGACCGGGTGGAGGATAACATCGGCCTGCGGTATTACCATGTAGACCGGGAAAAAGGCTTCTTCCTGAACGGTAAGCATTTGAAACTCCGCGGGGTGTCGCGCCATCAGGATTGGGACGGGATCGCTTCGGCCCTATCTGAAGAGAACCACCTGACCGATTTTGCTCTCTTTGATGAGATGGGAGTGAACTCACTGCGCCTGGCGCATTACCCTCAGGCGCGGTTCATGTTTGAGGAAGCAGACCGCCGAGGCTACGTCGTGTGGGAAGAGATTCCTTTTGTAGGCACATGGGTGGCCAATCCCGCGTTTGAAGACAATCTCGAACTCCAACTCCGCGAAATGATCGCCCCCAGTACAACTATCTGGACAATGAGATCCAGGCTGGGACTGACAAGATAGTCGCCCGGCTGAATGGAGTAGCCAATGATATGGATCCGGGGCGTCTGACGACATGCGCAGTCTATATCGACTCCTCCAACGAGTTCATCCCGGACGTGATGGCTTTCAACAAGTATTATGGTTGGTATTACGGCAAGAAAACAGACCTTGCACCGTTCCTTGACGAATGGCATGCAGCGCACCCGACGGCATCCATAGGCATCAGCGAGTATGGTGCAGGGGCTAGTCCCAAAATGCACGTCAGCCGCTATGACGAGGATTCGTTCACAGTCTATGACTCCATGGGCAAGAATCATCCAATGGAACGACAGACTGACATCCACAGGGTCCAGTGGCCGGTCATCGCAGAGCGTGACTGGGTCTGGGGCTCGTATATCTGGAACATGTTCGATTTCGGCGCTTCCGGACGCTTCGAGGGTGACAGCCCCAACCAGAACGACAAGGGGTTGGTGACCATCGACCGTAAGGTACGGAAGGATGCTTTCTATTACTACAAGGCAAACTGGAACAAATCAGTCCCTACCGTACATCTCTGTTCAAAGGATTTCACTGAAAGGCCTGATGTGGTAACAGATATCATAGTCTTTACAACCGCTTCTTCTGCGACACTTTACCTGAACGACAAGAAAGTATCGCAGAAGAAGACGGATGCTTATGCTACGGTAGAGTGGCCAGGCGTCGAATTACAACAAGGTACCAACAAGATACGCATCGTTACCTCACAAGGTGAGGAATCCGCAATCTGGACTGTAGAATAACCGGGGCCTTCCTTTCGTCGCAAGCCGTTACAAAGCGTCGTAATGCTCGTCCGTAACCGGCTCCAGCCATTCGTTGCTTGCTCCTTCCTGCACGTCCTTGTGATAGGTCAGATGCTGGAACCATGAGTCTTTGGCGGCTCCGTGCCAATGCTTTACTTCAGCAGGGACAGCGATGATGGTGCCGGGAGTCATCGGCACGGGCTCCTTGCCCCATTCCTGATACCAACCGCGGCCGGCAACGCATATAAGCACTTGGATCTGTTTGTGATGGATGTGCCAGTTGTTGCGGCAACGGGGCTCGAAGGTGACATTGGAAACGCCCCCGTCAAGAGGGGCCAAATAACTGTTTCCGGTGAAGTACCGGGCATATGCCGTATTAGGCTCGCCTTTCGGCCAAACGGAAAAATCGACCGTTTGGATTTTCATTGGTTCGTCTTTAGTCCTGATATACTTTGCATCATTGGTGGTCACGTCCTCCGTGGCCCTGATCTATCTTTCAGCCTTCATACTCAGGTCGTATTTCTCCCTCAAGGCGGCAATGGTTTCCATCATCGGTGTCTGGTGATGGGCATCCAGGGCATCCTGATCCGCCCAACTGTCAATGAGAAGGACGGTCTCCGGATCATCCTTGGATACGAAATACTCATATCTCAGATTGCCTTCCTCGGCCCTTATGGCATCAGCCGTACCGCTTGATTCCATCTCATCCATGAAACGCTGTGCATTGCCGTCTGTGCCGGTGTAATACAGGTTCATTGTGATAGATCCTTGCGCGGGATCAGCCTTCTTGGTATTGTTTACGCAACCCATAATTGTAAGCGCAGTAAAAAGTATTGCAAATGACTTTTTCATCATAACGACAAAGTTACGTTTATTTTACCTTGTCCGGCTTTCAGGAAGGACTTTAATTCGTCCAAAGAACCGTATTCCATCTTGCCTATCCGGGTATAGCTCCATGAATTGCTGCCATAGAACAGCACGATCTGGTTGCCGCTGTACAGGATGACATCGCCCGGCTGCGTGGTAATCTGGGTATTGCTTGTGGGAAGTGAACGACCAAGGGCGCCGACTTTCTCGAAGCCGCCGTAGTCGTCGGCTTCATAGCTGATAGATGCTTCGCGAAGGGCCGCGACAAGCGCCCTTGTCGCGGCATTATCCTCGATCTTCACCTGAAGGGTCTTTCCTGAGACGGATATCTTGATACTATCCGGCATTGTCGTGTTGTTTTGCGTTTCTTCTCCAGTATTACCGTTATTCCCTCCGTTATCGGTCTGTTCTTCCTGAGGGGTCTCGGGAACGGTTTCTACCGGTCCCTTCTCACATGAAAGCAGTACTGGAAACAGGAATGCGATGAAACTAATGGTCAACGTACGGAACATGCTAGTTCAGGTTTTCCTTGAAGAATGCCTCCATCTTGTCGTAGGGAATCACGCCGGCAACATCATCGTAAAGGTCCACGTGGGAGGCGCCAGGGATGATCATCAGTCCCTTGTTGGAGCCTGTCAACAGGCTATAGGCGTATTCGCTGAAATAGCGGCTGTGGGCCTTTTCTCCATGTATGAGCAGCACGGGATTCTCGATCTCACCGGCCCATGCAAGCAATGGCTGGTTCATGAAACTCTGGCAACCGATGACGTTCCAACCGTCGTTGGAGTTGCC
>CADCCI010000175.1 GCA_902799895.1 uncultured Bacteroidia bacterium | reverse complement strand
CCTGGGCTTCAAGGTGTTTACCGTCCCTGAAGTCCCCACCATGTACAGCCAGGGTGGCTGGAGTTACCTAACCCCCAATCGCAAGCTCTACTACGAGGGCGAACTGGCCATCCTTGAGAGCAACGATATTGAGCACGCGTTTTCCGGCCTGGACCTGGGCCCAGAGAGCGCCGTGCGAGACCACGCTGTCAGGTTCGGCACCGACCATCTGTGCCATTCCATGTATAGGGGTCCTGGAAGTGACCACCTGCGGATAATTATCCCGCATGCCGCCCACATACACGTATTTGTGGCCATAGCGGGCTGCCAGTTCCGGCCAGTGGTCCACCAGATACTTCTGCTCCACAGGCATTTTGTCACGTGTCCCGTCATAATAGATGGTTCGCGCTTCGCACCAGACACAGACATCCGGATTCTGGGCTTTTACCCAATCCACAAAACTGTTGTAATTCTCTCCCTGCCCCGACCACATTCCATTCTGGATATTCCAGAAGAGAAGACGGAAAGGTTCCCCGGCCTTCTGCCGGGGACCTATCTGACTGCATGCCGCAAGCATCAGGGTCGCGGCCAAAACAAGGACTCTTTTCATCGGATGCTCACTTTACGGATCAGGCAGTTCTGGGAATCGCAGATGTAGAGGGTACTCTCATCGTACACCAGGATGCCGTCCACTTCGTTGAACTTGGCATTGAGGCCTTTTCCATCGGCATATCCCTTGGTGCCGCCCAAAATGGTTTCAACCGTACCCTTGGAGTAGTCGCCATTCTCGTCCGGAGTAAGTTTCCGCACACAATGATATGCAGCATCGCCCACATAGATGGTGCCGTCGGGAGCGATGTCGAATCCCTGGCAGGAGCGTACCGTAGCCTTTAGTGGATCGCCGTCTCCGTCGTCCTTCTCGTCTTTTTTCTCGCCCGTACCCATAATCACAGTCTGAGTACCGTCGGGAGCTACAGAAACCAGTTTATAACCATTCCAGAGAGCTGCAATCAGATTCCCCTTGGGATCGAAGCCGATGAAAGAAGGACCGCCCGTTTCAAATGTGGCGTATTCACTCTTTTCCATGGTCCCGGCGGCAAACTTGTACACTTTCTGTGCATTGCGGCAAGGAACATAGATATTTCCGGAAGCATCGATGGCCACGTTCATCGGGTTATTCAGACCGGAAGCCATCACTTCGTTTTTCTTCGTGCCCGGATTGAAGCGATACAGTTTGCCTTTCGCCTTATCGTTGTACCAATAATTACCCTGGGCATCGAATGCGCCCTGCCATATGGCAGCGCCGCTTTCGTCAACAGATGCTTCACTGGTCACAGTCATATCGGGAGCGATGTGACGGATCTTGTTCCCGCCACGGTCCGTGAACCAAAGCGTTCCATCGGCAGCCTTGTTAATGCCTGTGGGCATATAAGTGGCAGCTCCGGTACCCACGCCATCGATGCACTTGCGTACGCCCTGCTGGCCCACGATCGTAGAAACCAGGTACTCGTGGTCGGGAATCTTCAGGTAATTGAATACCAGGCCTTCCGCTTCGCCGGACGGCGCTTTCACCGAAATGGTGTGGTTGCCGGGTTCATTCTGGGGCAATATGACCAGCAGGCGGTCTTTATAGGCTTCCAGCACACGGGCGGGGACCCCGCCGACGGTAACTTCGTTTTGGGCAGGATCCGTTGAAAAATTCCGCCCGAGGATGGTAATCAGGTCACCGGGATAGCCGTTTTTGGGATCGACGGAAACCAGCCGGAGGTCTGTAATCCGGGCCTCGTAGCTGTCCTTCTGCTGACAGGCGGCCAGCAGAAGGAGGGAGCAGAGGACAAATACTATCTTTTTCATGACTAGTCAATCACAATTTCACGAATGGTGTATGCGTTGTATTCGGTAACGATGAGCAGTTTGCCGGAAGGTGCCATCCGGATTTCACCAGGCGTGTCGAACCGGGCTTCGGCGCCGACCCCGTCCGTCTTTCCCTTCTGACCGGACGTACCGGCTATCGTAGAAATAACAGCATCATCATAACCGTGCTCTCCAGGCGAGATCAGTTTGATTACCTTGAAGGAGTCATCGGCCACATAGATTTCTCCCTCGGGACCGACCGTGATGCCAAAGAGGTTGGAGCCGAACTTGGCGGTCAGCGGCTCTCCGGGAGTTCCGGGATCATCCGCCTTGCCGTCCAAGACACCTGCGATGACAAACTGCTCGCCATCCGGCTTCACGCCGATAATCTGGCAGCCCATCGTGGACACGATCAGGGTGCCGTCCGGGGCGAATTCCATGGCCAGCGGTCCCTTGCTGAATTCTGCGAAGACCGCCATGTTGGCGAAGTCGCCGCCCGGGGCCTTGAAGATGGCCTTGGAGCCGTCGCGGACGAGGACATAAGCGTTGCCTTCCGTATCGAAGCAGACGTCCATGGGTGATGTGCCGGTGAAATTGCTGGTAATCACCTCGGCGACGTCGGTCTTGTAGTTGTGCCGCACCAGTTTGTTGTTGCCCTTGCTGGCCATATAAATCCAGTCCCCGTGGATGCAGCCGCGCCAGGCCGCGTTGAGCAGCCCCTTGGCGGCCGTC
>CADCCI010000174.1 GCA_902799895.1 uncultured Bacteroidia bacterium | reverse complement strand
ACCCCTCCATTATATTCTGTCCTGCAGCATCCTGGCTGCCGTCGCCCTCCTTTCCTGTTCCAAGGAAACGGAGGTCCTGTTCGGGAACCAGGAGAAAAAGATTGAAAGCTATGTACAGACGCTGCTGAAAAGCCATGAAGGCTCCTTTGTCTGCTACCAGGACGGTGTGACCCGTGTTACGGTAAAACGCTCCGCCCCGGAAACGGAGGATTCGTTGAATACCGACGGCCTGGCCGCCATCTGGTACGCCGGATACACCTTTACGGGCAGCGTTTCGAATTCGAATTTATTTACGACCAATTATACAGAAGTGACCACCACCTGGGCCGTGTCCGATTCCAGCATTTTCAAAATCGCCATGGTACGGCCTTCAGAGGGAGAATTGGTAGACGGACTCCGCCGCGGATTGCCGGGCGTCAAGGCCGGAGACGAGTGCTATATCCTCTTTTCCGGTAAATATGGCTTCGGAGATCGCATTCTCGGCACGATTCCTGCAAATGCTGCATTGGCCTACCACGTTTGGGTCCAAAGCATATCGAACGAATGAGTATGAAAAAATGGCTATATATCGCAGTTTCCGCCTTGCTTGCTGCGGGCTGCGCACGAGAAAAGACAATTAATGACAATGTTGCCACCAAGCGGTATTTCGACGCCTGGCTGCAGGTGAATTATCCCAATATCCCTGCCACGGGTAAGGGCGTCTACATTATCGAGGATACCCCGGGAACCGGAAAGGAATTATCGGAGAATGACGATATGTACGTATTTGTCACCTACACCCAGCGCCTACTGAGCGGAACGGTGAGCGCCACCTCCGACCCCAAAATGGCCCAGCCGCTGGGCAGCTATAAGACCACTACGTATTATGGTCCCGTTCCCTGGCTGATCAACAAAAACACCTTGAACGCGGGTATCCGCGAGACCTTGCGCGGAATGAAGGTGGGCGGAAAGCGCACCGCCGTAGTCCCGGGATGGCTGAATGTCATTGCCGACCACGAGACCGCGCAGGAATACCTGGACTCCGAAACCGGCACCCACAACATCTACTCGCTGTATGTTACAGATGCCACGACCGATATTAAAAAATGGGAGATTGATTCGCTGGAGAGCTATTCCAAACGGGTTCTGGGCGTTGCCGACTCCCTGGTTTACGGTTTCTATTACAAATGCCTCAACCCCGACGATGTGGCCAAAGAGGCCGTTATGCCCAACGATACCACTTTCTATATCAATTATACCGGTCGCCTGTTGAACGGGCTGGTTTTCGATACCACCATCGAAGACACCGCCAAATTCTACGGCATTTACTCCGCTTCCAAGACCTACGAGCCGGTCGCCATCAACAAGAAAGAGGATTACAGGAATACCTCTATGGGCGATGACAGTACCGCCGAAGGTAACCTGGTGGACGGTTTCGGCTACTGCTGCTCTATCCTGCGGCCCTTTGAAAGAGGCATCTGCACCTTCTATTCCACGCGGGGCTATGCCGCCAACGGAAACGGGTCTTCTATCCCGGCCTATGCCAGTCTCCGGTTCGATATTGATGTTGTAGCAAAACCGAAGTAACGACAATGGCAGGTCAGGCAGCCCCCTCAGAACTCGGTACCCGGAAAATCAGTTCTCTGTTAAGGCAGTATGCCGTTCCCGCCATCATTGCGATGACGGCATCCTCCCTGTACAACATGGTGGACAGCATTTACATCGGGCATATCCCCGAAGTAGGTTCGCTGGCCATTTCCGGCCTGGCCGTCACCTTCCCGCTGATGAACCTTTCCACGGCCATGGGCACCCTTGTGGGCGTGGGCGCAGCCACCATGATTTCCATCCTGCTGGGCAAGAAAAACTACACCATCGCCAACAAGGTGCTGTCCAATGAAGTGACCTTGAATACCATCCTGGGCGTGGTCTTTGCCATTGTTTGCCTGGCCTTCCTGGACCCCATCCTTACCTTTTTCGGTGCCAGTGAGAATACCCTTCCCTTTGCCCGGGATTACATGGTCATCATCCTGCTGGGCAACGTCATCACCCATATTTACTTTGGCCTGAACGCCGTGATCCGTTCTTCCGGGAATCCCCGGCTGGCCATGGGACTGGCGCTGTTCACCGTTATTTCCAATGCCATCATCGACCCCATATTCATCTTTACCTTCGGTATGGGCATCCGGGGAGCCGCCCTGGCCACGGTCCTGTGCCAGTTCCTGGCCATGATCCTGACCCTGCGGTATTTCATGGATAAAGAGAAACTCCTGCATCTGGGCCCCCGCTTTTTCGAGCTGGACTGGCCCATTGCCAAGGAATCCCTTGCCATCGGCATGGGGCCTTTCCTGATGAACGCGGCGGCCTGCATCGTCTCGCTGGCATCATCAACCGCATCTCCTTTCTGTTCGTCATGGTGAACCTGGGGCTCAACCAGGGCATGCAGCCCATTGCCGGCTACAACTACGGGGCCCGGCAGTACAGCCGCGTCCGGAGCGTGTATCTGATCACGGCCGCATGGGCCACCCTGGTTATGATTTTCGGCTTCATCGTCTGTGAATTTTTCCCGGGGCTTACGGTCAGCGCCTTCACCAACGACCCCGCCTTGAAAGAGATTGCCACCCGCGGCATCCGCATCATGAACTGCGCCTTCCCCATCATTGGATTCCAGATGGTCGGCACCAACCTGTTCCAGAGCCTGGGCATGGTGAATAAATCCATCTTCCTGTCGCTGACGCGCCAACTGCTCTTCCTGGTTCCGGCCATCTACCTGCTGCCCCTGGGATGGGGTCTGGACGGCATCTGGTACAGCTATCCCGTTTCCGATACCCTGGCCTCCATCATCACCGCCATCCTGCTGATCGGGCTGTTGCGCAAACTAAACCGCATGAAAGACGGTGATGACCCCACCCTTTTAGGTTCAACCATTTAACCATGTCAAAAAAGACCTTCCGATACCTCTTCGTCATTGCGGCAGCCATCGTGGCAGCCATCGCCCTGGGAAGTTCCTTTCGCAGTGAAAGTTCCGATGAAACGCGCCGCAAACCCCTGAACCTCAACAAAACCCTCACCAACGAAATGTCCGACACCTCCGACCTGGCAGGTCTGGACAAAAGCATCACCCGCTTTATGCAGGAGTGGAACCTGCAGGGCGTGTCGCTCAGCATCATGCGCAACGATTCGCTGCTGTACGCGAAGGGTTACGGGTGGGCCGATGAGGAAAAGGGCGTGCGGATGTCTCCCGGCATCATCCTGCGGATGGCATCGGTATCCAAACTCCTCACCGCCACCGGCATCATGGTCCTGCAGGAGCAGGGCCGCCTGAGCCTGCGCGACTCGGTCTTCGGTCCGTCCGGAATCCTCAACGATACCACCTTCACGAAAATCATTAAGGACAAGAACTACTATAAAATCACGGTCGAGGACCTGCTGCGCCACAGGGGCGGATTCAAATCTACCTATGGCGATCCGCTCTTCCAGACCCGCACCGTGATGATGCAGAACCGGCTGACCACCCCGCCGGACCAGGAAACCCTGGTGAAATGCATGATCAAATTCCCGCTGAAGTTCGTTCCGGGCACCTCGCAGTATTATTCCAACTTCGGGTACCTGCTGCTGTCGATGATTATCGAAAAGGTTTCCGGCGAGTCTTATGAGGAGTTTATGCAAAAGAACGTGCTGCGCCCCGCCGGCTGCACCGATTTCCACATCGCCAACAATTACTACAAAGAAAAATACAAAAACGAGACGCGGTACCACCTCCAGTCCAATGACGAGCCCGTCCTGGAGTACAACAACAGCGGCCGCGAGGTGCCGCGCTGCTACGGCGGCAACAACATCCGCTCCCTGTCCGGCGCCGGAGCCTGGGTAGGTTCCACGCCCGAGTTGGCCCGGTTCATCGCCTCCATCGACGGCCGTCCGGAAGTCCCGGACATCCTCTCGCTCAAGAGCGTGCGCGCCATGACGGAATACATTGACGAAGACACCTATTCCCTGGGCTGGAACGATACGCATCCGCTCAAAGGCTGGACGCGCACCGGTACCCTGTCCGGTACCAGCGCCCTCATCAAATATTTCCCTGACGGCGAATGCTGGATTCTCATTACCAACACCAGCACGTGGAAAGGGCCCGGACTCACCCGCTATACAGCCGAGCTCTTCCGGACCCTTCGCCAGCGGTACTCGGAGAAACTCCCCGCCCGCGATTTCTTTTGGGAATAAATATTTACAAGGTACTGTCCGGTTCCGGATCCGGAATGGACAGCGGCATGCCCTCCTGGGCGTTGTAGAACATGTAGAGGACGACGGGTTTCGTGCCCCGGTTCTCGCCATGGTGGACGGTGCCTACCATCTCTACCACAGCCTCTCCCGCATGCACCACTTTCTCCGTTCCATCTGCGCTGATGATGGTCAGGTCGCCTTCTACCAGGATGCCGAAATTCATCACAGGATGGTGATGCCACCCCAGTTTCTTTCCGGCAGGAATTTCATACTTGATGGCCACCAGTTCGGGCTTTCCCTGCAGATAGTCAGGCAGTTCCACACCGTCCCAGCTCTGGCTGGTGCGGGCCAGCTCGGTGGTCTGTACCTCCTCGCAAGCCGTATCGCCGCCCGTGACCGCCTGGTTGCAGGCACTCACAAAAGCCGTCGCCCCGCAAAGCAGGGCGGCGGCAAGGATCCGATGAAGCTTCCTCATACTATTTCACGCTCATGACCGCCTCGGCGATAGAGTTCAGCTTGGTATCCACCGTGTCGGCGCGGGAAGCGAGGACACAAGGAGCCGTGGTACCCACGAGGATACCGGCCTGACGGACACCGTCGCTCATCTTGGAATTGGTCTTCCAGAAAACATTGCCACTCTCGATATTCGGAGCGGACCGTCACCGATGCAGCCTTTGATCTGACCACGGTCGCACATCTTGGCCAGCATGGCAGCCTCGATGCAGGCCGGCATGGAATCCAGCATCTGCTCGGAAGCGGCGATAAAGGCCACCTTCGGTTTCTCGATACCGAAAGAACGGGCGATATTTACCACGAAACCGGTCAGCTTCACTTTCTGGCGGAAGTCCGGCAGCGGAATCACGGCCATATCGGTCATAAAGATAAGCTTGTGATAGTGGGGATTTTCAATCACGCCCACGTGGCTGAGCAGGCCCTTGGCCGGCAGCAGGCCGGTCTCCTTGTTCAGGATGGCACGGAGGAATTTATCGGTAGAGCAGAGGCCCTTCATGAGCACGTCGCCCTGTCCGTCGTGAACCATCTGGACCGCCTGGGCCACCGCCTTCAGTTCGTTGGGGTTGTCAATCACCTCGAACTTATTCACATCCATGCCATTCTTGGCACAGGTGTCGGCAATCAGCTTGGCGTCGCCCACCAGGGTAGCCGTTACGAAACCCTTCTCAACAGCCTTATATGCGGCCTCGATGGAATGCTCATCCACACCCCAGGCCACGACCAGTTTCTTGCAGATACCCTTTTCCTTGAGCTCTGCATACACGTCGTTAAAAGATGTAATCATATTATTGTGAATTTATTAGTCTTCCAAATCCTGTACGATATGCATGGTATCGCGGGCAATGACCAGTTCCTCGTTGGTAGGAATGAGGGCCACCTTTACCTTGGAGGTAGGCAGGCTCAGCAGGGTCTCCTTGCCGGCAGCGGCATTGGCCTCGTAGTCGAATTCCAAACCCAGATAGCTGAAATTCTCGCACACGCGGCGGCGGAAGCGGCTGTTGTTCTCGCCGATACCACCGGTAAACACAATCAGGTCCACGCCGTTCATGGCCGCCACAAACATACCGATATTCTTAATGACATCGTAAGAGAGTTTCTTGAACACCAGCTTGGCCTTGTAGTCGCCGGCATTCGCCAGCTCGTTCAGGTCGCGGGCATCGGAAGACTTCTCCGACAGGCCCAGGAAACCGCTCTTCTTGTTCATCACCTCCGTCATCTGGTCCGGGGTCAGGTTCTCCTTCTTCATGATATACGGGATGATGTTGCCGTCGATGTTACCGCAGCGGGTACCCATGATCATGCCTTCCAGCGGGGTGAAACCCATGGAGGTATCCACCACCTTGCCGTTTACGATGGCCGTGACGGAACTGCCGTTCCCCACGTGGCAGGTAATGATCTTGGAGTGCTCCAGGTCTATGCCGCAGAACTTGGCACCGCGCTGGGCCACGTACTGATGCGAGGTACCGTGGGCACCGTAACGGCGGACGCGGTACTTCTCATAATAGCTGTACGGCAGGGCATACATGTAGGCGTAATCCGGCATGGTCTGATGGAAAGCCGTGTCGAAGGTCACCACCTGCGGAACCGAAGGGAGCACCTCCGAAATGGCGTGGATACCCAGCAGGTGGGCGGGATTGTGCAGCGGGGCAAAGTCGCAGCAGATGCCGATCTTCTCGATGACATCGTCATTGACCAGGGCACTGCCGCTGAAGAAATCGGCACCCTGCACGATCCGGTGACCTACCGCCTCGATATCGTCGAAGGACTTCAGCACACCCGTTTTCGGATCCACCAGGGCGTCCAGGACGAGTTTCATACCCACCTTGTGGTCTGCCACCGGCAGTTCCTTCACGATCTTCTCGCGACCGGTCGGCGCATATTGGAGGATTCCTTCCGGTAATCCGATCTTCTCTACGATACCTTTGGCGATGAGGGAATAGGCGTCATCGCTCTTCATGTCCAGAAGCTGGTATTTGATGGACGAGCTTCCGCAATTGATAAC
>CADCCI010000173.1 GCA_902799895.1 uncultured Bacteroidia bacterium | reverse complement strand
AAGCGTTTGGCCAGGGTGGCGTCCTGGGAATCCAGTTGCCGGGCCAGGTCCAGGAAGGCGGATGCCAGGATGGCGGCGGCCGATGCATCGCGCCAGGTGTTGGGGCGGGCCGGGTCGGAGAAGTCCCAGTAGGGGATGCCGTCGGCGGGCAGATGGGCGGCTACCCATTTCCCGATACCCGTGGCCTGTGCCAGGAACTCCCGGCTTTCCGCCGTCAAGCCGCATTTCGCACATTCGCGGGCCATCATCGTATAGCCGTAGAGCGCCCATGCTTCTCCGCGGGCCCATACGGATGTGTCGGAATACCCCTGCACCGTTTTCCGGGCGGTCACCGCGCCGGTCTGCGGGTCGAAATCCACCAGGTGGAAGGTGGTGAAATCGTCCCGGAAATGCGTGCGCAGGGTGGTCCGTGCGTGGGTGATCGCGATGGAGCGGAGCGTATCCAGCTGGAAGTAGCGGGCGGCGCGCATCAGCAATTCCAGGTTCATCATGTTGTCGATGATGACGGGATACTGCCCGCGTTTGCCGCTTTCCCAGCTTTTGATGGCGCCCACCCTGGGGTTGAACCGTCCGGCCAGTTTCAAGGCTCCGTCCCGCAAAACGGGTCCGGGGGCGATTCCGGCAATCTGCGCGGCGTTCCCGAAACTGGAATTCAGCTGGAAGCCGATGTCGTGGTGGGTGGGCGTCTCGATCAGTCCGTCCAGTTTATGGGTGTTGCGGTCGGCCCGGGCGGCCATGTCCGGATCGTTCGTACCGGCGAACGTGTACCAGAGCATGCCCGGCCAGAAACCGCTGCACCACCAGTTCTGTTTGCTTTTCCAGAGGCTGCCGTCGGGGTGGACGGAACGGGGGAACTCCTCCGGTCCCAACTGGTCGTCCAACCGGGTGTACTGTACGCGGGCCAGGTTGAACACCCGTTCCGACAAGCGTTTCATGCTCTCGGCCGATGCCGATGGAACGGCAAGGGCGAAAAGCGCCAGCATCAGGACGGGAAGCAGGGGCCGGAAGGGTTTCATGGGGGAGGGGCTTATTTCGTATTGTCAAACGTAAAGCTTTCCCAAGGCAGCTGGGCGTCCTTTCCGTTGTCCAGCACGTCGTTCACGTGGGTCATCAGCGGGAATTCGCGCAGGTCCACCATGCCCAGTTCGGCCTTGCGGTAGATGGCCTTGGCCACGCGGCGGGCCACCACCAGCGACTCCAGCGTAACGCCGGCCAGGATGTCCATCGCTTCCTGGTAGGTCTTGCCCTCGCCCAGGAGGATGCCGATCTTGCGGGTCCGGCCGCCGTAAACGGTTACGTACAGGTCGCCGATACCGATGACGGTGCTGTCCTCGTCGGCACCCTGCAAGCGCAGGAGCTTGGTCATTTCCTTGGTGGCCTGGTAGAAGGCGGCCGCCTGGGAATTGTAGTGCAGGCCGGCGTCCGGGCCCAGGTGACGGTTCACCAGGCCGATGGTCATGGCCACGCCCAGGGCATAGGCGTTCTTCAGGGCCACGGCGCTTTCCAGGCCAATGACGTCGTTCGTCGTGGAAATATGGTAGTAAGAGGTTTGCATGGCCTCTTTCATCATCTTGATCACCGCGGTATCTTTGCCGCAGAAGGCCACTTCGGTCTGGTCGTGGGCAACCAGTTCATAGGACGTGCACGGGCCGCCGATGGCGTTTACCTGGCGGTGGATGCCCTTCTTGGCCAGCTCGGTCTCCCAGTAGGCGGGATAGGAAATAAGGGTGCCGTCCGGCAGGTTAATCAGGCCCTTGGTCACCGACAGCACCGGCAGGGCGGGATCCAGGTAGGTGAGCACCTCGTTCAGGAACCAGTCCACGCCAAACGAAGAAACGCCGCCAATGACGAAATCGGCCCCTTTGACGGCCTCTTTCCACTGGTCGAACTGATAATATTGGATGCCTTTCGGGAAGGGAATCTCGAATTTGGGATGCTGGTTGGTCGCACGGCAGGCATCAATGATGTCTTTATCCAGCGGAGTGCCTACCAGGCGCACCTCGTTGCCGTTTTCGAAAGCCGGGAATGCCAGGGCGGAGCCCATCATTCCGGAGCCGATGATGGTAATGGTCTTCTTCATATCTTTATTTGTTGTATTTCCGGTTGAACTTGCGGGCATATTTCGGGTCGAATGCCATGTTCAGCGCGTGGGCGAGCCGGTAGCCGCCGTTGCGCAGCTGGATACGGGTCAGCTCGGTGTGGTCCCGCTGCCAGAAACCGTTCAGCTTGTCGCCTTCGGACACGGCATCCAGGCGCACGCATTCACATCTGTCGGCATTGTCTTTTCCCCAGTCGTAGATGGTTCCTTTCACGATTTCGGCCATCTGCTCGGGGGTGCAGTCATCGCAGATCTCGGCAATGTCCGAGAAACTGAACGGCAGCGGACCCACCACCATATAGTAGTCCCAGACCTTGTGGTAGTTGGTCTCTTCGCCCACGAAGGTAACGTCGAACTTGCCGATATCTTTGTGCCGGGCGGCATAGCGGATGTGGCCGGGGCAGTGCATGTCTCCCAGCAGATGAATCGTCATCACCAGCGCCTTCCACTGGGTGCTGTCCGGGAAATCCTGCGCATGACTCAG
>CADCCI010000172.1 GCA_902799895.1 uncultured Bacteroidia bacterium | reverse complement strand
AGCTCTATAAATACCTGATTCTCTAGCAGTCTTCCGAGATTATCACTCAATGAGAATGCCTTGGATGTAACAAAACCATTATCAACCACATATACCTTTCGTGGTGCCTTCGTCATCAACTTTAGCTTATTATTGTAACGTGACAAATAATAGAAAAGATATGGCTCATGCAGATAATCCATATATTTCTTTGTGGTATTAACACTTGAAAAGCCCAGTTCCACAGCCAAATCGTTGGCACTAACAGGATTGCAAAAATTAGACAGAAGATATATAGCGAGATTATTCAAATCGGTTATATTACGCACATTATGTTTTCTGGCTACGTCCTTCCATATAATTGAGTCAAACAAGGTGTCAAGATAACTGCGCGTCAGTTGGCGAGAAGCCACGACTTCTGGATAGCCACCATTCCGCAAATAATCATCAGCTAACACAGTAGCTTCCATTTTCAGTTCTGGTTGAAGCACACGAAGATCCAGTTTATTCCAATCAAAGAACTCATCAAGACTGAATGGCAACATCCCAACCTGAAGATACTTGCCCGTCAATACAGTAGCCATCTCACTACTTAGCATCCTTGCATTGCTACCTGTGATGACAAGGTTCTTACCCATTCTAAATAGTTCACTTACCCATAAATCCCAAGCATCAAGATTCTGCACCTCATCAAGCAAGAGGTATTCGTATCCAGGATATACTTCGGCAAGAGCTTGCATAACCGAATCTTCATCGAATGCTCCCAGCAGTAGGGTGTCATCAAAATTCAGATATGCATAGTTCTTATCCGACAATATCTGCATGGCATAAACGGACTTCCCTGCCCTTCGGGGACCAGTAATTAGCTTGGGAACGCTTGATTCTAGAAAAGGTCCGATATCTTGTATATGCTTCCGGGTATAATATGGCCTTGATGCAAGGTCATCCCTTTCTGCTCGTTGTTTTAGGACGATGTTTTTCATCACTTTCTTTTGTTAACTGCACAAATTTAGCAAAATTTATCCATTACACAAATGATAGTGTATAAAACTATTTAGTGAAACTAATCAGTTCCTCTACTCTTGATAAAGGGTTCGGGTCAAAAGAAAATGAGAGTCATAAACTCCGTATTGTATGGTCCAATGTTATAGATATACCATACTGAATGTACATGTATGAGTAATCTCCGATTCAAACGGTAATCGGGTGTAAAAAGTATAAATAGACAGGGCCCTGAGAAGCCGCTATATCCCTTTTCTTTTGACCTGAAAGACGGTATTCACCGCTTGTAAATACAGAGGAAAGCTTACCTTTGAATCTGGGCAAGTGATTGTTCGAATAATAGTAGAAATCGCCTGCTTCAGTTTCTCAATTATTAGTTCTAGAGCAAGTTTCCGAAGACGTCACGGAAGCATATGTATATGCAGTTTTATACGGTTTTTTAGCAGTTATTTATGTATTTTGTGTACCACATTTCTACCACGCTTTCTATAACCGATTGATTATCAATTGGTTTAACATTTTGCATCGGGAAATAGCTGAAACTCGGTCAAACTAGCCGAAACTTAATCCGTCCATGATTGGTTTCGGCGAGTTAGCTTATAACCCAGCGAGTTTCGGTTTTAGATAGTAAGACGCTGTTTTATATCCAAGACTGCCGGGGTTTGTGTTATGCTGAAGATGCCGAATGTGCCAGGCTAAACGTTCTTCCCCAGTTCAAACGCCTCCTGGAGTTTGGGATTCCCGTTGATTTTCCGCGAATCATTGACTCCGCCGCAGAAAAGATGGGCTTTAAGCGCGGATTTCTCATAACAGTCGATCCATCCCTGAAGTCCACTCTCGGCGCGCTTGGGCGTATCCTCCTCGCTTTCGGCGGCCGTGGTAAGCAGATAGATGTCGCGGAAACGGTAATCCTTGGGATACATCGCGTTCATCCGGTCGATGAGGGTCTTCATCTGGCCGCTCATCTCATAGTAATAGATGGGTGTCGCCCAGCAAACGACATCGGCATTCAGGACACTGTCCATGATGGCCGGAACATCGTCCTTGAATACACAGGCCCCGGTTTTCTGGCAGGACAGGCAGCCAATGCAGAACTTGATTTCCTTCCATTTCAGGGAGATGAGTTCCACCTCATTTCCCGCACTTTCCGCACCTTCAGCGAACTGTTCCGCCAGGGTATGGCTGTTGGAGCCCGGACGGAGACTGGTGGATATGACAACTACATTTTTCATGCGCCGTAACTCTAGGGCTACCACTCGACAAGCCAGCGTTCCAGTTCCGCCTTCCACTCTCGGCTGTAATGGAACCAAGGTCCTTCGCACCAGCCATGACCGCCGGAAGGATAGATGTGAAGCACGGATGGAATCTTTTGGGCCTGCAATTCCTTGAAGTACTTGATCCGCATGATCTTGACTGCTTCCTGGACATCGCTCAGCGTGGTCTCAAAATGGCCGTTCGGCATTCTATATTTCAAGACAGCCAGGGTGACACCGATGTAATTGAACCAGGGAGCGAGTCCGGTGCCCTCCTTTTCTATTTCCAGATAGTAGTATCCGCCCCCAGGGCAGGCGATAATCACAGTTCCGTTAGGCCGAAACGCCGGGAAAACCCACAATTCCGGTTTGGAAACGTTATCGACGCTCCTCGGAGAAGGATGTCCCTCCTCCGTAACGATGCCGTTGTCGTTGGGGGCTCCGTCAGGCCAAAGCGGGATGATGATTGGGGTGCCCATCTGGGCGAAGGCTGGAAATGCGGCCACGGCCAACAGGAGAATAATCAGAATCCTTTTCATTGATAGCGAAGCTCCTTGGTTTCCGTGTCACGCGAAAAATGGCGGAAGAAGTCCCAGATGAGCCGGGCGGCGGGTTTGAAATTCCAATGCCCATAATGGTCGATGACCATCAGGCGGATCATGGGTTTCTCATCCTTATAGAGCTGGCCGAACTCGATGGTGATGTCCTCGCTCTTGCCCGTGTGAATCTGCTTCCTGTCCCGAAGCGCGAAGCCGAAGGTCGGATCCACGCTGAAATCCAGGTCGCCCGTCACGGGCATGTCGTTGACCGTCTCATAGATCCGCCAGACATTGAGGTAGGGACTTCCTTCCCAGTTGTCTTGATCGAAGAACCGGATCGTATCATCGTGAGTGCCTACAACGGAACAATAACCGACTTCCACGTGCCCCCGTTTCTGAATGGCTTCATTCATCAACGGTTCAGAGCCATAGGCATAGTAACCGAGTCCATTCCCGGAGAAAATGCCTCCGGAATGGCCGGCAACGGCAGCAAAGAGGTGTGATTTGCGGACACCAAGCATATTGCTGGTCATGGCGCCGGCAGACAGTCCTTCCGCATAGATCCTCGACCCGTCGATCTGGGGATACTTCTGCCGCAGGACGCTGATAACCGCTTCGATGCCGTCAAGGCCCATGGGGACGTATCCGTTTCCGCCCTGCCATTCCATCTCCACGACCATGAATCCCTCTTCCGCGGCCAATTCCGGGAAGCCGGACGTTTCACTCTGCGTACGGGGGTCATTTCCGTGGCCATGGAGAAGGACGACCAGGGGAACCGTACCCGGGGCGGCATCCTGCGCCTGCTTGGGAATATACTCGTACCAGAGATACTTGTCCGGATTCTCCGGCCGGGAAGGGGCATTCATATCCACCAGGGGATACTCCACAACATTGCGCTGGATCCCCAGCTTGTCGAATACGGGGATGGAGACCAGTTCAAAGTTTTTCACGCCTTCCGGGTTGTCGATTCCCCGGCTCATGTAGAAAGTACGGAAGAGATTGTTATACCGATAGTTGGCACTCAGCACATCATCCCACGCCTGGGCGAAGAGCATCTCCAGAGAAGCCTTCCTGTCCGTGTTGATGACGACTTTCTGAAGAGGGTCAGCCGGAGCAGCATCGCTCGCTGCCTGATAAGGTTTCGCCGCCTTTGCGGCATTCTTCCCGCCGATGAATGCAGGTACCGGAAACTTACAGACTTTCCCGGGTTCGCCATCAATCGTAACGATTCCGGCAATGACACCCGTAAGGTCCGTCGCGGCCAACTGTCGATTCACGAAAGTCGCCCCGGAACCGATTCCGACGACCTTGACATTTGTCGGGGCACCTCCCATGCCGATCAACCGCGTAAAGGCCTCCAAGTCCTGATCCTGCCACTTGTCCGAAGCGGGATTGACGACCATGATCCGGCCACCGTATTCCTGGACGATTTCGGTCAGTTTCAGCCTCTGCGCCAGTTCAAGGGCCTGCTGGTTGTCCAGCCGGCCGTCCGGGAAGATATAAAAGGCCGGTCCATATCCGGCGCGGGAATGGATGTCTCGCTCCGGCAGCATGTTGTAATTGAGGACGGAAGTCCCCTCCATGGCCGAAAACTCATTGGCGGGACCTTGAGGACGCATCATCCACGGCTGGGCAGCCGCAAGAAAACCGACGAGGGCTGATGCGGCTGCCGTCAACAATTTCTTCTTCATATATCTTGGAAATCAAATCTGACTGTTCGCCTTGATCAGGTCGGCGATGCTGACGTTCGGGTTGCGGTAGCGGGCATTCCGGTTCGGCTCCTCCGGCTCCGGAGGGGTCGGGATGATGGAGATGGCCTTCTGCGGGCAGTTGTGGGACGCCGCATCCGACGCAGGCGTCTGTGGAGAAAACGATTTTTTCGGAACGGGTGACCGTAGGCCGCTTACGGTCACGCCCGGAGGAACGGTAATACCCCTCGCAGATCATCCTGTCCATCTCGGTGACCGGAAGGATATAATTCTCGCGCTTGTCAATGGCGGCGAGGACGGCTGCGATTTTCTCGGGAATCAGCTGATTCTTCGGGTCCGCCATTTCCCTGGCCGCGTCAAAATACGGCAGGTAGGTATCGACCATTTGGATCGTATTGATGTAATTCATCTGGAAACCGTTCTCCTTGGCCAGATTGTCCACGAACTCCGGGAAGATCGTGCTATGGGCGCCGAAAGTGCCGACGGTGAAGAAATAATCGGCCTTGAACGTGGAACGGGCGATGAAGTCCTGCACGATTGCCGGCGGGATGAAGCAGTAGACCGGACAGACGAAGCCGATTTCTTCCGCCTCATAAACAGGATTCTCATTGTGGATTTCCTGCGAGATGCTCAGCAGCGTGCCCTCTTCTCCGGCAATCTGCCGCGAGACATAAAGGCTGTTGCCGGTGGCGGAGAAGTAGAAGATCAGGCGTTTGATCTTCTTTTCTTTCCGGGTGTTTCCGCAGGCGGGAAGGGTAGGCATGCAGGTCGCAAGCATGCCGAGGCCCAACACCTTGAGGGCCTTTCTCCGATTGATGGGGCGATTGATATCCATACTGGTTTGATTTT
>CADCCI010000171.1 GCA_902799895.1 uncultured Bacteroidia bacterium | reverse complement strand
TCGGTTTTCCATATCTATCGGTTTAAGAGTCTGTGTTTGGCGAGGAGGCTGGCGCCTACGGCTCCGGCCTTGTTCCCGAGGCGGGACACCTTGATGACGGTGTCGTTGCTCACCAGGTTGAGGGACAGTCGGCTGACGGCGCTCCGCAGCGGCGGCATCAGGTACTGCTCCGTCACGCAGAGGCGTCCGCCGATGACCACCACGTCCGGATTGAACAGGTTGATGAGGCCCGCAACGGCGCGCCCCAGCGTGCTTCCCACCTCTTCAACGCATTCGATGGCAGTTACGTCCTCCTTGGCCACGGCATCCAGGATGTCGTTCAAGGTGATTTCCCGGCCGCTGGCATACGTGGAAGACAGGATGGAGGGCTGTCCTTTCGCGAGCTGTTCCCCGATGAGCCGGTGCAGGGCCAGGCCCGAGGCACCGGTCTCCAGGCAGCCCACCTTGCCGCAGCGGCAGATCTGGTGGTTGTCCAGCAGGGGGAAATGGCCGATTTCGCCGGAGAAACCGGATTTGCCGCTGAACAGCTTCCCGTCCAGGACCATGCCCATGCCCAGCCCCCAGCCCACGTTCAGGAAGAGGACCGTGCGGGCATCGCCGGCGATACCGCTCATGTACTCGCCGAAGGCCATGCCCCGGGAGTCGTTCTCAATGAAGACCGGCCAGCCGAAACCCTGCTCCAGGAGGTCCCGTATGGGCTTTTCCTCGCTGATGTAATAACTGTAGCTGTATCCGGTCCGGTGATTGACGCGGCCGGTTAGATTCACGCCCACGGCGCGGACCTGCTCCGGGTCCAGGCGATATTTCCGCAGCTGTTTCTTCACGTAGGCGCATAGGCCCTTGACCGACTCTTCCGTGCCGGTCAAGGCGTAGGCGATCCCGTCCTGGAACTGGATGACCCGGCCGGTGAAGTCCGTGACGGCCAGCGCAATCTCCTTCTGGCCTACCTCGACGCCCACGAAGAAGCCGGCGCCGGGATTGAGCCCGTACAGGCTCGGACGGCGCCCGGTGGCCGACTCCTGCTTGCCCCAGTCGGAGAGGATGCCTGCCTGTTCCATTTCGCCGACAATGCGGGTCATCTTGGGGATGCTGGTTCCCAGTTCACGGGCGAGGTCCGCCAGGCTGAAGGTGTCCCCCTTTTCGCAGAGGGCCAGGATGTATTTCTTCTCCGCCGCGTAGCGGCTCTTTAGAAGACTGTCCAGAAAAGCTTCCATGGTCTTTGGCAATCAAGGCAAAGATAAGTATATTCCGTTGTTTCTCCAAGCGTTATCTTTCTATTCCGTTAAAATATTCATTTTAGTTTTTAATAAATCGTTAAAAACCTTTGATTATTTATATCCGTTTATTAAATTTGTGGCAGCCCAATGGGGCCATTATGCCTATAAACGATCGCCATATGAATGCAATTGACTTTGGAACCCTGGCGGAACGCTATCGGAAAGAATTGTACGACAGCGTGTTGCCTTTCTGGCTGGACAAATCCCAGGACCGGGAGTTCGGCGGGTATTTCACCTGCCTGAACCGGGACGGATCCGTATTCGACACCGACAAGTTCGTCTGGCTGCAGGGCCGCGAGGTCTGGCTGTTCGCCATGCTGTACAACCAGGTGGAGAAGAATCCGGCGTGGCTGGCCTGCGCGGAGCAGGGCGCCCGCTTCCTGGAAAAGTACGGGCACGACGGGAATTACGACTTCTATTTTTCACTCACGCGCGAGGGAAAGCCCATCATCGCCCCCTACAACATCTTCTCCAACACGTTCGCCTGCATGGCCTTCGCCCAGCTGGCGGTCGCCACGGGCAATGCGCACTATGCTGATGTCGCCCGGAAGACCTTCGACCGGATTCTCGCCCGGCGCTCAAACCCGAAGGGCAGGTGGCTGAAGGCCGTCCCCGGCACCCGTCCCATGAAGGATTTCGCACTCCCCATGATCATCTGCAACATGGCGCTGGAGATCGAGCCCATCATCGAGGACAAGTCCCTGCTGGACAAGACCATTGACGAAGCCCTGCACGAGGTGTTCGACGTCTTCTACCAGCCGGACCTGGGCGTGATGGTGGAGAACCTGGCCCCGGACGGCAGCCTCATCGACTGCTTCGAAGGCCGCCGCATCAATCCCGGCCACGACCTGGAAGCGCTCTGGTTCATGATGAACCTGGGACTCCGACTCCATCGGCAGGACATCATCGACAAGAGCATGGGAATCGCTCTCCGCGTCATCGACTACGGCTGGGACAAGGAGTACGGCGGCATCTTCTACTTCATGGACCGCAAGGGGTATCCCACCCAGGAACTGGAGTGGGACCAGAAGCTCTGGTGGGTGCACCTGGAGAGCGCCATCGCGATGATCAAAGGCTACCAGCTCACCGGCAATGAAAAGGCTCTCGAGTGGTTCCTGAAGCTGGACGACTACCTGTGGAAGAACTTCCGCGACCCCGAATACCCGGAATGGTTCGGCTATCTGAACCGCCGCGGCGAAGTGCTCCTGCCGCTGAAGGGCGGCAAGTGGAAGGGCTGCTTCCATGTTCCCAGAGGCCTGTACCAGATCGGAACGATCCTGCAGGATATCGCTGATCGAAAGAATAACGCCTAATACTTGA
>CADCCI010000170.1 GCA_902799895.1 uncultured Bacteroidia bacterium | reverse complement strand
TAGAACAAGCCATCCTTCATACAGCCCTGCCAAGGTGCGCTGCCGCCCAGAGTTACTGCAGAAGTAACGTCCTTGGTACTCTTGTTAAACTTCCTGAGCACCTTACTTCCGTTGGACTCCGTCAGCAATAAATTGGTATTATCCAGCCAGGCAAGGCCGCGTACTTGATTCAGTTTGGCGGCGGTCCCCGTGCCATTTACAGTGTCATTGGATCCATCCGTTCCTGCCACGACTTCCACTCTGTACTTCGTCAGCGTCCTGACCGGCATGGGTTTGATGTGACCACGCTCGATGATCACGTTCTCTGCATAGAAACCGGCGCCGGGGACCATCGTTCCATCGGCAAAGATCATTCTCACTTCCAGTCTGGGATAAATGTGATTACCGGAGCCGTCTGTCTCGGGACCCACCGGAAGCGGGACGTATACAACGAGACCGTCATCGGAAGCACGCTGGGCAGCGGTTGCAGAAGCGATATTCTCAGTAATGGAATATTCATCCGTATGAGCATACGCCTGAACATAAGGCGTTTCCGTACCAAAACCTCCCTGGGCCGTTTCCCAGTTGATGGTCTTGTTCATCGTCCGGCAAATTTTGTATGTCTTCTTTCCTTCACCCAAGAGCGTCGCATCCGTTACCGGAGCAGTTACCACCACTTTGGCAGCCTTGGGGGGCACGTTCTTGAAAGTGAGTTTCAGGACACCACCCAGGTGTTTGAACTCCAGGGGTTGTCCGGACTCCACTTTGGCCAGCATGGGAGCTTCCACATTGCCGTCAAACCAAGTGTAAGAATCCTTCAGAACCAGCTTAAGAGAGCCATCCTCTTCGCAGGGATACTTGGTGGTCCCAGTAGTGTTGACTTTGGCAGGATAATAGGCGAAAGAGTTATTTCCGTATACTATCACATCTTCGGAAGCATTGGTAAAAGTAGCACTTCCAGCCGTATCATCCCCCTTATATGTAAATGTGGAGAATCCATTTGCATTGTTGCTTCGGACAACCATGTTGTTGTTCTTCTTCCACATGAACACACCTCCGACAAAAGCTGTTTTCGTTGCATCATCATCGGAGATAGTAGCCGTGAGGCTCTGGACGGGAGCCTTCTTTACTGCAGGAAATGGCAGAAATGCCCAAAACGACAAGGGCAAAATTCTTGATTCTTTTCATTGTGCGTCCTCCCATCATTACAATAATCCTTCCCACAGGCCTTCAGTGTCAATGACAAAGCCTTCCAGACCCTGAGTCTCATCGGAAGTCAGGTCTGAGGCGCAGATCAGTTGTTCCTGCTGCAGCTCTATCTGCTGAGAAAGAGGCTGCTCATATAATTCTTTCTTTTTCATGGGTATTGAGTTATTAGTTGGTTATTTCAATGTAAAATCCACCATCAGCGGCCAGTGGTCGGAGGGGAAATACCCGTTATATTTATCGTCGATCACTTTGTATTTCAAGACATCCATATTGCCCTTGAAATACAGATAATCAATGCGGTGATACCACTTGCTGCGCTGTTCATCATCATAGCTGTACGCATTGTAGGTTAGATTCCGTAGTACTGCTGTTCATATCCCCACCGAGAATTACAGCGAAGTTTCCATCGGCATTCAGCGAAGCAATCCGGTTGCAGATGAGTTCGGCAGACTTGGTTCTGATGGTGACGGCCTCTTCCTCAGAGATAGAAGTCCCGGAGCTTTTCACCTCCAAGTGCGTATTCAAATACAGCACTTTGTAACCCGATGCACGGTCTTCCAGTTTCACCCATTGGCAAAGGCGCTTGCGGCCGGGATCAGTGGACACCCATCCCGGATATGGCGAGCTGGGTACATCCGGCGTTGATGACAGATAGAAACAGCCTTTACCCAGTTCAACGAATTTTGCCGTATTCCATGCGAGGCAAGGCTCCTCCGGCGTTTCGAAGAAGGTGTATTCCGGAAGATTGGCTTTCAGATATGTCCTCTGGGCCGGACGGCTCTCCTGGAAACCGACAACCTCGAATCCATAGTCCTTGATGAGCTGCACTACACCCGTACGCCGGGAAGTCCAGCTTCGCTCTTCGGTATCCTTATCGGTTTCAAAGCGGATATTGAAAGTCGCGGCGCGGATCTTGGGACTTGAAGGAACGACAGGCGTTTCTGTATTACCCAGATAGAGTTCCCGGATTTGGCCCAGTCCCTGATCGGTAATATACAATACCGTCCCTGTACTGTTCAGAAGGAGACCGCCCAACTGGCGGAACGTGGCACTGGTTCCTACGCCATCGGTACCGGGAGTACTGGCAGCACACTGGGAGCCGCCCGCCACAGTTGTCACGACAGCATCGGCATAGCCGGAGGCTCCTTTCCGGATACGACGGATTTTGTACGAATCGGCCACATAGATATCACCGTTGGGTGCAATGGCAAGATCGGCCAGGTTGGCAGAGAATTTAGCGGTTAGCGGAGATCCTGCCGTTCCGTCATCAAAGGCTTTTGCATTCAGAATACCGGCGACAGCCTCAAAAGAACCCGTAGTAGGATTCACTTTGATTAACTGGCAACCATTTGTAACTACCATCAGATTGCCGTCGGCATCGAAGGCCATGGCATTGGGCCATTTCCCCAGGTTTACCGTAAGTGAAGGAGAAGCCGTAAAATCGCCTCCGGAATACTTGTAAATCGTATTCAAGTCACGGACGGCCACCCAGCCATTTCCTTCGCCGTCAAAAGCCACATCCATCACACTCTTTCCGCTCCAACCCGTCTGGGCAGCAATCTGTGTGATTGCCTTGGTATCCGGATTAAAGGTATAAACCTTTGCCTTGGCTTTCTCTGCGAACCATACCAGCCCGTCTTTTGCGACGCCCAGCCAGGGGACATGACTGGCATCACCGTATGTATACGGATCGGACAGTGTCCCGGTCTCCACATCCCAGATTCGGACGGTCTGCGCCTGCTCCAGCACGAAGGCCTTTTTATCCGGAACAATCCATCCCAATCCACGGACGGCACCCAGGACGGCATCGGCTTTATCCCCGCCCTTTTTGCTGCCAACCGCGTTGGTAACCGTACCGTTTCCAAATAGGGTAGTCACCTGCCCCGGGGTCTTCAGCTCCGGATAATCCAACTCATGCATGGGCTTGATGGTCGCCCGTTCAATCCTGATATCCGTTGCCTCAACCATGGTCCCCGAAATGAGATTTCCGGAACCGTCCACCAGATAAGCCTTAATCTTCGGATAGACATGCCCGTTGCCGGGGCCTACCGGAAGCGGAACATAGAAGACCTTGGCCGATGAAGAGCCGGGTGTAAAGGACAGGCCGATGCAACCGTCCTCCCCCGCCACTGCCTGGACGAAAGGTTTTTCCAGGACGAAACGTCCTTCCCATCCCTGGACTGGCAGGTTTTCCGTAATCGCATAACCGGGGGTACATACAATCAGACGGGCCGCTGCAGAAGGGATGTTGGTCAAAGACACTTTGAGTACTCCACCCAGGTGCGAGAAGGCCAGCTTCTGTCCGGTCAGGACAGGCGCCATCATGGGAGCCTCCACATTTCCGTCGGACCAATAATACTGGTCTTTCAAGGTCAAGGTGAGCGTACTTCCTATCTGATGGATATTCCCAGCGGCCAAAGAAGGATACAAGGCATAACCCGCTTCACCGAATACAATGGAGGAAGAAGGAGATTCCGTCTGTGAGAAGACAGCCGCTCCGCTTGTGTTTGCTCCACCGTATCGCATGTCCAGCGTCGATCCATCCTGCAGTGCCACACGGATACGGTCACCAGTGCGCCACTGGAACACCGCACCGTCAAAACCGGTTTTCGTAACAGCTTCTGAGAATACGGCCGTCAGCTCCACTTTTGAATCCTGTACAAGCGGTTCGCCGTGACATGACGCCAGCAGCAATATGGGAAGCAGATAGAAAAAACGTTTCATAATCAGAATTCAAAGTCCACTATGATAGGCATATGGTCGGAGGGATGGCAGAAGCCCCTGATATTGGCATCGCGAACCGGCTTTGTGTACCCGTCACCCACAATCCGTGCATCCGTTATCGTGGGGAACAAATCCGGCGTGCAGAAAACGTAATCGTAACGGGTATTGTCGACGGTAGAGATTATCACATCCTCCGGATTCCAGCGTTTGATGATATCCCAGTACGGAGTA
>CADCCI010000169.1 GCA_902799895.1 uncultured Bacteroidia bacterium | reverse complement strand
AGGATGGGGTTTGTGCACCAAGATAGGGCTTGCATTCAGATGTGTGAAGATTGCCCGTGAGCCTGATGTCTTGCCTTTCTCTTCTATTTTGTATCCTAGCCTGCATAGCAATGTCACTAGTTCATCGAACGTGAAGTCCGATGGAACCTTCCTGAATCGCTCTATCAATTTGTCTTTTGTACTCATGTACAAATGTAACTAATTTTTAGTTACAAGCCAAGAAAAGCATGAAAAGTTACCTCAAATTTCTCTCCCGCAACAAGTTATACACCGCCATCGAGGCGGTGGGTCTTGTTGTGAGCCTGGCGTTCGTGATTGTGATTGGAGCCTCACTTAGGGATCAACTCCGTATCGCTGAAGACGTCCCCGGCGGCAAGAATCTTTACATTCTGGGCCCCCAGAGCATGCCTTATCTGGAATATAGGGACAAGGAGACCCTGGCTTCGCTGCCCGAAATCGAAGAGGCCGCCGCTTTTATTCTGCCTAAACTATCCGTGCAAGCAGGAGAAGAGTCTTCGAGAATGCCTGTTCTTATAGCTGAGACTCGATTATTGGACCTTCTCCATTTCCGTGTCACGGAAGGGAGTATTCAGTCTCTCTATGGCGGGCAGGGGATTGCTCTTTCGGAATCGGCCGCCGCCAGGCTATTTCCTTTTACCGAGGCTCTTGGACAGCATATCGGTATCGGTTTCGAAGGCTATGGAGAGTATGGGGGCGAAAAGGAGACGGCGGAGATCGTGGCCATTCTGGAAGATGCGGATTATTCCATTCTCGATTCTTTCGACGTTTTCTGCCCTATGGAAGCCGGCCTTGCCGCTCCGATGGCAATCCGTGCATCCAATATGCGGGAGACAGGTGTCGGAGAGACGGTTCACGTGCTGGCGTCGATGGTGGATGGAACCGACCTGGCGGCTTTCTCTGAGAAAATGATTTCCGTGTTGGGGCCTACCCTGGACCGTCGGGACGGTGAAGACATGATGGCGACGGAATATCGGGAGTTGTTCTTTTCATCGGCCGATATTTCCGGAATCCGCCAGGGTAACCGGCTTTATCTGAACGTTCTCGTTGTTCTCGGCCTGGTCCTGCTGCTGTCGGCCATCCTCAATTATATGAATCTTTGTTCGGCTGTTTCCGGAGCAAGGGCGAAAGAGATGGCGACAAGGCGCCTCCTGGGCGAGGGGAGGGCACGCGTTTTCGGTCGTATTCTGTTGGAATCCATCGTGTTCACGGCCGTATGTTACGTTCTGGCCATTTTACTTGCCTGGGCGATCGTTCCCTATCTCAACAGCATCCGTCCCGAGGGTATTCCGGTGGCATTCCGCGTGTACCCGGGTCCGGTGTTCTGGATGTTTTCTGTAGCGATCGTGCTTTTGATAGGAGGCCTGGCCGGATTTCTTCCCGCCTGGATGCTTTCTTCCTTCCAACCCATCGAGGTAATCAGCGGGAACATCCGAAAACGTCTCAAGATGGGCTTCAACAAAGCATGTATCGTCGCCCAGACAGTTCTGGCCGTTGTGCTCGTTTGCATGGCCCTTGCGTTTCAGGCGCAGCTGCGTCATCTTGAGACCCTGGACGTCGGCATTTCTCCCGCAGAGAATCTCTTCTATTACCACCCGTCCTCTTACGATTCCCGGGAGGTCCATCTGCTGGGTGACAAGTTCTCAACCTTGCCGGGAGTCAGGCGCATCGGCTACACGGACGGAATCCCGACGCATTTGAATTCCATCACCGTGGGCCCTCAGGAGGGCACGTCCATCAACCTGATTGTCTGCGATACGCTGGCTTTCAAGATGTTGGGATTCCGGGTAAAAGAAGGGTTCACCCAGGTGAAACCGAAAACTTTCTGGCCGACGGAAGAGCTGGCCCATGAAGGTGGCGTCAACCGGGACAATCCCGACATCGACCGCATCCTTCCGTCCGAACGTGACGCGACTTCCGAAATAGGCGGAATCCTGGAAACCTTCCGGCGTTTCGCGGCGAATATGGAGGATCCGTACGCCCGTTATTTTTCCCAGACCTTCCCGGGCGTGCTGATTACGTCTTCCCAGGATTACCTGAATGGAATCCTGATCGAAACCGGGTCCGACCATGCGGCCTTCAAGAGAGAGTTTTCAAGCATTGTCACCCAGTTTTACAAAGAAACGACCGGCTATTATGACCTGGGCAATTCCTGGGACAACCAGTGCGGGTATCTGCAGGAAATCTTCGCGGCGGACTACGCGGATTTGCATCGTTATACGAAGATTGTCACCTTGTTCGCGCTGGTGGCCGTATTCCTGGCCATGCTGGGCCTGATCGCCATGAGTACGTGGTTCGCCGTCCGGAATTCCAAAGACATCGCCATCCGCAAAGTGTTCGGCAGCGAGATGAAGGGTGAAACCTTTCGCACCATTCGTTCCTACATGGTTCTGATCCTTGTCGCCATTGCGATCGGTATTCCCGTTTCAATCCTCCTTGTCGGCCGGTTTTTGGAAAGATATGCGGAAAGAATCACCGGGTATGGGTGGATCTTCGTAACTGCTGCGGTGTTCGCCGTTTTTATCGCCTTCGTATCCGTCCTCTGGCAAACCCTCAAGGCCGCCCGGACGAATCCGGCCATTGAACTGAAAAAAGAATAAGATGCTATTTGATATCCCAACCCAACCGTTTGGC
>CADCCI010000168.1 GCA_902799895.1 uncultured Bacteroidia bacterium | reverse complement strand
GGCCGCAGGCTTGCCGGAAATGCTCGCCCCATTGGAGTAAAAGGCCCGCTGGATGACGCTGAGCACGGCACCGTTCGGCTGCCCATAATAGACGGGCGAGCCCACGATCAAGGCATCGGCCTCGGCGAACTTCTCGCTGATGCGGTTGCAGATATCATCGTCAAAGACACACTTCCCGGGGTTCCGGGAGCATCCCCCGCAGGCAATGCAGCCCCGCACAGCCTTGTTGCCGATCCAGACAATCTCGCTGTCGATGCCGTTGACCTTCAGCTGTTTGGCGATTTCGTCCAAGGCTACGGCCGTGTTGCCCTTCTGATGCGGGCTTCCATTGATTATCAGTACTTTCATGGTCTTTCCATTCTTGTCGTTTGCCAGTGCTTCAACGCCCGTGGCCGACAGCAGAGCTCCGCTGGCCGCCAGGGCCGATTTCTCGATGAAATCTCTCCGGTCCATATCTACAGTTTTGATAGAGGCTAAGTTAGCAATTATTTTCCACCCGGCCAAGAACCGGTATGCCAGTACAAGAAACGCTTCTCGGAAAAAATGCTTATTTTTGGAGAAAGAACCAGAGCTATGGATGTGCATCCGACATTCCGCCCGATGCGGCGGTTCAAGCAGGAACTCCCCGGGCAGGAGTGCCGGGAAATATTGACCCGGGCCTACAGGGGCACGCTTTCCGTCCTCGGAGACGGCGGCTATCCCTATGCGTTGCCGATCAATTTCCTGTATGCCGACGGTCACCTCTGGTTCCATTGCGCGCTGGATGGGCACAAGATGGACGCCGTCAAAAGGAGCGACAAGGCCTGCTTTACGGTCATTGACGAACCCGTGAAGGAGGAGAACGACTGGTGGTATCACGTCCGGAGCGTCATCTGTTTCGGGCGGATCCGGATCGTTTCCGAGGATGCTGAACGGCTGGCCCGCCTGCGTCAGTTGGGCGCCAAGTATTTCCCGGAGGGATACGACATCGATACTGACCTCATGAAGAACGGCCCTCGGGCCGCAATCCTGGACTTTGAGATCGAACACATGACCGGCAAGCAGGTCCGGGAAAAATAAAAGAGATGCGTATTACAGAACTATATCGGCGCTTCCGCGCCTGGCAAGTGGAGCCGTTTCACTACGAAGGTGCCGCGGAGCCCCATACCTGCGCCAACTGTGGCCAGTCTTACGAAGGAGACTTCTGTCCCGTCTGCGGACAGAAGAATGATGTGGGGCGCGTAAGCTGGAAATCCGTCGGTCAGGAGTTGATCAAGATCTGGGGGATGGAATCCAGGTCCCTCCTGTCATCCGTCCTGCAACTCCTGGGACGCCCCGGCTATCTGATCGGCGATTACATCAGCGGTCGCCGGCAGGTATGCTATTCTCCCGTGAGCATGCTCTTCGTGATGGCCGTGATCGCGACGGTGATCGTCCAATTGACCGGTGTCAAGATGGTGGAAATCGACGCCGTGGAGACCTCCCCTTTTCCAGCCTTGGCCAAAACGGTTGTCTGGATGCTGGTGGATCATCTCGGCTGGGGTATCCTCATATTCACCACCTTCCTGATCCTGCCCACCTGGCTCCTTTTCCGGTATGCGCCCCGGCATACCCGCCATACCTTGCCGGAAGGGATCTATATCCAACTTTTCATGAGTACGCTGGTCCTGCTCTTTTTCGTCCTGGCCAGGGCTTTCACCAGTTGGCTGTTGTGGCTGGTACCCGTGTATTATTGCATCGCTTACCGTCAGTTGTTCGGCTATGGCATCTGGGGAACTGTGTGGCGCACGGTGCTGACATGGTTGATCAGCTATGGTTTCGCTTTGATGTTCGCTTTGGAGATCCAGTTCATCCTGGGGCTGATCCCTCACAACGAGGAAACCATCAATGCATACACGGAGGGCATACCCGGCTTGTTCATCATTTTCCTGGTCGTCCTTTTCATCGGCTATTGGATCGGGAAGCGGCAAGCCGCCAGGCGCAACAGATAGTTTTGTTCTGACAGTATGGCTTGCAACGCGGATTTTGTACAATTTATCGTCGACCAGTGCTCGGGCGCCGGTGACATCACGGTCAGAAAGATGATGGGGGACTATTGCATCTACTGCAACGGAGTCCTGTTCGGTCTCATCTGCGACAATAATTTCTATGTCAAGGTGACAGAGGCCGGGGAAGCCGTCCTCGAAGAAGTCGAGCTCCGGCAGCCCTACGAAGGCGCCAAAGACTATTTCTATGTCGGCAATGTCGATAACCGGGATTACCTGGAGGACATCGTCAAGGCGACGCTGCCCGAGCTGCTTTCCCCGAAAGCAAAGTCCAGGAAACAAGCCCGGAAGAACCGGCAGGTACCCGTTTCTCTGGATGAAGTCATAGCGACCGATCTGGTCTGTTCACAGGACCTGCGGGCCTTCTTCCAGCAGCATCTGGGCCCGGATTTCCGCTTCAAGGTGGAGTTCCAGGACTGGCTGCACCGGAACGCCGGCCTCACTTTCCGGGATGCCGTGGAGGCTTATAAACAATTCCTTCCGCTTAATTATGATTGAAAACCCTTGAACTATGATCATCAGACTGGAGAAACCCGAGGAATACCGTGCGGTGGAAAATCTCACGCGGGAGGCCTTCTGGAATGTGTACCGCCCCGGCTGCACGGAACATTTTGTCCTGCATCAATACCGGAGCAATCCCGATTTCATCCCGGAGCTGG
>CADCCI010000167.1 GCA_902799895.1 uncultured Bacteroidia bacterium | reverse complement strand
TACTTAAAGACTCTAATTTAAGTTTCGCAAGTAGCTAAAAACGAAAAATATTTTTTAACTTTGTCTTGGGTATTAAGTAGATACGAAGTATATGAAACGACTTGACACCCTTCTCCTTCCCCTGGCCGCCATGCTGGCCATCCTGTCCTGTTCCAAGAAGCAGGAAACCACACTCGAAAGCGGTCCCGAAGGTTCCCGCATCGTCCTGAACACGGCGGCGAAATGGAACCGATTCAATCTGCCGGCCTATATCGGCGACCTCTCTGCCTATCCCGCCGACCTGCAGACCGTCATCGACGAATTTTTCCCGCGCCGCTGCGCCATGGAGGATGCCAAGGTCCTGTTCGTCGGCACGGGGGAAATGGCTGCGAACGCCGCTGCCCTGGTTGAGGCCGCCGACAAGGGCGCCTTTGTCGTGTTCCCGGGCAGCGTGGATGCCGCCCCGGCAGGTCTCTCCCCGGTCGTTGCCACCTTTGAGGAGGCGAGCGCTTATACCCCGCTGTTCCATTGCCACAGCAACTGGGGGCAGGGCGTTACATATACGCTCTGGGCAGAGCCGGAAGTCGAAGAGCCCGAGGACGTGACGCCCAGCATGACCGAGGCCCAGTGGAAAGAACTGGTGAAACGCAACCAGTCTTCGGCCCCGGAAAGCGGTGTGGTCCTTTCCGACTATGACAACGAACCTGATTTCAACAAGAATTACTACCAGACCCGCATGCATGTGTTTGTGGAATGGCTGGAGAATGCCCTGCTGGAGCAGACCCTGACCAAGGCGGAATCCTATGAGAACATAAAGGCCAGCATCGAGAACCTCGGGCAGCGCCTGACCCACAACTTTCCCTATTCCCTCAGCAAGACCATCGACAAGGGGACATTGTGCGACCCGGACGTCCTGTCCAAGAGCGGCAGTCTGGACGTGGAATTTCGGATCTACCCCTGCTACCTCCAGTCCTCCAATGGCGACAAGGCCGGTGATTACTATGCGGTGGTGTCCACAGTCACACCGCACAACGCCAGCATGTGGGGACCCTTCGTCGGCAGCCACGGCGGCTGCCGCAACCGAGTCTATGGATTCTGGTTCAACAAGATGGTGATGTCGACCAGCCTGGTGAACAGCAACAATACGCCCATCAGCGGTCTGGAGTACTATGACCGGCCCATACCGGAGAACAAGAACAGCTCCAAGGAGTATTCCAACGGCAAGAGCGTCTCGGTGACCGGAACCTTGAGCGGCGGATACGGCGGGAAGCAAGCCGGTGGCGTGGGCAGCGCCAGCCTCTCGGTCGGCGGCACCTGGACCAGTTCCACCAACTACACGCTCGAAACCATCGACTATTCGCTGGATTCCTCTACCCCCACCGTCAAGTACAGTTATTCGACGAACAATGTGAAACTGACGGACGATTACGACAACTGGGACAAGATCAACAATGAGGATTTCCCGGCGCCTGTCCGCACAGAGTTCTCCTCCCATGCCATGTGGACCTGGCACGTCCCCGGCAGCACGGTCCGGGACGGCAGCCTCGATGCTTTCCGCCTCAAAACCAAGATCACCAGCAACTATGCCTCCTGGTACCATTGGCGCGGGTCGGCCGAATTTGACGGCAACAAGAAGGATTACGACATCGACCTGCCGGAAATCAGTTGGAACCTGAAGTCACCGGACCGCACGCCCTGGGGATTCATCCGGCTCCGCAATGCGTCCAACTATGAGATGGCCCATGTCTCCTTCTATCGCTCCGGCGAGGAAAGCGGCACGCCGGTGGCCACGCTCTCCTACTCCTACAGCAAGGGGGATGATGCCCGGATGGCCCTTGCCGAAGGTACCTACTCCATCAAATGGGACCTTCTCGACGGCACGACGCAAGAAAAATACGGCTCGTACATCTACCGCAATGTCAAGGTCCATCAAGGAGCCAACGCCGATGCCGCCACCGTCAGCATCTCCTCGGTGGACGCCGAGAAACTGTAGTTAGGCCTTGGTGGTCCAGATGTAGACTTTGTCGCCGCGGCGGGGATGGACGGGGCCGGCGGGAACGGCCACGGAGCAGCGTTGGCCCTGGGGGCACACCTGGGCAGGCTCGTAATCCACCCGCAAGTCCGTGGCGTCCACTTCCAGCGCTCCGGTGGTGCTGCCGATAAACAGCAACCGGTCTCCGCGGTGCAGCGGGGTGGCGTCCACCTGCACTTCCACTACGCCAATCTTGGCGAACCAGTTGGTTACCGGGCCCACGTAAACCTTGGTACGGGTGGCCTGGGAACCGTATTTTGCACTCCACTCGCCCATGCGGGCGCCCAGGTAGTAGCCGTCCCAGAAGCCCCGGTTGAAGACCGTGGCCAGGCGCTCCTTCAGACGGGTGCCCAGTTCCGGGGTATAGCTGCCATCGGCCACGGCATCGGCCGCCTCCCGGTAGCACTGGGCGGTAATTTTCACGTAATCTGCACTGCGGGCGCGGCCTTCAATTTTGAACACCTTCACGCCGGCTTCTACAAATTTGTCCAGAAAGTCGATGGTACAGAGGTCCTTGGGCGACATCAGGTATTTGTTATCCACGTGGATCTCGTTCCCGGTCTCGTAGTCGGTGAGGAGGTACCCCCGGCGGCACACCTGCAGGCAGGCGCCCCGGTTGGCACTGGCACCATAGGCATCCAGCGACAGGTAACATTTTCCGGAAACGGCCATGCAGAAGG
>CADCCI010000166.1:2733-4029 GCA_902799895.1 uncultured Bacteroidia bacterium | reverse complement strand
CCTTGCTGCCCAGCAGTTCCTTCAGGCGGCTGATCTGCTCTTCTACGCGGGCTTTCTCCTCTTCCCGGTTCCCACTGTAGATGGACAGGCGTAAACGGATGCCTGTGAGAGGATTTGGCAGGTAAGCGAGATGCATGTCTTCGGGAAGGGCGTCTTCCCAGGGTGCGATGAATTCCGAGAGCGCGGATTCGGCCATGCCGAAAACCATGATGCTCCGGTGCAAGATATCATTCAAAGGGAAATGGGCCCGGATATCCGTCATGACCGAAGGGATGGCGCCCACCGCTTCGAAAGGAACGCCCGGCAGGGCGTACAGGGTGGCGCCGAAGGAGTCCGCAGGGAACCGGAACACCATGATGGGAGCTGTACCGAGGTGGTTTTCAATCACTTCACAGCGGTCAGGCACCAGGGCCTGCGCCCGGTTGCTGGCGAGCATGTCCAGCCCGCGGCTGCGGAGGATCTCCTGCACGATGGCCAACTGTCCAGCGTGCTCCACGAATCCGGTGCTTCCGGAGAGCTCGGCCAATACACCTTTCGTAATGTCATCCTTCGTGGGACCAAGACCGCCTGTAGTAAGGACGATATCATTGATGGTCAATTCGTTGCGGAGGTTGTTCAGGATTTCGTCGCGGTCGTCCCCGATGGACAGCATACGGGTGACACGGATGCCGGCCTCTTCGAGTGCGATGGCAAGGCGGGAAGAGTTGGTATCCACGACCTGGCCGATGAGGATTTCATCGCCGATGGTGCAGATGGAAGCTTGGATCATGCTTTAGGAATAGGTTGGTCGATGGCCTTGAGGAGGCTTTTGGCTGTCCGGCGCGGTTTGCCCGGGATGCCTTGGGCCACTTCAATCAGGGAAGCCCCGGCCTGAAGCAGCGCAAGGGCCTCCTCCGGGGACGTGATTGCCCCGGAGCCAATGATCGGAAGGCGTTTTTGGGTGTATTCGGCGCAGAAGCGGACCTTGGCAAGGCCGGGTGCAACGACGCCGTCGAAACCGGACATGAGGGTGAAATCCAGGATCCGTCGGATCTGCTCCTCTTCATGAACGGGTGAAATGCGTAAGAGAATGGGCTTATAGCGCTCGTAACAGAGCCGGAGGCTGAGCAGTTCGTCCAGGAGTTCGGTCCAGTCGGAGAAATCATCCAGGGATGAAAGCCCGCTTTCACGGTTGATATCGATGACGAAATAGTCCGCAAAGTCATACAGGAGCGAGAATTGGCGGATAATCCGCTTCTTCACCTCTTCTTCCGTGGCGCCTTCAGCCCGGAGTTCCACCGATGCGACAATGGGGGT
>CADCCI010000166.1:0-2697 GCA_902799895.1 uncultured Bacteroidia bacterium | reverse complement strand
AGGCGTTCAGCGATGTCCTGAAGGGGTGCTTCTCCGGGGATGAAACCGGTAAAGCTGAAGCCCAGGCTGTCGCAGACGTCCAGCAGTTCATCCTGCCGCTCCAGGACAGGGGCGAGGCCGACCGGGTGTCGGAAGTGGATGCCGAACAAGTCACGGGCCAATGCCGCATGCTCCCGCCTGAATCTCAGGCGGTTCCATAGCTGGAATCCGGGAATGCGGCGCTTCCAGAGCATCCCGCGGGCACTTTGCTGCAGACTGGACATGTTCTCGTTCGCTTGGTCCTACAAAGATAATAAATCTTATTGGAACTCGTCAAACGTGTTGTCATCATAGAAGACGAGAATCTTGGATACGCGCCGAGGAGCCTGTACGGGCGCAAATACGGGATTCTCGCCGGGGGCATCCTTGTACATCCGTCCTTTGCCGGTCAAGAGCCAATCCATGCTGATCATGGGATAGTGCACGGCCATGGCTTCCAGGAAATCGAATCCGGGCTTGTTCCGACCGGAAAGGATATGGGAAATACCGGCGCGTGCGACGCCCAGTGTGTCCGCCAGCTGCGCCTGCGAGATATTCTCCGCGTCCAGAAACTGTTGTAAGCGTTTGTCCATGGTGAAATCCGAATGTGTTACAAAAGTAACGAATCTAAAGTGAAAATACAAGTAGTAAAATGCCTTCGAAGTAGGGTGGATAGGTGATTAAAATCACGATTAAATAGCTAAAGTTACAAGTTCATTAAATATTATTAAAATACTGATTAATAACGATTTAAACATTAGTTCGTAACATATTTGTTTGTAATCCGGCGGTTTTTCGGCCCATGTTCAAACCTTTTATTATACTTATGTTTTATATTAGTTTATCTAACATATTGATAATAAGCCATATGAATACTATATAAATCATGAATAATAATTGCTTATGTTGATAACTGTGTCTTGCGTTGATAACTTGATGATAAAAGAAATCATATTAACATTTGTAAACAGAAAAAAGGCTTACAGAAGGGGAGGATAACGACGGTTGAAACCATTTGAATGAGATTTCAGAATTCGTGTAGAATTGTGTAACTTCGCGCAGAATTTTGAAATGTGCGCATGATACCTGAAATCCATATCGAGGATTACAACTATCCGCTTCCGGACGAGCGGATTGCCAAATATCCGCTTCCAGAGCGGGATTCATCCAAGTTGCTCCATTATGAGGGCGGTCATGTGGATGAGTTCATCTTCCGCCAGCTTCCGGACCTTCTTCCGGAAAATGCCCTGATGGTCTTCAATGATACGAAGGTTGTCCCGGCCCGGATGCATTTCCAGCGGGCAACCGGCGCCCATATCGAAATCTTCTGCCTGGAACCGGTTAAACCGGTGGAATATGCAACGGCCTTTGCTGCGACGGATACCTGCACTTGGAAGTGTGTCATCGGTAACGCCAAGAAGTGGAAAGAGGACGTGCTGACCTTGTTCCGTACCGCTGATACGCCAGATATGGGCCTGGAAGCCAGGCTGTTGAGCCGGGAAGGGCAGACCGGGGTGGTGGAGTTCCGCTGGACGGATGGTTCGCCGTTTTCCCGGGTCCTGGAGGTTTGCGGAACCGTTCCGATTCCTCCATACCTGAACCGGGAGTCCGAGAAGATCGACATCGAGCGATACCAGACCCTGTATGCACACATCCGTGGTTCCGTGGCTGCGCCTACGGCCGGCTTGCATTTTACGGAAGATGTGTTGGGCCGGATCAAGGCCAAGGGAATCGACATGGAAACCGTATGTCTCCATGTGGGGGCCGGCACGTTCCTGCCTGTCAAGAGTTCCCTGGTTTCCGAGCACCCCATGCATCGCGAGCCATTTGTAGTGAAACTTCAGCTTCTGAAAGATATCTGCCGTAAAAATAGGCAGTTGATTGCTGTTGGAACTACTTCGGTCCGGACTTTGGAATCTCTCTATTACGTGGGTGTGAGCTGCATCGAGAAGGGGGAGCCGGAGGATGTCCCGCAGTGGGCACCCTATGAACGGGCGTATCCCTACAGCACGAAGGAGGCCTTGGAGGCGATTATCACCTATCTGGAGGCGAACCAGCTGACGGAGCTCAAGATCGGTACCCGGATTATCATCGTCCCGGGCTTCCGTTTCCGCCTGGTGGACCTCATGGTCACGAACTTCCACCAGCCTGAGAGTACCCTGATCCTGCTGGTTTCCGCCTTCGTGGGGGGAGACTGGCGTACCATCTACGATTATGCGCTCGCACACGGCTTCCGCTTCCTCAGTTACGGGGACAGCTCGCTGCTGGTCCGCGCTTGATTAATTGGCCCGTTTTTCGTACCTTTGGGCCGTACAAAACCGACGACTATGGACGAATTGAATCCTTTCGAGGACATAGCACCCTATAACGACGAAGAAGCGGCTGCCGCCCTTTCCAAACTGGCTGAGCATCCCAACGTACCCTGGATTTCCAAGTACATCTTTTCCAACCAGCCCGAGACCTACCTGCGTGACATCCTCCGCAGCATCAGCACCGTGGACGATTTCCAGAAGCTGGTCATGTCGCAGGCCACGGAATGGGTCATCGAGAAATCGGTCCGCACCTTTTCTTATGACGGCCTTAACAAACTGCAGGCCATCGGGGGCAAGTACCTGGCGATGTCCAATCACCGCGACATCATCCTGGACCCGGCGTTCACGCAGCTGATCCTGTTCCGGA
>CADCCI010000165.1 GCA_902799895.1 uncultured Bacteroidia bacterium | reverse complement strand
CGCCGGGCCGATGTGGTGGGCGAGAAGAATCGTCGCGCTACCAAGATGGCCCGTGCCCGGCTCAAACAGGCCGGGGAATTCCTGTCGAAGAATCTCTACACGGCCTTCTACGAGGAACTTCACAAGGCCCTCCTGGGCTTCATTTCCGACAAGTTGAACATGGATCAGGCAGACCTGAACAAAGACAACATCGCACAGGCCCTGCTGGCCGGCGGTGTCCCGCAGGCCCAGGCCGATGCGTTTACGGGCTTGCTGGATGCCTGTGAGTTTGCGCGTTATTCGCCGGATGCCGGTCACGAGGCGATGGATGCGCATTATCAGGAGGCGCTTAAGGTCAGTTCCGCTATCGATTCCAAAATGATACACAAAGTCGTTACTCCTTCCCGGACGCTTTCCGTCCTCATATTCCTTCTTTGCGGTACGATGGCTTTCTCCATTTCCACTAGGGCGGCAGAGGCAGCACCTCTCCCCGAGGAGCATAATCCCTCGTACACTGCGACGAGGGGAGAGGTCGCTGCCTCTGACAGGCAGCTGGGAGAGGCGACAGTCTCTGACAAGCAATTGTGGGAAGAGGCAACTGCGGCATATCAGGAGGGAAGATGGAGCGATGCGGTAACCGCCTACGAGGCGATCCTGGCAACAGGCCGGACCGCTCCGGAGTTGCAATACAACCTGGGGAATGCGTGGTTCAAGGCGGGCGAACCGGCTCGCGCCATCCTGTGCTACGAACGCGCCCTGAAGCTGGATCCGTCCTATGACGATGCCCGCTACAACCTGGAATTCGCCCGCGAACAGACCCAGGACCGGATCGACGTGGTTCCGGAGTTTATCATTGAGCGATGGGGCCGCAGCGCCTGCTACCTGCTGGATTCCGATACATGGACGGTCTTGTTCTTCGTATTCGCGGCTGTGTTTGCCGTATTGCTGCTGGCCTTCCTGCTGTCGGCCCGGACATCCTGGAAACGGGTGGGCTTTTACGGTGGCATCGTGGTGCTGCTTCTGTCCCTGCTGTGCCTGGACTTCGCCCACTGGCAGCTGGCCGACTACCGAAAGGCCGACAGCGCCATCGTGATGCGTCCGGTGTGTTCGGCCAAGAGTTCACCGTCGGAAGCTTCGGCCAAGGACCTCTTTGTCCTGCACGAGGGTACCAAGGTAAAGATCCTGGACGAGGTCGGTGGCTGGAAGAACATCGAACTTTCCGATGGCCGCACCGGCTGGGTTCCCACCTCTGACATCGAAGTTATCTGATTCGTAAAGAATTGTAAGTATCATGAATATGTATTGGAAGCAGGCGATTATTGCCTTTGTGTTGACTTTGATGGTGTCTTGGGCGGCTCCGGCTCCGGCCCAGGCCCAGCCCCAAGCTCCGGCATCGGTCTTTGTAAACGGCGAGGTTCCCAACCATGTGCAGGGTATCGCCTACGATGCGGAGAAAGACTGTTTCTACCTGTCGTTCACGACCCGTTTCCTCAAGACAGACCGGCAAGGAAATATCCTGGCTTCCATCGACCGTATCCAGGGCCACCTGGGTGCAATGACCTTCGATCCCGTTACGCGCCGGGTGTATGAATCGCTCGAGTGCAAGGACGATGTGATCGGGGCCGGCATCGCCAAAAACCTGCAGGTGGAAAACGTAAAAGCAGGGGAGTCGGTGTTCTATGTGGCCATTATCGATGTGGATAAGGTAACGCGGATCGGAATGGATCCGGAAAAGGATGCCGATGTGCTGAAGACTGTGTGCATCAACGATGCGGTGCGGGATTACCACGCGAAAGTAACGGTGGATGGGAAGGAGTATGAACACCGGCTGGGGTGCTCGGGCATCGACGGCGTGGCCATCGGTCCGAAACCCGGTGGGAAGGGCCGGTATCTTTATGTAGCCTATGGCATTTACGGTGACGTGGACCGGCCGGACAACGACTACCAGGTCATCCTGCGATACAATTTGAAACAGCTGGACCGGAAGGCACGGGGCGTGGTTTTCGGAGAGAATCATTATAGCGGTCCCAAGCCGGCGGACATCTATTATGTCTATACGGGCAACACCAATTGGGGCGTGCAAAACATGGCATACGACCCCTATACCGGCTACCTGTTCATGGCTGTATACAAGGGAAAGAAACCTGCCTATCCCAATTATGCCCTCTTTGCGGCCGACCTTTCCCAGCCTGCCCGCAAGGCGGCGTTGAAAGGCGTTCCGTACATCGGGAAGGGCAAGCAGATCCCGCTGGCGGAGGCCGGCCTGACGGACGAGTCTACCGGCATCCGGGGCTGGCGTTTCAAATGGGGCGCGACGGGCATCTGCCCGCTGGGTGACGGCCGCTGGTATTTTTCCGAGAATGGCAGTGACAAAAAGACCAAGATCCAGAACAGCACCCTCCGCCTGTATCGCTGGACCGGCGATCCTGCCCATCCATTTGCCGCAGGAGGCAGTACCGGTGCCGCCGCTGGGGAACCGGTGCGTATCGCCTTCATCACGGACAACCACTATTCGGTGGGTTCGAAAGCCGGGGCGGACCTGACGGCCTGCATCGACGATATCAACTCCCTGCCCGACATCGATTTCGTGGTGATGGGCGGGGATATTACCGATTTTGGGGCCGATGCCGAACTGCGCGACGTAAAGGCCCTCTTCGACCGCCTCAAGTATCCCTACTATGTGGTGGCGGGAAACCACGACGCCAAATGGTCCGAGAGCGGCTGCAACACGCACAAAGAGACGTTCGGTTACGAGCATTTTTCCTTCGATTGCAAAGGCTGGCGCTTCATCGGCTGCAACAGCGGCC
>CADCCI010000164.1 GCA_902799895.1 uncultured Bacteroidia bacterium | reverse complement strand
GAGGGCCATGTTCCAGTGCAGCGGCTTCTCGGTATAGGCCGATTTCACCGCGGAACCATTGTCGAAATGATACTCGATGCCGGGCGCGAAATAGACGCTGAAAAGACGGTTGAAACGGTATTCCGCACCGGCCGACGCACCCACGGACCACAGCAGGCCACCGGTATCCGGATGCTTGCTGACGGAATCTTCCAGATAGTCGCCGATATAGGAACTGGTCACGGAATGGGCCAGCAGGCCCTTTTCCACCATACCGCCGGCCCCAGCATAGAGGCGGAGACCCTTCCAAGGTTGGAAACCGGCCTCCAGGCGCAGCGGAACGCCCAGATAACCGAGGTCCTGCCGGGTATAGTTCCGCACCCCGGCCGCAGTCTCTTCGAAAGTGCTGTTCAGGGCCGTCCAGTTCACGCCGCTCGTCAGGCTCAGATGCCGGGTCATTTCCCAGGCGAATGTGACGCCCACGCGCATAGGAGCTCCGTGATGTGCCTCAAAGGAAGAGGCCTTGTTCGAGGACAGCATCTCCATCAGGGAACCGGTGTCCTGCTTCTTGCCATCGCTGGTAGAACGCGTGCGATAGAGCCCCTTCGACTTGCCCAGGCCGAAGCCCTGGGACTGCTCGGACGATCCTTGTCCGCCAAACTGATAGGCACCGACGCTGAAGCGTGACGGAGGAATCGGATCGCTGAGTCTGCCTTGTAAAGCTTCAATGATTTTCGCTTCGTCATACGCGAGAGTGCGAGATGTCTCATCGACAACCAGTTCCGGGATTTCCACGGTCCGGGGTTTATGCCCGGATAAGCATCTAAGGATATGATCCTCTTCAGTCAGATCTCCTAACAATTCCTCAAAAAACATATCATGATCATCGACAGGCTCCGCTTCCGCCAGCAGGGTACGGCGGGAGACGACGGCGAAAGACGCAGGCTTGGAGCCGGTTGCATCGACAGGTTCGGTAACAGGGACCGCCTCTTCGGAGACCGAACTCGTCGAATCATCCGGAGTGTCGGGCGTGAGGTCCTGAACGTAGCGTTCGATGGTATCCACGGGCGCTTCCACCGTCTTTTCCGGACGGAGGAATACGACCAGGGCCACGGCCGCGGCGGCGGCCAGGCCGGTAACCAGCCAGACGGGGAGCATCTTCCTGCGCTTCTTCTCGGCAAGCCCCTGCTCTATCCCCTCCCAGAGCCCTTCCGGCTCCGGGGCGGAATAGTCCGAGAAGCGTTCCCGCAGGCTATTTTTCCACTCGTTATCCATTGTCTTTCAGTTTAATATAATCCTTTATCCACTTTCCCAGCAACGCTTTCGCGTGATGCAGCTGGCTGGCGGAACTGTTTTCCTTGATGCCCAGCAGGGAGGCAATCTCCTTGTGGGACTTGTCCTCGAACACGAACAGGTTGAACACCGTCCTGTACCCGTCCGGCAGCTTCCGGATCATTTCCTGGATGATCCGCAGCGGCACGGCGTCGAAGGCGGGTTCCTCCTCGGCCGGCAGCTCGGACAGGGTCGCCGGCAGCGGCACCGTCTTTTTCTTCCGCAGCGTCTTGAGCGAATCGTTCACCACGATCCGGGTCATCCACGCCTTCAGCGAGCCCTCGCCGCGCCAGGAGAACTTGTCCATCGAATCGAAGATCTTGATGAACGCCTCCTGCAGGATGTCCTTGACCTCGTCGTCATCCGGAATGTACCGGGCGCAGACTGCCGTAAGATACCCCACGTATTGACCGTAGAGCGTCTTCATGGCGGATGTATCGCGCTGTCGGACCTTCCGGATGAGGTCTTGTTCCGACCCGCTATTGGGGACTCCGGTAGTCAACGGTCAGGGTCTTGCTGGTATTATCGAGTTCAAGGTATGTCAATGAAAGCGTGACGGTCTCACCCCCCGTGTCGGGAAGCATGGAAGAGACGTAGAAACAGACGATTCCGTCCGTCAAGTCTCCCCTGGTATCGCCATTCGCGTCGTGGATGAGGATATATTCATGCTCCTTCTCTCCCGGGCACAGGCTGAATTTATGACTGGCATTTCCGCTGGAGGGGATGCTGTAATGAATGGTCAGATAGCCGTCCTCCAAGGTGGTCATCCAGTCCATGATCACGGAAATCGGGTCGCCCTGGCGGGATTGCGCCTCATGGTACACCTCCCCTACCTCCAGCGGCCTCGCCCATTCTACGAGAACGGCGTCCGTGAAGAATTCCGGCAGGTTGGAACCCAGCACCACGCAACGATACTGGATGAACACCCGGGTTCCGTCCGGAATGTCTTCCACCGCCTTCGGATTGACGATCATGCCGATGGTCGAATCGTCCAGCCGGACGTACCGCTGCAATCCATAGGTCCGGATTGTGCCGATGCCCAAGTCATTGGAATTGGGTCCGGAATTGTAATATCCCCCTTCTCCAGGATCAGCATAGCTGATAGGTCCGTATTCGACATCTAACTTCGAGCAAGCGGAAAACAGCAGCAGAAGGACCGCCCATGCGACCCATCCACATCGAAAATATCTGATTATCCGTTTCATACAACCTATAAATCCCTCCTTGGTGAAATCTTGCACGGCCTGGGAGAAAAAACCCCGGTTTTTTCACCGGGGTCCTTTCGTCAGAGCGTATCCTTGAATTTGAGAATCGGATTTCTAGCCGCGGTGGTTTCGTCGGGACGCTTGATCGGCGCGTTGTGCGGAGCCTCCTGCAGGATGGCCGGATCCTCCGCCGCCTCGGCGGCGATCTTGTGCATCACGTCGATGAACGCGTCGATCGTCTCCTTGGATTCGGTCTCCGTGGGCTCGATCATCAGCGCCTGATGGAACAGGAGCGGGAAATAGATGGTCGGAGCATGGAAGCCGAA
>CADCCI010000163.1 GCA_902799895.1 uncultured Bacteroidia bacterium | reverse complement strand
AAAAGATTCCCTTCACCACCAAACAGGACCTGCGTGACACCTATCCTTTCGGGATTGCATCGGTTCCGCTTGATAAATGCGTGCGCCTGCACTCCTCCAGCGGCACCACCGGCAATCCTACGGTGATTTTGCATTCGCAGAAGGACCTGGACGAGTGGGCCAATGCCGTTGCCCGCTGCCTGTGGATGGTGGGCTGCCGCCCCGAAGATGTGTTGCAGAACACATCGGGTTACGGAATGTTCACGGGCGGACTCGGTTTCCAGTACGGTGCCGAGAAGGTTGGCATGCTTACGGTCCCCGCCGCGGCCGGCAACACGCTTCGCCAGCTGAAGTTCTTCACGGACTTCGGCACCACCGTGGTGCACGCCATCCCCTCTTACGCCGCCCGCCTCTACGAGGTGATGTGCGAGAAAGGTATTGATCCGCGCAGGGACACCAAGCTCCGCACCCTCGTGATTGGTGCCGAACCGCATTCGGAGGATACCCGCAAGCGGATCGAGGAGATGCTGGGCGTGAAGGCGTACAACTCCTTCGGTATGTCGGAGATGTGCGGCCCCGGTGTTGCCTTCGAGTGCCCCGAACAGAACGGCATGCACATTTGGGAGGACTACTACATTGTGGAGATTGTGAATCCGGACACCCTCGAACCCGTTCCGGACGGAGAGGTGGGCGAGCTGGTGCTTACGACCCTCAAGCGCGAAGCCATGCCGCTGCTTCGCTATCGCACGCGTGACCTGACCCGCATCCTGCCGGGCGAATGCCCCTGCGGGCGCCATCACATCCGCCTGGACCGCATGAAGGGTCGCAGCGACGATATGATTATCCTCAAGGGTGTCAATATCTTCCCTATCCAGATAGAGACCATCCTGATGCAGTTCCAGGAACTGGCTTCCGACTACCTCATCACGCTCGAAACCGTGGATGACAACGATGCCATGACCGTTGATGTGGAGATGAAAGACCTCTTCATTGATGACTACGGCAAACTCCAGTCCCTTACCCGGGAGATTACCCGCCAGCTCCGGGACGAAATCCTGATTACGCCCAAGGTCCGGCTCGTGCCCAAGAATTCCCTGCCGAAGAGCGAGGGGAAGGCCGTGCGGGTTGTCGATACCAGAAAGAAATATTAAAATTCCACCCGACTATGACTGTCCACCAACTTTCCGTCTACATAGAGAACAAGTCCGGCGCCCTTGTGAGCGTGCTGCGGCTTCTTAAACAGGAAAAAATCCAGCTGATTGCTTCCACCATCGCCGATACCGTCGACTACGGTATCTTCCGCATCATCTGCTCGCAGCCCGAGAAGGCATACAAGGTCCTGAAGGATGCCGGCGTGGCCGTTTCGCTCTGCGAGGTGTTTGCGGTTGAATTGGACGACCGTCCCGGTATGGCCGCCGACGCCATCGAACTGTTCGCCAGCGAAGGCATCAGCCTGGCCTACCTCTACTCCTTCCTGCTGAACGGGAAGGGCGTCCTCATCTTCCGGACCGACAACCCGGAAAAGGCCGCGGAGGTTATTACCTCACACGGCCTGAACATCATCAAAGAAAAGGATCTTTCCCTTCTGGTGTAGGACCTACAGCATTGCTTTCAGGTCATCTTCCATGTCCTCCGGCGTGGCCGTGGGCGGGAAGCGCTTGATGGCGGCGCCGTCGCGGCTGATGAGGAACTTGGTGAAGTTCCAGAGGATGTCGCTGTCTTTCTCTACGCTCTTGCTGATTCCCTTCAGCATGGTATGCGTGGCCTTGGCCTTCAGGCCCTTGTATTCCTCGGTGGGAGCCTGCGTTTTCAGGTACTCGAAAATGGGAGCGGCATTGGCGCCGTTCACATCGATCTTGGCCATAAGCGGGAAGGTGACACCGTGGTTGAGGCGGCAGAATTCCGCAATTTCTTCATTGCTGCCCGGTTCCTGGTGGGCGAACTGGTCGCAGGGGAAGCCCAGGATAACCAATCCCTGGTCTTTGTAACGCTGATACAAGGCCTCCAGGCCGTCATACTGCGGCGTGAACCCGCATTTGGAAGCGGTGTTGACAATCAGGAGCACCTTGCCTTCGTACTGTGCGAAGTCCACTTCTACTCCCTTGTTATTCAGGGCTTTGTAATCGTAAATCTTTGCCATAATTATGTGATTTTTTCAAATTAATCTTGTTTGCAAATATACAATATTTCTAGTTTGAAGAATGTACCTAATCTTGAAATATTCCGGCAGCGCCTTGTAATTGTCCTGGGCGGCCAGACAAGTATCGGCAAGATTTACAGGTGCTCGCCAATCATTTTCTCCATCCAGATCATGTCGTACCAACGCCCGAATTTGCGGCCGCACTGGTGGAAGTGAGCTACCTGTTTATAGCCCAAACGGCTGTGGAAACGAACGCTGTCTTGCGAAAGGTATTCATCTTCAGGGTCGATGTATGAGATACATGCGTTCATATTCAGGATGCCCTGCTGCCGGAGTGCCGCTTCGAGTTCGTCGTGCAGGCATCGGCCAATGCCTTGACGATGGTACTTTTTGTCCACGTATAGGGAAGTTTCTACTGACCATTGGTAGGCCGCCCGCTCTTTGAACGCGTTGGCGTAGGCATATCCTATGGGCCTGCCCGTTTCGTCCTCCGCCACAAGATAGGGGTATCGGTCACAGATGTCCACGATTCGCCGCCGGAACTCCTCTACCGTGGGCACATCGTACTCAAACGTAATGGCCGTACTCTCTACGTATGGCGCATAAATCGCCAGCAGTGCGGCGGCGTCTTCCGGTATCGCTTTCCTAATCTTTATCATATAATAATCCTTTGCCCTGTTCTATGGTGGCCGAGCACTGGTCCACTTATCTTGGTTCCCGCTACCAAACACTNNTCTCAATCATCCACGATTTCCCAATAGCCGTTCCTGTTGGCGCCGATCCGCCGGATGATGCCTTTGGCTTTCATGTCGGCAAGCATCCGTTCAATCTGGCGGGCGCTCATGTCCAGGTCAGCGGCAATCTTGGCCGCTGTGGTATGTCTGTCAGCGCGCAGATATCCCAGGACTCTTTGCTGCTGGTAGTTGAGGCCTTTCTCATCGGCAATGTCGGCATTGGATTTCCCTTGATGGTCAACGAGTGCGTTCAGGATTTCTTCCAGCATGAAGTCGATGAAAGGGCCACTGTCGCCGAGGTCGGAACTCCGGTTGATGGCGTGGTAATAGGCATGTTGGTTGGAATAGACCATGTTCTCGACAGGAAGATGCTCGAAAATCGGATTCAGCCGGCCGAGGATGAGGGATTGCCAGAGTCGGCCGATTCTTCCGTTCCCGTCGGCGAAGGGGTGGATGAATTCAAACTCGTAATGGAAGACACAACTCCGGATGAGCAGATGGTCATCGGCATTCTCCAGCCATCCGAAAAGGTCGCTCATCAGGTCCCTGACCCTGTCCGCCGGGGGAGCGATATGGATGGGCTTGTCTCCGTCAAAAACCCCGACGCCTCCTTTTCTGAACATCCCGGCTTCATCGACAAGGCCGGACATCATCGTACCATGGGCCAGCAAAAGGTCCTGGATGGAAAAGGGATTGAGTTTGGGATAGAGTTCGTAGGTCTTGATGGCGTTCTTGACTTCCTGGATCTCTTTCAACGGTGCAAC
>CADCCI010000162.1 GCA_902799895.1 uncultured Bacteroidia bacterium | reverse complement strand
TGGGGCCGGTCAAGTTCCAACCGGCCGAGATTTCCAAGATTTCCACCTCGTTGCTGCTGGCCAGCCTGATGAGCCGGCAGGGCTTCCGGTTATCCCGAGTGCGGGACTTCTGGTATGCCGCCCTGGTGGTGGGTGTCCCGATGCTGATTATCCTGGCCGAGAGCGAGACGGGTTCCGCTCTGGTGTACGTGGGCTTCCTTTTCGTCCTGTACCGCGAGGGGATGTCCGGCTGGGTGCTGGCGGCCATCGGCCTGGTGATTTTGCTCTTTATCCTTACCCTTACGGCATCGCCTTATGCGTCCATCCTGGTCCTGCTGGGCATCGTGTCCCTGGTGAACGCCTTCCGGTTCCGCGACTGATTCCGTGGGCGGTGGTTTACGGTTATCAGAAACGGAATCAGTTCCTGGTCCTGTCTGCGGGCGTTTTGGCGGCGGGCGTGATGCTGGTGTATTCCACGGATTTCATCTTTAACAACGTGCTGCAGGACCACCAGCGCAAGCGGATCGAAGTGCTGCTGGGGATGAAGGACGATCCCGCCGGCGTGGGCTATAACGTGAACCAAAGCTTGATTGCCATCGGCTCCGGCGGCTTTGTGGGGAAGGGCTACCTGAACGGGACGCAGACCACCTATGGATTTGTGCCCGAGCAGAGTACGGACTTCATTTTCTGTACTGTGGGCGAGGAGTGGGGCTTCTTCGGGAGCGCGCTCGTAGTGCTCCTGTACGTTTTCCTGATTTATCGGATTATCCGGGATGCCGAGCAATGCCGCGAGCATTTTACACGCATTTACGGCTATTGCGTGGCGTCCTGCATCTTCATGCATCTGTTTATCAATATCGGCATGACCATCGGGCTGATGCCGGTGATTGGCATCCCCTTGCCGCTGCTCAGTTACGGCGGCTCCTCCCTTTGGGCGTTCACCCTGCTGATTTTTATCTTTATCGCCCTGTACCGGCAGGAGAAAAAGTATTTCTAGATGGCGCGGGTCTTGTCGCGCAGCCAAGCGGAGATTTCGGGTCCGAGGTGCGGGGAGAGGGTCTGGTAGACGCGTTCGTTATAGGCGTTGAGCCATTCCTTTTCGTCGGTGTTGAGGAGTTCGTAGGCCAGGGCCGTGGTGTCGTAATGACAGAGGGTCAGCGTTTCAAAGCGGAGCCAGGTGCCAAAGTCGTTGGAGCCGTCCTCTACACACAGAAGCAGGTTTTCGTGCCGAACCCCATGCCGGTCTTCGCGGTAGATGCCGGGTTCGTCTGAAACGACCATGCCCGGCAGCAGGGCCTGTTTGTTAAAGTCCTGCCGGATGCTCTGGGGCCCTTCGTGGACATGCAGGAAGGAACCCACTCCGTGGCCGGTTCCGTGCCCGAAGTTGCGTTTGCACTGCCACAGGGGATTGCGGGCCAGGACGTCGATCTGGCAGCCGGCCGTTCCCTTGGGGAAGATGGCGCGCGCCAGGGCAATGTGGCCTTTCATGACCAGGGTATAATCTTCGCGTTCCAAATCTGTGATGGGACCCAGGGGCAGGGTCCGGGTGCAATCGGTGGTGCCAAACAGATACTGGCCGCCGGAGTCAAGCAGGTACAGGCCTTCCGGTGCCAGGCGGACCGAGTTTAGTTCCTGGGTAACATAGTGTGGCAGGGCGGCGGAAGGGCCGTATGCCGAAATGGTCAGGAAACTGTCGCCTTGATAACCGCTGATCTGCCGGCGGATTTCCGCCAGTTTTTCGGCGGCCTCCCATTCGGTGATGTCCGTGCCGGCTTCCAAGGTCCGCTCCAGCCAGTAGAAGAATTTTTCCAGGGCCAGGCCGTCTACCAGGTGGGCCTTTTTCATTCCGGCTATCTCTACTTCGTTCTTGACGGCCTTTCTCAGGGTAACCGGAGAGCGGCCCGCCAAGGCTCCGTCTGCCAGCGAGTGGGTCATCAGGGCGTCGTAGAGGTCGTAATTCAGGGTATCGGGGTCGAACCAGAGGGACAGGATGCCCCGGTCTGACAGGCCGCCCGCGAGGGCCAGGCCCACGTCGTCATAATCCAGGATCTCAATTCCTTCTTCCTGCAGGGCGTCCAGGCCGTCCTCCGGCATGCCTTCTTTGCGCACAAACCAAAGGGCCTCTTTCCGGGTAACAATCAGATAGGAACGCACCACCGGCACAAAGGGGACGTCGCTGCCCCGCACGTTCAGCATCCACGCCACCTCGTCCAGGGCGGTAAGCAGGATGGCGTCGCAGCCTTTGGCATCCAACTGCCCCCGCAGCCAGGAGAGCTTCTGCTCGCGGGTCCAGCCGGTATAGGTGGTGTCCAGCAGCATCACCGGGCCGTGCGGGGCAACCGGCTTATCTTGCCAAATGGCATCTATCCAGTCCGGGGCGTTCACAATGTGGAAATCTTCCCCTTCCTCGCGGCCGCCGTCCAGCAGGGCTTCGCGGATGGCATCTACCGCCGAGAAACTGAGGGCTTGTCCATCCACCGTAATGACTATGTCGCGATAGGTTTCCGCGAAGTATTTCCGGATCCATTGGGGCAGGCTGACCAGGTCGGCCACCAGCTTTTTGTGCATCTCCACCCCCGTTCCGGCCAGTTCCCGGTCGGCTTGGATAAAGTATCGGCTGTCTGTCCACAGGCCGGCGTGGTCCTGTGTGATAACCATCTCGCCTTCTCCGGTAAAACCGGAAAGCCAGGCCACCTGACTCTCGGGAATAACAACGGCATCCCAGCCGTGTGAGCGCATGAGGTCGCGGACTGCGTAGATTCTATCTCTGAAAAGCATATTCGATGAATGGTCGTTGGTGACAAATATACTAAAAAATCAGATACGTTAAACGAAAGCAGGCAGACTGCATTCTTAACTATCTATGGCACAGCGACATCCCGTAAAGCCGGTTCCAGTATTTTGGGAACCGGCTTTCTTGGATATGTCTGAGTATCAAGCACCTACGAATGCACTCTCAATTTGTGCAGGTTAAGTGGGGGAATATCCACGTAGGAGCCCCAGATCCCGGAAGGTCGGCAGTCTGGGTGTTAGTAGTCTCCCTTTTTGACCGAGACTACTATCAAAAATGGCCGATTTTGTACGTAGTCTCCCTTTTTTGACCGAGACTACTGACACTTTTCAGGTTTGGTCCAGGGGAAACCAGAGTTAATTCCGTCAGGGCAAGGGGCGCCGCCGCAGAACCCGCCAACTGCGGCGGCTGGTGGAAGCTGCGGGCGGCTCTGGGGAAAGGCCGTCCTCGCTTCCACCTCCTCCCAACGCGCT
>CADCCI010000161.1 GCA_902799895.1 uncultured Bacteroidia bacterium | reverse complement strand
TATCTTCCGGTTACTACAAGGACCCGGAAGCCACGGCCCTCGTCTTTGATCCGGACGGCTGGTTCCATACCGGCGATATGGCCCGGATTGCTGCGGACGGCCGTATTTTCCTGATGGGCCGCCTGAAGAATACGATTGTTTTGTCGAATGGCAAGAATGTGAATCCGGAAGAATTGGAAAACCTGATCGAAACGCGTCTCGAGTACGTGGACGAGTGCGTCGTGTATCCGGCCCGCCTGGAGAAAGGCGATCAGGAGTTTATCGTTGCCGGTCTGTATATCTCGGACGAGTCGCGCCGGGCCGATCGCAGCGCGGTCGCTGCCGATGTGGCGGCGCTGAACGCAACGCTTTCTTCCTATAAGCGTCTGGAATACGTGGAACTTCCCGCTACGGACTATCCCAAGAACGCGATGCGTAAGATCTTGCGCAAAGGCTTGCCTACGGTCATTTCAGAGGGTGCTTTGGAGATTGTTTGATATGGATATAAAAAAAGAATTACTGGAGATTATCAGCGAGTTTGTGGAACTCCCGGATGAGGAAATAGATACGTCAAAAGCTTTCAAAAGCGCCCTGGGCGCCGATTCCTTCGTGTTTTTGTCTATGCTGGGATCCATTGAGGAACGGTTCAATATCCGAATCCCCAATGAAGACCTGTTGACATTCAAGACGATGGATGATATTATCGGCTATTTGGAAAAAAAGGTGGGACCGTAAGCCGGTTTCTGTTTTTAAATCTGCCATTTATCTTCGCAACCTACCCCCTGGCGGGGACGGGCCGTCCCCTTGTGCCAGTATATTTGGTCTTGCAGGCCCCGGGACCGTACCCCGGCGGCATCGCTGACACCGGTCGTGGGCTCTTGCCCCACGTTTTCACCCTTACCGTTTCCGGCGGTTCTTTTCTGTTACGGCACCCATAAGATTACTCCCATCTGCGCTTTCCGCAGCGCGGCGCCCTTTCCTGTCCGGACTTTCCTCACCGCCCGAAAGCGGCGCGGCAGATCGTCCCACCTTTGTGTTTGTGGCCGCAAAGGTACGAAAAACCTTTGATATCTCCGCAGCAATGCGTATCTTTGCGCGCTTTTATGATAGTGATGCGCTTTCATTGGATCTTGCTTACCCTGTTGGCCGTGACCATTTCCTGTCGGAGCGGGCGCGGGACACCGGCTGCAGCCCAGACGACCGCTACCAAGGCTGCCGCCGTGGCGCCGGTGGTGGCGCAGCGGTGCCGGATTGAGGTGGTCAAGGAATACCCGCACGATCCGGAATCCTACACGCAGGGCCTCTTTTTCCATGAGGGGAAACTCTTCGAAAGCACCGGTCAGTACGGGGAATCCTCGTTCCGGGAAGTGGACCTGCCTACGGGGAAGGCCGCTTTCCGCATCGACTATCCTGAAAAGTATTTCGCAGAGGGCTCGGTGGCCTTTGAGGGGAAGATTTACGTGCTTACCTGGACCAATCGCGTGGCCTTTGTTTACGACGCCCGGACGCTGGAACCCGTGGGCACGTGGAAGTATCCGCGCGAAGGCTGGGGACTCACGACCGACGGGAAACAATTGATTGCCAGCGACGGAACGGCCCGCCTGTATTTCATGGACGGGCGCTTGAAGACCCTCAGGAGCCTGACGGTCCGCCTGAACGGACGGCCGCTGAAGCTGTTGAACGAATTGGAATATATCGACGGAAAGATATGGGCGAATGTCTATCTTTCCGATATGCTGGTGGTGATAGACCCGGAAACCGGCAACGTGGTGAAGGTGGTGAATTGCAGCGGCCTGCTGCCCCAGCATCTTCGCGAGCCGCATACCGATGTGTTGAATGGCATCGCCTGTAATCCTGCCGACGGGAAACTGTACCTGACCGGCAAGTACTGGAAGCGCCTCTATGAGGTGCAAGTGACGGAGTAATCCGTTGGAATAAGCAAATAACGCGGGGGTACTGGCCCGGGTGGGCCGGTTGAGATCATACCCATGGAACCTGATGCGGTTAATACCGCCGAAGGGAAGCCTGTCTCAATACGCATTTGCGTGCCCCTTGCATAACAATTAAAGTATTATGCGAGGTTTTTATTTTCTGGCAGCCCTTGCTGCCGCCTTCTTGGCGCCTTCGGTGAAGGCGCAGGACAAAGTCGAGAAACTCGACAGCATTGTTGTTTCCGTCAGCCGTGCCGGCAAAGCGACCCCGGTCACCTACACCATGGTGGGCCGGGATGAACTGCGTGCCAGCAGTCCGCTGAATTCTCTTCCCATGACCCTGAACCTGCAGCCGTCGGTGGTGACCTCGGTCGAGGGTGGAACCGGTCTGGGCTATTCCAAACTGACTATCCGCGGCACGAAGGGGTCGCAGATCAACGTCACCCTGAACGGCATCACCCTGAATGATGCCGAGTCGCAGGAGGTTTTCTGGGTCAATATCCCAGCTCTGAATTCTATCCTCGGCAGCGTGCAGCTGCAGCGCGGCCTGGGCACTTCTGCAAACGGTGCCGGGGCGTTCGGCGCCAGCATCAACATGAGTACCGCGTATGTGTCGCCCAAGCCTTATTCCTCGGTCGAGATCGGTGGAGGCTCTTACAACACGGGGACCATTTCAGTGGCATCCGGCACCGGGCTCACCGGCAAAGGACTGTATGGAGATATCGCTTTTTCCCTCGGGACCACTGATGGCTACATCCGGAATGCATGGGCCAAAGTGTATTCGCTGATGGGCATAGCAGGGTGGATGCACGGGAACAATTCATTGAAATTCACCGTTTTGAGCGGAAATCAGCACACTGGCATCACCTGGGAAGGCATACCCGCATCCAAAATGGCGGAGGACAGGACATACAATCCTGCAGGCAAATACAAGGATGCGGACGGGAATGTCTGCTACTACGACAACGAGTCGGACAATTACGTGCAGACACACTTGCAGCTGAACTATACCCACCAT
>CADCCI010000160.1 GCA_902799895.1 uncultured Bacteroidia bacterium | reverse complement strand
CGTTGTGGGCGATCTGGCAGAGATTATCGATCTTCACACCCTTGCCGATGATGGTGGATTCCATTTCCGCCCGGTCGATCGTGGTCCCGGCACCGATTTCCACATTGTCACCGATGATCACATTGCCCAGGTGTTCGATTTTCTCCCAGGTACCGTCCGCCTGCGGCGCGTTGCCGAAGCCATCGGAACCGATGACGGCATTGGCGTGGATGATGACATTGTCCCCGATGACCATGCCCGGATAGATGACCACGCCCGGATAGATGATACAATGCTTTCCGATGCGGGTATCGTCCCCGATATAGACATTCTCAAAAATCTTGGTATAATCCCCCACCGAGGCGTGGTGGCCCACATAGGAATGGCTGCCCAGATACACCTTCTTGCCGAATTTGGTGGTGAGGAACCAGGACGAACGGAAACCGCGGTGACGGCGGTCCGTACGCTTGGAAGAGGCCACATACTTCAGCAGGGCGGCCAGGGCGGTATAGGCATTGTCCACCCGGACCATCGTGGCGTTCACGGTCTCCTTGGGTTCAAAGTCCTTGTTCACCAGCAAAACCGAAGCCTTGCAGGAGTAAACGAACTGTTCGTATTTCGGGTTGGCATAACAACAGAGCTGACCGGGTTTTCCGTGCTCGATTTTTGCAAAAGAGGTCACCTTGGCACTCTCGTCGCCATCGACCGTTCCTTTGAGTATTTGAGCTAACTGTTTAGCTGTGAATTCCATATCCAATATTCTTACGTTCTGGGACGTCTTAATTATCTGCAAAGAAAACATTTTTTTATGTATTTACGAAATATTTCCGTATCTTTGTGCCCGGAGAGAAAAGATAGGGGCCGGAAGGGTTCCTATCTTTGTTTTAATGAATGGCTATGACAGCAAAGGATATTACACCCGTTACCGAAGCCGCCGCCAACCGGCAGGGCTGCTATGTCGTGGACATTACCGTAACGCATGACAATGACATTACCGTGGTCCTGGACAAGGAAACCGGCACCGTAGGCATGGAAGACTGCATTGCGGTCAACGATGCCGTCCTGGCCGCCTTCGACCGCGACGTGGAAGATTACGCCCTTACCGTGACTTCGGCCGGGCTGGACCTGCCCTTCAAGGACATCCGCCAGTACCGCAAAGCCGTAGGCAGCCAGGTCGAAGTCCTGGTGCGCGATGGCCGTAAGCTCATCGCAACGCTGCTCGCCTGCGACGAAACGGGCGTTACCCTGGCCTGGAGCGCCAAGGAGGCCCTGGAGGGCCAGAAGAAAAAGGTGCTCGTAGAGCATGAGGAGACCCTCCCCTACGCGCTCCTGAACGCTGTTCGCCCCCACATCGATTTCAAATAAATTAACAATACAAAACAATGAAAAAGAACAAGGAAGAAGTGATCACCCTGATCGATGCTTTCAAAGACTTTAAGGAAGAAAAGAACATCGACCGCCCGGTTATGATGGGCGTGCTCAAGGATGTGTTCATGACGCAGATTGCCAAGACCTACGGTTCCTCTGACAATTTCGACGTCATCATCAACGTGGACAAGGGTGACTGCGAAATCTACCAGAACTTCGAGATCGTGGAGAATGTCCTGAATCCGAACACGGAAATCACCCTCGAAGACGTGGTGGCCGAAACGGGCGACGACGATTACGAAATCGGCGACACCTACACCCGCAAGCTCAGCCTGGCCTCGTTCGGACGCCGCGGCATCCTGAACATCCGCCAGAACCTGCAGGGACGTATCATGGACATCGACAAAGCCAACGTGTTCAAGAAGTATTCCGACCGCGTGGGCGAGGTGTTCACGGGCGAGATCTACAATGCCTGGTCCAAGGAGGTCATCATCCTGGACGAGGACGGCAACGAACTGCACCTGCCCAAGACCGAGCAGATTCCGGGCGAGCGTTTCAAGAAGAACGATACCGTGCGCGCCATCATCAAGAGCGTGGAGATGCGCAACAATACCACGCCGTACATCGTCCTGTCCCGTACCAGCGAGGACTTCCTGGAGAAGCTCTTCGAAATGGAGGTACCGGAGATTTACGACGGACTCATCACCATCAAGAAGGTGGTCCGCATCCCCGGCGAGCGGGCGAAGGTGGCCGTGGAATCCTACGACGAGCGCATCGACCCGATCGGTGCCTGCATCGGCGTGAAAGGTTCCCGCATCATCGGCATCGTCCATGAACTGCACAACGAGAACATCGACGTGATCCAGTGGACCAACAATACCCAGCTGCTCATCCAGCGCGCCCTGAATCCGGCCCGCATCTCGTCCATCGACCTGGGCTCCAGCCTGGAGGACAAGATCAAGGTGTACATGCAGCCGGACGAGGTTAAGAAAGGTATCGGCAAGGGCGGATGCAACATCAAACTGGCCGGCATGCTGGTAGGCCGCGAGATCGAGGTCTGGCGTGAGGTGGCCGAGAATGAGGCCGAGGAGGAGGAAGACGTTCTGCTGAGCGAATTCACCAACGAAATCGACGAGTGGGTCATCGACCGCCTGCAGGCGATCGGCTGCGACACCGCGAAGAGCGTGCTCGCCTTCTCGCCGGAAGACATCGCCAAACGGGCCGACCTGGAAGACGAGACGGTAGAAGAGGTCTTCCGCATCCTGAAAGCCGAATTTGAGGACTAGACATCATTCAGAAAATAAAAAAAGGGGTTATATATGGCTGAAATCAGACTCAACAAACTTATCAAGAAATACAACATCGGTCTCCAGACGCTGGTGGACTTCCTGCAAAGCAAAGGTGTAGAAGTGGAGGCCAATCCGAACGCCAAGGTTTCGGATGAGTACGAACCGGCACTTGACAAGCAATTCGGAAAGGACCTGGAGGCCAAGCAGGCCGCCGAAAAGGTGGACGTGCGCATCACGGACATCCTGGAGAAGGCAGGCAAGCACCAGGACCAGGAGGAAGAGGACGAGTTCGAACCGGTACGCGAAACCATTATCAAGACCAACACGTTCGCACCCGCACCCAAACCCGCTGCGGAACCGGAGCCCGTGGCC
>CADCCI010000159.1 GCA_902799895.1 uncultured Bacteroidia bacterium | reverse complement strand
ACGGGAACCACAAAGGTCTTTCCCACCTTGTCAAAGAGGCGGACCAGCTCCGAAACCGTTTCGTCAGAAGCCGTCACCGATGCCAGGTACGTGGCGCCCTCGCCCACTTCCACCGCCGTATTGGGGATGGCATAGGCCAGCTGGGGAACCGCTCCGTCACGGGTGAACCACGCCTTCAGGTCGGCGGGCTTGATGCCGGGGGCCACCGAAATGGCCTTTTGCCGTCCGTAATCCAGCACGGGGACCGTTTCCCGGACCACCGCCTCCATCTGCCAGGGTTTCACCGCATAGAAAACAAGGTCGGCCCCGCGGACCGCTTCTACATTATCCGTAGCGGTCTGCAGGCCCAGGGCCTTGAATTTCTCCAACTTTTCTTCGTGGCGCGCCGTGACCGTAAGGTCCGAAGCCGGAACGGCTCCACTGCGGGCAAGTCCCATTGCCAGGGCTCCGCCCATGTTGCCGGCACCGATGATGGTAATTTTCATAGACTACTCTTTCTCTGTCAATTTTCTTTCAAATTTACTACTTTTTCAGAAAATCGAACAAGAAAGAGTTATTTTGTTCCGCGGAAAGAGGTGGGAGAATCACCGAAATTCAGCGAGAAAGTCATTTCGTTCCCTACAATCTTGCCCTTCAGGTCGGTTACGGTATAACGCGGATACTCCCCTCCCATAGCCAGCGGGACCACGCGAGCGCAAGACAGGACAATCTCCTTATCGTCCGCCTGGACGGTAACGTCCGGGATGGTCACATCCACCGTGACGGGCATCGTAGGCACAAAACGGATCTGGTTCAAGACGATGGAGGCTGTCTTTCCATCGGCGGCGGGCTTAAAATCCACCTGGATGTTATCGTTGTCGAAGGTACTCCCGTTGTAGACTACCGAAACGGTTCCGGTATAGGAACCTTCTTTCGGAGCGATGGGTTCTTCGGAATTGGTTTTGCCGCAGCCCAGGACCACCAAGGCCACCGCAGTCAGGAAAATGTTTCTCATGTTCATCTTATTTGCATTTAATTGTTATTCCTATCATTATCATACGCGGTTTTCCCGCCGCGAAATACTCTTTTTCCATAGACTTGAAATAAAAGGTATGGCTGTCGGTGGAGGTCAGGTTCTCGCCCCTCGCATACACTTCCCACTTCGGGAAGACCAGGGCGATACGGCCCCCGGCCCGCAAGGAAAAGGGTTCCCGGAGCGAATGTTCCTCGTTCCACCAGAACGGTCCGGCCCCGCGCACGAAGCCATCCACCTGCAACCGGCATCCACGCAGCCGGAAAGGATAACCCACGCCGGCAAAAAGGGTATGTTCCGGCACATAGGGTACGCCTTCTTCGGTCTTGCACCAGGACCAGGCAGTACGCAGGCAAAGGTCCTTCCACCTGCCTTCCGCCTCGGTTTCTACGCCTACATGCCATCCGCCATCGGCGTTCGTCATCATCCGCCCCGCGGACTGTCCCGGGAGAAAAACCGTCATCTGCCGGTTGCGAACATTCATCCCGTAAGCCGATACCTCGGCACGGATTCCCTCCCGCCGGAAACGGCCGCCCACCTCCAGGTTCCAGGCCTCTTCGGGGTTATATTCCGTATGTCCGGCCGTTACGCCCGCCGTGGGCTGGTCGAAGTACACCCCCAGGTCTTTCATCATGGCCGACATGGCCTGATGCTGGAGGATATCGGAAAAAATCTGGGTATTGAAGCCTCCGGAACGGTATCCCTTGGACAGGACGGAAAAAAGACGAAGTCCTTCCGCCACTTCGTAAAGTACGGACAGTTTGGGAAGGACTTCGATCCGGGAGTGGCCGACGCTCCCGGTATAGGTTACATCGAGGGCCTTGTCGGCCTTCATCGTAGGCATAAATCGATAATGCAGGCTGGTCAGGCAGTCGTAATCCATCCGCGCCCCCTCGTAGTCGACCCGCAGGCCGGCCGTGAACAGCCAGGCTCCCGTCCGCCAAACCGACTCGTGGAAAAGCGCCACGTTCCAGGTGGCGATATCGAAGTCCGAGCCCACCGTCATCTCGTTGTCCGAAAGGGTCAGGTAGCCGATATCGGAGGGAATGTGTGCATTCGCATTGTCCAGGATCAGGGTCTGGATGCCATCCCGTTTGAAGGTGACCGGCGCATGCATGCGATTCCCCCGCAAAAAGGCAAAAACGCCCGAGGAAGGCTGCCAGCGGGCTTTCGCATCTGCACGGCGGACCAGTACTTCCAGGGTTCCCGCCCCGCAATGCTGTTCTTGCTGCAAGGTAAAAATCGGCCGTTCGGTATAGTCCTGGTCCATTCGCATATCGTCCAGAAGCAACTGGAGCGATGCGGTTCCATCCACCACCACCTTCTCTCCGCGCCAGCGAAGTTTGGTGCCGTCCAGCACAAAAAGCCTCCGGTATCCGGCTTCATCATTATAGGAGACCGGCCCATCTGTTCCATCCGTATGCAGGCCATAGGCAAAGCCGCCTTCGTCGGACAGGCTGGCAGAGAAAAGATGGCTCACAAAAAGGCGTTCACTGACGGGCTTTTCCCATTTCCAACGCACCGAGAGGCCGTTGAACGGATCGCACAGTTCCTGTTTGAAGACATTCCGGAACACCCCGTCGGTATGGCGGAAGGTGGCCGAAAAGGCATGGTTCCCCGTGGTAAAGAAACCGCCGGCCCGTACGGTGTTGGCCGTCCCGTATTCCAAGGAAATAGTAGGAGGAAGACAGTCGGAAGGTGCCAGCGTCCGGATGGCCAGGACGCCGCCCATGGTGTTCCGCCCGTAGAGGGTCCCCTGCGGACCGCGCAGCAAGGTCACGCTACGCACCCCTTCCCAATCGAAATCGTAGGCATTCTTGTCCAGGATGGGAATCCCGTCCAGATACAGGCCCAGCACCGGATTTTCCATCCGCGAGCCCAGTCCGCGCAGGTAAATGGTAGATGTCATGGACGCGCCGTAATCCGGAATATGCAAGCCCGGTATCATTCCGGACAAGGAATTAGGACGATGCCTGTAAAGTATCTTGTACAGGCACGATAGATAGCCAAAGCGATATGAGGGCCATTCCGGTCATTGCGGCTGCAAAGTTCCGCAATCCCGGGGAATTATTTCAGAAAAGAAGGTGCTTGATTTAGGACTATTCGTGCATAGCCTTGCGGAAGGCCGAAGGTGTCATACCCGTAAGGCGGCGGAAGAAGCGGGCAAAATAGGCCTGGTCGTCCAATCCCACTGCCGTTCCCACATCGATGATGGGCAGACTCGTCTCCTTGAGCAGCCGTTTGGCCCGGTTGATACGCGCCATATCGATCCAATGGCTTACCGGGTGTCCGGTGGCGCGTTTTACCTGGCGGTTCAGATAATTGAGGGTTACGCCCATCGCGTCGGCATAGTCCGCGGCCGGCAGAACCGGGCTTCCTTCCCGGAAAACCCGCTCCAGGAAACCGGAGACCATTTCGGGCAGGCGGACAGACACCGAACCTTTGACCCGTGTCAGCAGCAATTCCGTTCCTTTTTCGATAAACTCCCGGTCCCCCTGGCCGAAGGCGGTTACAAGCATGTTGAACAATTCTCCCAGGAAGGTCCCCTCATCGAACCAGAACGCCTGTTGCAGCGGTTTATCCAAGAGGGACAGCCGGAGCGGGAGACCGGTGGGCGGAAATCCGCCCGCATATCCTACCGCATCGATATAATGCAGGATGGCGAAAGGACGCCCCGCAGGAATCAGGAGCAGATGGCCGGCACCGCAGAGAAAGGATTCCCCTTCCACCTCCACCAGCACTTCCCCGCTTACCAGGTAGATGAAACCCACCATAGGCAGGGACCGCCGGGGGACCTGGCCTGTCTTCAGCACGCCACGGGTATTGATTCGGTGGATATAAAAAGGAATTGTCTGATCCATGGTGCAAAGTTATGGAAATTTTACTATTTTTGTTAATATGAAGCTTTTACGATTCCCCATCCTTTCCGTTGTCCT
>CADCCI010000158.1 GCA_902799895.1 uncultured Bacteroidia bacterium | reverse complement strand
CTCGGAACCACCCTTACGGCCAATATCGCCGCGCGGAAAGCCGATGTCCAGGCCCGCCGGGCCGCCCTCACCCACAGCCTGTTCAACCTCATCGGCGTGGTGATTGTCCTGATTGTCTTCCCGCTGTGCCTGAAGGGCGTACAAGCCATTATCGGCCTCTTCCCTATCGAGAATCCTGCCCTGGCCAGCCTGTACGGCATTGCCCTCTTCCATACCCTGTTCAACCTGCTCACGACCTTCCTCCTCCTCCCCTTCCGCGAGAAGCTGGCGGCCCTGGTGGTGAGGATAATTGCGGAACCCGAGAAAAAGGACGAGCCCTTCCGCCTGCGGCACATTTCTACCTGGCGGATCGCCTCCCCCGCTATCGCCATCGAACAGACTTACAAAGAGGTTCTGGACTTCGCGCAGTTTGCCTATGACAATTTCCAGTACGTAAAACTGATGCTGACGGTCAAGGATGCCGACAAATTCGAGGTTTATCGCACGAAACTGATTCAGTGTGAGGAAATTACAGATAAATACGAATACGAACTGGCAGCTTTCCTGAGCAAACTTTCCGCAGAAAAGACCAGCCCCGAGGAAAACCAGGAAATCAAGGCCCTGTACCGGGTTATCAGCGAGCTGGAGAGCCTGGGCGACAGTTGTGAGAACATCAGCCGCCTCTTTGTCCGCCTGAAGACCCATACCAAGGGCTTCAATAAGGAGAGCTCCTCCAAACTGGCCCTCCTGATTGGCAAGGTGAACCAGGCTTTCGTGGCTATGATTACCAACCTGAAGGCCGCCCAGCAGGGAACGCTCACCCAAATCGACAATGCCATCACCATCGAACAAGGCATCAACGAGACCCGCGATGTGCTGCGGGAGGAAGGCATCCTGCAGATCGAGCGCCAGTCCGGCAACTACCAGTCCATGAACTACTACCTGGATATGCTGGAGCAGCTGGAAGCCATGGGCGATTTCATCATCAACGTTTCCCAGTCGGTCCTGAAAGTAAAGGAGTAAGATGTCGAAGAAGAAGGAACCCTTTATCCTGGAGAACGTCCTCATCGAGAGTGTGGCGGCCGAAGGAAAGGCCATCGCCCATATCGACGGGATGGTGCTGTTCGTGGAGTTCGCCGTTCCCGGCGACGTGGTGGACGTAAAGGTCTTCAAAAAGAAAAAGAATTATATGGAGGGCTACACCGTCCGCACGGTTACCCCTTCCCCGGACCGGCTCAAGCCCTTCTGCCCGCATTTCGGCTTCTGCGGCGGCTGTCGCTGGCAGCCTCTCCCCTACGCCATGCAGCTGGAGGCAAAAGGCCGGCAGGTCTACGACCAGCTGGTGCGCCTGGGGCATCTGGATGTGCCGGAAATCCGGCCCACCCTCCCCTCTCCGCAGACCGAGTATTATCGGAACAAACTGGAATTCACCGCATCCTATCGCCGGTGGATCTATAAGGAAGAGGATCCGGAATCCATTCCGCCAGAAGACTGGCCGGGACAGCCGGAACCTTCCAATGCTATCCGCTTGTTTATCAAGCGTTTCTGTATCGAGCACGGCTACGAATTCTTCAATATCCGGGACAACGAGGGCTATTTCCGCAACATGTTCGTCCGCACCACGGAACGCGGCACGGTCATGCTCATCGTCTGCTTCTTCTATGAAGATGTCGCGCGCCGCACCGCCCTGCTGGACGCCGTGGCCGAGGCCTTCCCCCAGATTACCTCGCTGTACTACGTCATCAACGGGAAGATGAACGATTCCATCTCCGACCAGGAATGCATCCTCTACCGCGGCGACGAGGCTATTTACGAGGAAATGGAAGGCCTGCGCTTCAAGATTGGGCCCAAGTCCTTCTACCAGACCAACAGCCGCCAGGCCGAGCGCCTGTACGGCGTGGCCCGCGAATTCGCCGCCCTCACCGGCAACGAAGTGGTCTATGACCTGTACACCGGCACCGGTACCATTGCACAGTTTGTTTCGCGCAAGGCCCGGAAGGTCATCGGAATCGAATATGTTCCGGAAGCCATAGCCGATGCGCGCATCAATGCGCAGACCAACGGCATTACCAATTGCGAATTCTTCGCCGGCGATATGAAAGATGTCCTCACCGATGCTTTTATCGCCCGCCACGGGCGCCCGGACGTGATCATCCTGGATCCGCCGCGTGCCGGCATCCATCCCGATGTGGCGCAGGTCATCCTGAACGCCGCCCCGGACCGGATGGTCTATGTGAGCTGCAATCCGGCCTCACAGGCCCGCGACCTGGCCATCCTGTGCCGGAAATATACGATAACCGCCGTTCAACCGGTAGATATGTTCCCGCATACCATGCACGTGGAGAACGTCGTGGCCCTGCAAAAGAAGGAGGACGACGCATGCTAGTCCAGATCCTCATCCTGCTTGCCGGACTGGCCCTGGTGGTTTTCGGGGCCGATTATCTGGTGGACGGCGCCTCCGACATCGCCCGTCGGGCCGGGCTGAGCGAATTTGTGATCGGCCTGACCATCGTGGGCATCGGCACCTCCATGCCGGAACTGGTGGTGAGTTTCCTCGGCGCCATCCAGGGGAATGCAGACATTTCCATCGGCAACGTAGTGGGATCCAATATCTTCAATGTCCTGCTGATCCTGGGCGTTACAGCCTTGATCCGCCCCGTAGAGATTACCCGCATCAACCGCTTCAAGGATATCCCGCTGAACCTGGTCGTGACCTTGGCGCTGGTGCTGCTGGGCTTTAAAAAGACCTTGTTCGGACTGGGCCCGGCCGATGAAATCAGCCGCAGCGAAGGTAATATCTTCCTAGTGGTTTTCATCTCTTACCTAATCTATTCCTTTAGGACGGATAAACCGGCCGAAGAGGAAACGGCCCTTCCGGAACATTCGCTTTTCCTGTCCCTGCTGATGGTGCTGGGCGGCCTGGCGGCCCTGATTTTCGGCGGACGCATTTTCGTGAATGCCGCCACTTCCATCGCCCGGCTGGCCGGGCTTAGCGATGCATTCATCGCCATTACCATCCTGGCGGGCGGAACTTCCATGCCGGAACTGGCCACCTGCATCGTTGCCGCCGCGAAAAATCGAGGCCAGATGGCCCTGGGAAACATTATCGGATCGAATATATCCAACATCCTCCTGATCCTGGGCGGCGCTTCCGTCATTCATCCCCTTTCCTTCTCCGGAGTGGGCCTGGTGGATGCCGGCATGCTCCTGCTTTCCGCCCTGCTGATTTGCGCGGGTGCCTATACCGGCAAGCATCGGCACCTGGGACGAAAGTCCGGAGTCCTGATGCTTCTGTGCGAAGCCGCCTACCTTACCTATCTGATCCTGCATTTGTAAAATCGTTATCGATATGAAATTCAAACCTACCAAGTATCAACTGACGAATGTCCTTACGGGCCGCGTGTTTGCCGACGAAGGCTGGACCTTGGCCGACCCGCAGACCCCGTCCCCTTCCCTGGTGCGTGCCGTCTACGAGACGCGCCTGTTCGAGCCCCGGGAGGACCTGAAAGGCCTGTACCGCTACGCCCAGTGGCTCCCCATCTGCCGGACCCTCAAGCGCTCCCACGCGCCCGTTACCTATAAGAGCAAGGGCCTGGCCCAATTCCTGGGCCTGGAGAATCTCTATATCACCTTCTCGGGTTACTGGCCCAAGATTGGCGCCAAGATGGAAACCTGCTCCTTCAAGGAGACGGAAGCCTTCTCCGTGTGCGCCCGCCTGCCCAAGAAGGACAAACGCATCCTGGTGGTCCAGAGTGCCGGTAACACGGCCCGCGCCTTTGCCCGCGTATGCTCCGACAACGACATTCCCATTGTCATCTGCATTCCGCTGGACAACATCCGCGACATGTGGTTCCTGAGCAAGCTCAAACCCTGCGTGAAGGTGGTGGCCGCCCCCAACGGCTGCGACTATTTCGATGCCATCACCCTGGGTAACAAACTCTGCCAGGATCCCCGTTTCCGGGCCGAGGGCGGCGCTACCAACGTTGCCCGCCGCGACGGTATGGGCACCACGGTGCTCAGCGCGGTAGAGAAGATCGGCAGCATTCCGGACGCCTATTTCCAGGCGGTGGGCAGCGGTACCGGTGCCATCGCAGCCTGGGAGAACAACCTCCGGCTCATCGATGACGGCCGCTTCGGCAAACACAAAATGAAGATTTTCTGCTCGCAGAATACCCCGTTCACCCTGATGTATGACTCTTGGAAGGCCGATTCCCGGGACCTGGTCCCCCTGACGCCGGAAGAGTCCCGCCGCAACGCGGAGGTCATCCTGGCCAAGGTCCTGTCGAACCGCAAACCCCCGTACAGCATCGCCGGCGGCCTGTTCGATGCCATGAAAGACACGGGCGGCGACTTCTTCAAGGCCACCAACGACCAGATTGTCTACTGGATGCTCCAGTTCTTCAACCTGGAAGGCGTGGATATCTTCCCGGCTGCGGCATCGGCGGTGTCCGCCCTGTCCGATGCGGTGAAGGAAGGCAAGGTGAAGCCTACGGACAACATCATGCTGAACATCACCGGCGGCGGTATGATCAACGCCACCAAGAAGGGTTTCCATCTAAAAGAGGCAGACCTGGTACTCAGCCCCGATCTGCCTGCAGAGGAAATTATCGCCCAGGTGAATAAGCTCTTTAAATAGGCATATTCTCCTTTTCA
>CADCCI010000157.1 GCA_902799895.1 uncultured Bacteroidia bacterium | reverse complement strand
GTGAGGAGAAACGCTTCACCTTCCAGGACCTGAAAGAGATGTCCGACCAGGCGGCAGCCTACCTCCTGCAACTGGGCATCCGGCGCGGCGACAGCGTCATGCTTATGCTGGGCCGCCGCTACGAGTTCTGGGTATCCATGCTGGCACTCCACAAAATCGGCGCCGTCGCCATCCCCGCCACGCACCTGCTCACGGCTCACGACATCATCTACCGCTGCCAGCGGGCCGATATCAAAGTCATCCTGTGCGCCGGGGAAGAATCCATCCTGGAACACATCAGCGAAGCCCTTCCCGAATGTCCGACCGTCCGCGAAGCCGTCAGCATCGGCCCGCTGGTCCCGGCCGGATTCCGCGACTATGCCAGCGAATGGCAGCAGGCCAGCCTGCCGCTCTACCGCAGCCGGATGCGCAAAGAAGCCGACGACCTCTTCGGCCGGAACGAGAACAGCGACACCATGCTGATGTATTTCACCTCCGGAACCAGCGGGGAACCCAAAATGGTGGCCCACGACTTCACCTACGCCCTGGGCCATCTGGTAACGGGCGTCTACTGGCACAACCTGGGCCCGGACAGCCTCCACCTGACCATCGCCGACACCGGCTGGGGCAAGGCCGTCTGGGGTAAAATGTACGGCCAGTGGTTCGCCGGCGCCACCGTCTTTGTCTACGATCACAAGAAATTCACACCCGCTGACCTCCTGCAGAAGATGTCCGATTACCACATCACATCGCTCTGCGCACCGCCTACCATTTACCGATTCCTTATTCAGGAAGACTTCTCCAAGTACGACCTCCGCTCCCTGCGCTGGGCCTGCACGGCCGGCGAGGCCCTGAACGGCGCGGTCTACGAAAAATTCAAGGAACTCACGGGCCTGGAACTGCGCGAAGGCTTCGGCCAGACCGAAACCACGATGACCCTGGGCACCTTCCCGTGGATGAAACCCAAGCCCGGCAGCATGGGCCTGCCCAATCCCCAGTACGACATAGACCTGCTGCTTCCGGACGGAACGCCCGCCAAACCCGGCGAGCGGGGAGAAATTGTGGTCCGGACCGATAAAGGCAAGCCCCTCGGTCTCTTCAAAGGCTACTACAAGGACGATGAAAAAACGGCCAAGGTCTGGCACGACGGAGTCTACCACACCGGCGACGTAGCCTGGCGCGACGAAGACGGGTACTTCTGGTTCGTGGGACGCAACGACGACGTCATCAAGAGCAGCGGCTACCGGATCAGCCCGTTCGAGGTAGAGAGCGTCCTCATGCAGCATCCCGCCGTGGTGGAATGCGCCGTCACGGGGGTTCCGGACGATATCCGGGGCATGGTGGTCAAAGCCACCCTCGTGCTCGGCCGCAAATGGCGCTCACGGGCGGGGGACGATCTGAAAAAGGACATCCAGAACTTCGTAAAAACGCATACCGCCCCGTACAAATACCCGCGCGTGGTGGAATTCGTATCCGCCCTTCCCAAAACCATCAGCGGCAAGGTCCGTCGGGTAGAAATCCGCGAAGGCGATTTGCGCAGCCGCCTGGAACAGGGACTGCGCAAAATCCATGAAGCGTTGCGACCGGTCTTCTGGTCGACGCACAATGTCGAGTGGATCGATAACGTCCTCTAGAAACCGCGGCCGTGCTTGGCCCAGAAGGTTTCTTCCAACACCTTCCATTCATCGGCGGCATGCTGGAACAGGCGGGCCGTCAAGGCGTTTAGTTCCGCAGGCGCGGCGTTCGGTTCCAAGGAGGAAACGGCGTCCAGCGCCTCGTTTTCCAGTTCCAGAACCTTGGGCAGCATAATGGCCTTGTCCGTCTGCCAGGCCACGGTAGCCAGGCGGTTGGCCCGGCGGAACAGCCACAGGGCGCAGTCGGGAACGTATTTCTTGTGTCCGCAGAAATCAAAGGCGGAGGGCAGGGAAGTGCCACCGGCAAAAATCGGGAAACGCGGACTCTGGCCGGGGTTGTCATAGGCCAGCCAGCAGATGCCGCCCACCTCGTCCGGCAGCCAGGAACGAAGCTGGATCACAGTCGAGTAGGAGCACCAGCAAACCGCCACCGTCCGGCGGAACTCGATGGTTCCCGGAGCGATGGTATTCAGGGTGTTGCGCATATCGGTGGTGAGCCAGGGATTCGCCAGCGGGCTCACGAGCGTCTGCTCGGGTTTGCCGTTCTTCGCGGGCACCTTCATCTTCCAATTCTGGGTCATATCCAGGAAGGTCCCCTCGTAGGTGCTGCGCAGGATGGCGTTCAGGGTCCGAACGTCCACCAGGGTGTCCGGTTTCACGGAGAAGGGGAGTTCGGGGGCGTCGAAGCTAAGCTGCAGCGAAGGGGCTAACGTATTGAAAATGAACCATTCGCGCTCGCGGAAATTGCGACCATTCCCATAGGCGGCATTAAAGGCTTTCCAGAAAACGAAGTCTCCCTCGCCATCCCAAAGGTTGTATTTGCGGGCCACCGTTTCGATATTGTCCGAGCAAAGGAAGTCGGGGTCTCCGCGGCGGAGCCGGCCGATGCGGGGGATATTGGCCGATACGGCCACCTCCCCGTCCGGAACGCGCTGAGCGGCCCAGACGGCACCTTTCTGTCCCCGGCCGCAGCCCAGGATCTCGAAGAACCAAACCTCGTTCTTATCGGCCACCGTCAGGCACTCGCCGCCATCGGCATAGCCATATTTTTCTCCCAGTGTACCCATCAGGATCACGGCATCGCGGGCATTGTCGCAGCGCTCCAGGGCCAGGCGGCAGAGTTCCTCCACCACGAACATAGAACCGTAGTTGCGCAGGGTGTCCGGACCGCTGAAAGTGGTCTCGCCGATGGCCACCTGCTTCTCGTTCAGGGAAGGGTAGCCCGTATTCAGGTAGGCATAGGTATGGGCCACCTGGGGAATCTCGCCCACGATTTTCACGCCGGTGGTATCGCCCCGGAAGAAATTCTTGCGCGTTCCTTTATAAATCTGCGTCATCGCGCCGCGCGGATGGTCGGCGGCTTTTTCGATGCTCACCCAGCTATGGGAAACCCCGTCGCAGGTGTGCGAGGTAAACACGGAACCATCCGTGGTGGCCAGCCGGCCCACGGCGATGCTCGTACACTCATCCGGGCAGGATTCGGGGAAATCCTGGGCCCTTGCAGCCTGAAAACCGGCCAGCAGGCAAACGGCCCAGAAAAAGATCTTTTTCTTCAT
>CADCCI010000156.1:2650-6738 GCA_902799895.1 uncultured Bacteroidia bacterium | reverse complement strand
TAGCCCACGAGTGATACGCCGGCGGCCGTCCACAGGATGTCGCCGGCTTTTACGATGACCGGATAGGCTCCTGTGAGGAAGTTGCCGGGCATCTTGACAAGCCCCAGATGCTGCTGCGCTAGGGCGAGCCCCAGGCCGACAACCACCCCGGCGGCCAGGCCGAGCAGGGAGATGAGCCATCCTTCCAGCACGAAGGTGCGGCGGATGGTTTTTTCCTGTGCGCCCAGCGCCCGCAAGGTGCGGATATCTTCTTCCTTTTCGATGATGAGCATGGACAGGCTGCCGAAAATATTGAAGGCGATGACAATGATGATGAAGAGCAGGATCAGGAAGACAGCCGCTTTCTCGTAACGCATCATCTTATACAAGGTAGGATTCTGCCCCAGGCGGTCCAGGACCTGGAATTCGGGCCCCAGAATGGCCTGAAGGTCGCTTTGGACTTTTGTTATTCGGGTGCCATCGACCAGGCGGATTTCCAGGGCGCTAACTTCGCCGGTGGCCCCCAGCAGTTCGTGCATCACCTCGATGGGCAGGATGACCAGTTCCTGATCGATTGCGGAATTGATGCTGAACAGACAGGCCGGACGGAGCCGGACCGAGTTGAGCGAAGCGGCGGGATTGGCAATGGAAAGGTTGCGGTCGCGAGCCGGGAAATACAGCTCCATAGATGCCACGAAACGCGGGCGGATGCCCATCTGCCAGGCCAGGCCCGTCCCAACCGCTGCCCAGGGTTTGCCGTAGCGGTGCAGCTCGAAGGTGCCTTCCTGGACGTGTTCGCGAACGGGAGCCTCCTCTTCGTAGACGCGGTCCACGCCTTTCGCGCGGACAATTCCCTGATGGCCGTCGTACGTCAGGAAGACTTTCTCTTCCAGTACATTGCAGATGGTAGCGATATCCGGATGGGCCGCCATCCGGTCGAAAGTTGCGCTGTCGGGGAGGAAGGTCTTGCCCCGTTCCGGGACAATGAGCAGGTCGGGCTCTACACTGTTCAGCGAGTCGTGAACCAGGGCGTCAAAGCCGTTGTAAATGGACAGGATCAGGATGAGTGCCGCCGTTCCAACGGCCATCCCGATTGCGCTGATCGCAGAAATGATGTTGATAACATTGTGCGATTTCTTGGCAAACAGGTAACGCCGGGCTATGAACAGCGGCAGGTGCATCGGTTATTTTTTCAGCAGTTCCTCGATGTGCTCGGCATAGTCCAGGCTGGTGTCCAGATAGAAAACAATCTCCGGGACGATGCGCAACTGCTTGCCGACGAGGCGTCCCAATTCACCCCGATAGGTGCGCAGGTTCTCGTTCAGAATGCCCATGACAGTGTCTGCCTTGGCGGAAGGGAAGATGCTTACGTAGGTCTTGGCGATGGAAAGGTCGGGACTGACGCGAACCTCGCTGACCGTGACCATGGCACCGCCGAAAGCCGCCATCCCCTTGCTGCGGAGGATTTCGGCCAGGTCCTTCTGGATCTCGCGGGCTATCTTAAGCTGACGGGTGGAGGGTGCCTTTTCCATTATTTCACGTTGATGATAAAGTAGTTCTTCTTGCCTTTTTGGGCCAGGATATAGTGGCCGTTTACGATATCCTTCTCGCCAATCTGGTAGTCGATATCCGTTACCTTGTCCTTGTTCAGGCTCACGCCGTTGCCCTGAACCATCTTGCGGGCTTCTCCCTTGGAGGGGAAGATGGCGGTTTTGACGGCCAGCAGGTCCAGGATGCCGCAAGGCAGTTCGGAACGGGGAACATCGAACGAAGGCACGTCGCCGAAGACGGCCAGGAAGGTCTTCTCGTCCAGCGAGCGAAGGGCCTCGGAATTGCCACTGAAGAGCATCTGGGAAGCCTCTACGGCCTTGTCGTAGGCCTGCTGTCCGTGGACCATGACGGTTACTTCGCGGGCCAGGACCTTCTGGAGTTTGCGCTGACCGGGATCCTCGCGGTGCTCGGCGATGAGGTCCTCGATGGTTTTGCGGTCCAGCATGGTGAAGATCTTGATGTAGCGCTCGGCATCGTCATCGGCCACATTCATCCAGAACTGGTAGAACTCGTACGGACTGGTGCGCTCGGCATCCAGCCAGATGTTGCCTTTCTCGGTCTTGCCGAATTTGGTACCGTCAGCCTTTCGGATGAGCGGGCAGGTCAGGGCGAAGGCCTCGCCGCCGTCCATGCGGCGGATGAGCTCGGTTCCGGTGGTGATGTTGCCCCACTGGTCGCTGCCACCCAGCTGCAGGATGCAGCCTTTGTGCTTCCACAGCCAGTAGAAATCGTAGCCCTGCATGAGCTGGTAGCTGAATTCGGTAAAGGACATGCCTTCCGAACTGTCGCGGGAGAGGCGCTTCTTTACCGAATCCTTGGCCATCATATAGTTGACGGTGATGTGCTTGCCGATGTCGCGGATAAAGTTGATGAAGCTGTAGTCCTTCATCCAGTCGTAGTTGTTCACCAGCTCGGCCTTGTTGGGGGCGTCGGACTCAAAGTCCAGGAAACGGGCCAGCTGGGCCTTGAGGCAGGCTACATTGTGGGTGAGCGTTTCCTCGTCCAGCAGGTTGCGTTCCGCGCTCTTCATGGACGGGTCGCCAATCATGCCGGTGGCGCCGCCGACCAGGGCGATGGGCTTGTGGCCGCAGCGCTGGAAGTGTTTCAGAATCATCACGCTTACCAGGTGGCCGATGTGCAGGGAATCGGCCGTGGGGTCAATGCCTACATAGGCCGCCTGCGGGCCTTCCATCAGTTTCTTTTCCGTTCCGGGCATAATGTCCTGAATCATGCCTCTCCAGGTAAGCTCCTCAACAAAATTGATCATATCTTATTCTCTTTTATTTTCAAACTTACAAAGTTACCGTTTTGTGCCGAAGATTCCAAAACTTCTAAAACCGTACGGCTAGGGCGATTCCGGGCACCGCCCCCTTTTGGGTGGGTAGGCAGCAGGGGAGGGCGCTCATTTGTACGGGGGTTCCTTCCAGGTTCAGCAGATCCTTCCAAACCGGCAGGAGCCGACGGGCGATGTGGGCAGACAGGATGCCGATACCCGCACCCGCCACCACATCTTCGAACCTGTGGCGGTCGTGGACCACGCGCATTGTGGCCGTTAGCGTGGCGATGCCGCCGCTGGGAAAGGAATTGGTGGCATCCGAGTCGGGGCGTTTACTCGCTGTGAAGGTCTTCAGGGTGAAGACCGTCGTACCCATGACGAGATATCCCGTGGCGGCAACCAGGAAACGGTCCGTGAACGTCTGCTGGTGCGGTGTACAGAAACCGAGCCCCAGTTCCATGGCCAGCGGCAGGAACTGGATGGCATTGTCAAAGTGATACTGGTTGGAAGTATGCCATTGCCCGGCCGCTCCGAAGGGGAGCAGGCAGGTCAGGACCAGGGTAAAAAACCATTTTCTGTACATCTTTGCGGAATGAAGGTGCAAAGATAAGATAATCTTGATAATCTCTGATGAAATTGCTAAATTTGCGCGCTCAAAAAATGAAATTATTTTTAAATGATTGTAAAAATATGAGAAAGTACATCGTAGCCGGGAACTGGAAGATGAACACGACGGTCCCCGAGGGCGTTGAACTCGCCAAAGCCGTGGTTGAGAAGGCAAAGGAATTGCCCGCCAATGTGGAGCTGGTCGTGGCTCCGCCGTTTACCCATCTGGCCAGCGTAGCCGAGGTCCTGAAGGGCTCCAAGGTGGCCCTGTCCGCCCAGAACTGCGCCGATCATGAGAAGGGCGCCTACACGGGTGAAGTGAGCGTGAACATGCTTACCTCCGTGGGCTGCACCTACACCATCCTGGGTCACTCCGAGCGTCGTCAGTATTACGGTGAGACCGACGAGAAACTGGTCGAGAAGACGAAACTCGCCCTGGCCGCCGGCCTGAAGGTGATCCTCTGCGTGGGTGAAAACCTCGAGGAGCGTGAAGCCGGCCGTCATTTCGACGTGGTGACCGTTCAGACCAAGAACGTCCTCTACAATTTCTCCGCCGAAGAGATGAAAAACGTGGTGATTGCCTATGAGCCCGTCTGGGCCATCGGTACGGGCAAGACCGCTACCGCCGAGCAGGCCGAGGAAATCCACGCCTGCATCCGCAACGTCATCGAGCAGA
>CADCCI010000156.1:0-2598 GCA_902799895.1 uncultured Bacteroidia bacterium | reverse complement strand
GCCGTGGCCGAGGACATGACCATCCTTTACGGTGGCAGCTGCAAGCCGTCCAACGCGAAGGAACTCTTCGCCCAGCCGGACATCGACGGCGGCCTCATCGGAGGCGCCGCGCTCAAGGCCGACGATTTCATTGGAATCGCGACCTCGTTCTAAAAAACCATCTTCAGAAAGGGTGATTTATCGGAGTGTCCGCACGGATACTCCGATTTTTTTATCGTTGCACCACAGCCAGACGGTGCCCTCGGCATCGGTTTTGACTACCTTCATCGACAAGCCCGATTCGTTTTTGACGGAGCTGCCGGACGTCCATTCCAGAGCGGCCTCGAGGGTCTGGTCCATTTGGGCAGGCAGGGCGGAGCAAGTGAGCGTGTAGAAGGCGCTGCCATCGTCCTTCATCACCCGGAACTGCCGTTTGTTTTTATTGTAACCCAACTGCCAGGTGAGGGGGTTATAGGTATGGAGGGTAACACCGTCGATGCGTAACTGGATGTCGGTGGATTGGACGAATACCTCATCCACTGTCTCTTTGGGGGTGCAGGCCGCCAGGACCGCCAGGATTATCGGAAGAATCAGCTTTTTCATACCTATTTAATTGTAAGGGTTTTGGAAATGATTTCCTGTGTCCGGTCCGGGTAGGTCACCAAGGCCTGCAGTTCGCCGGATGAGGGCACGGTCCACCAGCAGTCGACGCCTGCCACGATGGGCTTTCCCTGGAAAGTCCAGCTGATGTTGGTGGCATCCGGTACATTGTAAACCCTGAGCGGAAGTTTGGTCCCGGAAGGGAAGGTGCCGTCGCTGTTCCGTCCTTCTGTCGGAAGCCAGATGTAAGGCGTAGCGGGGGAGGCGTAACTCTTGGTAATGAAACTGGTCTGAACGGCGGTGCCTTCGGCTTCTTCTATCATCAGGCGGATGTCGACGGTGTAAGGGGATGACGGCTCCAGGCCCTCCAGCAGAATGCCGTACCGGCCGTCTTGATCGGCCTTGACCGTTACACTCTTCGTCTTTCCGCCGGTAGGCCCCCAGGTAACGAGCGCATCGCCCAGGAAATCACTTTGACTGGCCCCCCAGTTCAGGATGGCGGCATCCTGGAACAGGACTTTCTCCAAGTCGGTTACATCCGGAATGCCGTCTCCGGGGATGACGGTGAAGGAAACGCTTCCATCCTCCAATCGTTTGATTCCGATGATGGAAAAAGGTGCGGGAGTCCCGTCCCAAGCAACGAAAGCAGGGCCCGTCATAGGCGTAAAGGAATTGTTTTGTGCCGTGGGATAGAAGATGACGAGGGTTGGAATATTTTTAAGGAACCCATCTTGATCAAACGCGAGCAAGCCCGAAGTGGCTTCTACCAAGTCGGCACATTCATGATCGGGACAAACGTTAATATTATAATCTTCCCAAAGCTTTTTGGGTGTCCTGGAATCGGCTTTCTCAATCGTCCGTACGGTGGATTTATCGATGTGGTAAATCAGCAGGCCCGAACCTTGGATGTACTCATCCCACTTTTCATTGGAACGGCACTCGAAAAGGAAGTATTCTCCTTCGGTGTCGGTGTCGAACCGGTAGCAGTCACCTGCGATATGGATGGGCTGGAGCGTGTGGGTTCCCACGGTGAGCGGCATTTCGTGGGAGATGCCGAGCATTTGCCGTTCGATGGCATTGTAATACGGAGGCGTTTTCGAGTTGTTGTTGAAGTTTCCGCCGTCCATGATGCACGTGTAATGCCACATACCGTTACTCTTGCCTCCCGAAGAGGCATAGTCGACATCGTACAGGTCCTCTGTCCCAAGGGTATGGGAGAATTCGTGGCAGAACGAACCGATACCGTTTATTGAATTGCGAGAGTTAAGCTCTGAAGTACAGGCATACCTGTATATTTTTTTCCCGTTGAGGATAAGCGTTTCATTCCAGATGACCCAAGCGTGCGACCAAATGTGGTTAGATGATGCACCCTCTGCCTGGTCCGGTCCGGCAAAGATAACAAAGATATTGTCTACCTCATTGGGATCAATCTGAGCGTATTCTGACATGTTAATGCCGTTGGCAACCGCCAGTCTGCATGCTTCTGTGATCATTTCGCGCGCATGATCGTCAGTATCGTTCTCGTCTTTCCCATAATAGATATAGCTTTTCGAGACGGTCAGGATATCGGAGACGTCGAACTCGAACTCGTATTTTCCCAGGTACTGGTCGTTGAAATACTGTCTGGCCGAAAAGGGGCCGGATCCGTTGATCAATTGCTCAAAATCTTCTTTTGTATAGGTGAAAGGCAGATCCGGAAACTGTACCAGCAGGACGAGTCCTTTCCGTTTGGCGGGTGTTTTTGTGGCCGGAAGGGAAGCCGGAGCCACCCCCCTTCCCATCTGATAAAACTTGCGGGCGCGGGAAGCCTTTTCCTGCAGGGCCTCGACGGGTATCTGCCGGGCGGCCGCCGTAATCATCCCGGGGGTATTGGCCCCTACCCGATAACCGGAGGAATGAAGGGTGGCGTCGTTCTCGAAAAAGGCGTAGCAATACCATCCGTCCTCGTCCTGGATAATGGCGGCCCCGTCCATAGTCTTCAGGACATGGGCGAATTCATCCCCGGTAAGCCGGGCGATA
>CADCCI010000155.1 GCA_902799895.1 uncultured Bacteroidia bacterium | reverse complement strand
AAATCTTTCGGCTTCTCGCGTTGGAGCGAGAGGGCAAAGTAGGTCGAGATAAGAATGAGGGCCAAATATACCAGGCCGGATACCAGATTTTTATTGTTCATGCCACGAATATACGAAATTATTGGTAAATTGCAGGTCCTTGCTCGTTTTCTTATCGGCAATAGAATAGTAGAATATATGAAAAGATTGGTTTTGAGCTTGTTATGTCTGGGTTGGGCGCTGACCGCTTCCGCCCAGGCCGTCCGTCCGGTTTCGACGGCCCTCGCTGCGCCCGGTGTGGCCCAGCGTTATGTGGATCTGGTTACATCGTCCGACCTTTTTATCGACGGGCAGGTGGGCATCCTGGCCGTGACGGTAGGGGGAGATACACTGGTGAACCATCGGTCGCTGAACCGCCTGCTGCCGGCATCGAACATGAAGTTGATTTCTACCGGCATGGCCCTGCATTATCTGGGAGCCGATTTCCGGTTCGAAACGACCCTGGCCTACGATGGCGAAGTGGTGGACGGCGTGCTGAAGGGAGACCTTTACATCGTGGGTGGGGGAGACCCTACCCTGGGCGCCAAGGACTCCATCGCCACGCCGGTGGACGACCTGTTCGCCCGGTGGAAGGAGCTGCTGCAGAACGCCGGAATCCGCCGGATCGACGGACGAATCGTAGGTGACGGACGGTATTTCGATGGCCTCATCGAGGAACCTTCCTGGAGCTATGGGGATCTGGGGACGTATTATGCCACAGGCGGTAACGGTCTCTGTTTCTATGAGAACGTGATTGACATCAAGGCGACGCCCGGTGCTGCCGTGGGCGATCCGGTCTCCTGCGAAGTGCTCTATCCGAACACCCCCTGGATGAGTTGGGATTTCCCCTGCACGACCGGTCCGGCCGGGACGGGTGACGAGCTGTATCTCTATACCACCGACCTGTGGCCGGTGGCGCAGATGCGCGGGTCGTTTGCCCTAGACCGGAAACCCAAGGTAGAAGAGTGCTCCAATAAATACGGGGCCCTGACCTGTGCCTATTATTTCTATAAGTATTTGACGGCCAGTGGGTTCTGCGTTTCCGAGGGACCGGCTGACATTGGTTTCGACGGCCGGGTGCGAACCGACCCTACTGCATCTTTCGGCGAGGGAACCGGCCCGTTGGCGCCTGCCGTCTCGCAGTTGACCGAGGTGGGGAAGACCTATTCGCCGGAACTGCTCAAAATTATCAAGAAAACCAACTGGGACAGCGATAATTTCTTTGCCGAGACCCTGCTGCGGACCCTTTGCGTGCGCGAGCGGAAGACAGCCAGCTATGATACATTGCGAGTGCATGCCCTGGCCCTGTTGGAGCGGTTGGGGGTGGATACGTCCAGCGGCATCCATATCAGCGACGGCAGCGGCCTTTCGCGGGAGAATTACATTTCTCCGGACGCCATGGTGCGCTACCTGCGTGTGATGCTCCGTTACCGCTGCTTCGACGATTTTGTGCACTCGCTGGCTCAACCGGGGCATAACGGACCGTATTTCAGCCGTTTACGCGGAGCGAGAAGAAGGATATCATCATCTTCTCGGTCATGACCAACAACGTCACGGACCCCACGTCCAAGGTCTTGCAGGTGATGGATAAAATCATCGCCCTCGTGGCTTCGGGAAATTAGTGCTCTCCGGCTTTTTCAAAACCGCCGGAAATGACTATCTTTGCGTCCAGATTGATTGAATGATGAAAAAAACAGTACTGGTTTCCGGCGGTGCCGGGTATATTGGCAGCCACGTTTCCGTGGAACTTCTTTCCGCAGGGTACGATGTGGTGGTGGCCGATAATTTTTCCAATTGCGATTTGACCTGTTTCGAGGGGGTGAGGAAAATTACCGGCCGGGACGATCTCCCGCTGGTAAAGATGGATTTTTGTGATGCGGCCGCGGTGCGCAAATTGTTCTCGGATTATCCGATCGATGCCGTCATTCATTTCGCTGCGTTCAAGGCGGTGGGCGAGTCGGTCGAACAGCCGCTGAAATACTATAAAAACAACCTTGACAGCTTCCTGAACGTGCAGGAAAGCGCACAGGCGCATTCGGCCAAGGTACTCTTTTCTTCATCGGCTACGGTCTATGGCGAGCCGGACAAAATGCCGGTGACGGAGGAATCGCCCCGCAAACCGGCCACCTCGCCTTACGGAAATACCAAGCAGATCTGCGAGGACATCCTGCGCGACACGATCTTTGCTTCGAAAGGGGCTGTGCAGGGCATCGCACTGCGGTATTTCAACCCCATCGGCGCGCATCCCTCGGCCCTGATCGGCGAGCTGCCGCGCGGGGTTCCCAACAACCTGGTGCCCTATATCACCCAGACGGCCATCGGCAAACGCGAATGCCTGAGTATTTTCGGCAACGACTATCCGACCCCGGACGGAACCTGCCTGCGGGATTATATCGATATCGTCGATTTGGCGAAAGCCCACGTTTTCGCGGTCCGGCGCATGCTGGAGGCCCGGATGGAAGCCGATTACGAGATTTTCAATATCGGAACCGGCCGGCCGGTTTCCGTGCTGGAACTGGTGCAGGCCTTTGAAAGGGTGAACGGCCTGAAGCTGAATTACCGGTTTGCTCCGCGTCGCGAAGGAGACGTGCCGGCCATCTGGGCCGATCCTTCCCGGGCGAATACCGTCCTGGGCTGGCGCGCAGAGCGTACGATTGAAGAAACCCTGGCCGCGGCCTGGGCTTGGGAGAAACATCTGGCCGGGATATAGTGATGGCAGCTTCCACCAAAGTCAAGACCCGCTGGTTCTGCACCTCGTGCGGCAACGAAAGCTCCAAATGGATGGGGCGCTGCCCGGCGTGCGGGGAGTGGAACACCATGGTGGAAGAGACCGTTGTCACGGGCAAAAAGTCTTCCGTCCGGGGCGAGAGTGTCCCCGGCGCAGCCCGCAAACCCGTTCGCCTTCCCGATATCGATTCGTCGGCCGAGAACCGTGTTTCCCTTGGCAATGACGAGGTGGACCGCATCCTCGGCGGGGGATTGGTGCAGGGTTCGCTGGTGCTCATCGGCGGCGAGCCGGGCATCGGCAAATCCACCCTGTCGCTGCAGATTCCATTGGGCTGCCCTTCGCTCAAAACCCTCTATGTGACGGGTGAAGAGAGCGCCCGACAGGTAAAGATGCGGGCCGACCGGCTGGGAGGAGATACTTCTAACTGTTTGATTTTCAGCGAGACGCTCATGGAGCGGATTCTCGAAGAGGCCGAATCCGTGGCACCGGACCTGGTGGTGGTGGATTCGGTCCAGACCATGTTCACCGAGCGGGTGGAAAGTGCCCCGGGCTCCGTTTCCCAGATCAAGGAAGTGGCGGCGATGCTGCTGCGTTTCGCCAAAGAATCGGGTATCCCGGTTATCCTGATCGGCCATATTACCAAAGACGGTTACATTGCCGGTCCGAAGATTTTGGAGCACATTGTGGATGTGGTGCTGCAGTTCGAAGGGGAGAATCGCGGCTCGTACCGCATCTTGCGCAGCATCAAGAACCGCTTTGGGTCTACCAGTGAACTGGCCGTTTTCGAGATGACGGGAAAAGGGCTCCGGCAGGTGTCCAACCCGTCTGAAATGCTGATTCCGATGCACGAGGAGGGGTTGAGCGGCACGGCGGTGAGCGCCATGCTGGACGGAACGCGTCCCTTCCTGTTCGAGGTGCAAGCACTGGTGAGTTCGGCGGTCTACGGGACGGCCCAGCGTTCGGCTACGGGCTTTGACGTACGGCGTTTGAATATGCTTCTGGCCGTGCTGGAGAAGCGGGCGGGCTTTAAACTGGGGCAGAAAGACGTGTTCCTGAACATGGCCGGCGGCCTGAAGGTCTCCGACCCGGCCTGCGACCTGGCCGTAGTGGCGGCCGTGCTGTCGTCCAACTTCGATTTTCCCATCCCGGCCGACACCTGTTTTGCCGGAGAGGTGGGCTTAAGCGGAGAAATCCGCCCCGTTACCCAGGCCGACCGGCGTATCCTGGAGGCCGCCCGTCTGGGCTTTAAACAGATCTTCGTCTCTTCCTACACAACATTGGATGCACCGCTTTCCGGTAGCAAGATCGCCATTGTGAAGGTGGCGGATATTCCTGCGCTGGTTCGCGCACTCTTCAAATAATCAGTCCTTTGGGAAATAATACGGACTCTTGCAGACGGACAGGACGCCGGAACCGGGTTGGTCCTGCCGGCCGATGATGCGGCGGAAGCAGAGGGGCTTGCGGTCATAGAAATCGGGTTGTTCCCGGTCGAAGGAATTGATGCGGACCACGTGGCTGGCATGGATGAAACGTCCGTCGCCGATGTAGATCCCCACGTGGGTGGCCCGGGCGGGCTTGTCGGCGGTTGCTTCGCGGCCCCAGAAGACCAGGTCGCCGGGCTGCAGGGACGCCCAGAAGGGCCCGTTTGCGGCGGGTTCGACCGCCTCGCCGCAGTAAGCCTGCTGGGAAGCATTGCGGGGAAGGAGGATGCCGTTCAGGAAGAAGGTACTGCGGGTGAGACCGCTGCAATCCACATTTTTGATGGAGGTGCCGCCCCACATGTAGGGCACACCCAGGAAGCGCCGGGCGGTGCCCAGGATGCCATCGTCCGTGGGTCCGTCAGCCGACGAGGAGGCGCCATAGGCCGATGCCCACGCATCGAACGGCGCCACTTCCTTGGCGCATACCCAGCCGGTGCGGCCATCGGGAAGGAGCACGGGGGTATAGCCTTTGCGGGAACGGCTTGCCTGCACCACCCGCACCAGGTTTCCGGCCACCAGCTCGCACAGAATGGCACCCGGG
>CADCCI010000154.1 GCA_902799895.1 uncultured Bacteroidia bacterium | reverse complement strand
AGCCGGAACCCGAACCCGTGGCCAAACCCGAGCCCGCTGCCGTCCCGACCCCTGCGGCAGAGGACAAAGACGCCGCCGGATTCAAGGTTCTGGGCAAGATAGACCTTTCCCAGTTCGACAAAAAGAAAACCAAAAAGCGCGAACGCATCACCAAGGGAAGCCAGAAGGTGGACGTGAACAAAATCGAGGCGGACAACAAGCCCGGCAAGAAAGACGGGCAGAAACCTGGCTCCAAGAATGTTCCCGCCAAGAAGGAAGGCAAGGAAGGAAAGGGCCGCAAACGCGACCGCGACCGCTTCAAACCGGCTATGACCGAAGAGGAGCAGGAGGCCATGCAGAAGGAAATCCAGAAGCAGGTCAAAGAGACCTACGCCCGGATGAACGACAGCAAGAAGAGCAACTTCGGCGCCAAGTACCGCAAGGAGAAACGCGAAGCCGCCGCCAACCGTGCCCAGGAAGAACTGGCCGAAGAGCTGGCCGAAAAGAAGATTCTGAAAGTAACGGAATTCGTGACGGTCAACGACCTGGCCACCCTGATGAACAACACCCCGGTCATCAAGGTAATCGGCGCCTGCATGAGCCTGGGCATGATGGTATCCATCAACCAGCGGCTCGATGCCGAAACCCTGGTCCTGGTGGCCGAGGAATTCGGCTACAAGGTGGAATTCGTGACCGCGGAGCTGACCAACGAGATTGAGCAGCAGGAACCGGACCGCGAAGAAGACCTCGTGAGCCGGCCGCCGGTCATCACCGTCATGGGCCATGTGGACCACGGTAAGACCTCCCTCCTGGACAACATCCGCAATTCCAACGTGATTGCCGGCGAGGCGGGTGGTATCACCCAGCACATCGGCGCCTACAACGTAAAACTCTCCAATGGTCGCCGCATCACCTTCCTGGATACCCCGGGTCACGAGGCCTTTACCGCCATGCGTGCCCGCGGCGCCCAGATGACCGACCTGGCCATCATCATCGTCGCGGCCGACGACGCCGTCATGCCGCAGACCAAGGAAGCCATCGCCCATGCGCAGGCCGCCGGCGTCCCGATGGTGTTCGCCATCAACAAGATAGACAAGCCGGGAGCCCAGCCCGACACCATCCGCCGCCAGCTCTCCGAGATGAACATCCTGGTAGAAGACTGGGGCGGCAAATACCAGTGCCAGGAGATTTCGGCCAAAAAGGGCCTGAACGTAGATAAGCTTCTGGACAAAGTCCTCTTCGAGGCCGACCTGCTGGACCTCAAGGCCAATCCCAACAAGCCCGGCAGCGGTGCCGTAATCGAGAGTTCCCTGGACAAGGGACGCGGTTACCTGGCCACCATCCTCGTACAGGACGGAACCGTCCGCGTGGGCGACGTCCTCCTCTCCGGCAGCTATTACGGCCGTGTAAAAGCCATGTTCAACGAACGTGGCCAGAAGATCCAGGAAGCCGGTCCTTCGACGCCGGTCTCCCTCCTGGGCCTGAACGGCGCACCCGCCGCCGGTGAGAAATTCAAGGTGATGCTGGACGAGAAAGAAGCCAAATCCATTGCCAACAAGCGCGAGCAGCTCATTCGCATCCAGGGTATCAAGACCCAGAAGCACCTCACCCTCGAGGAAATCGGCCGCCGGATTGCCATCGGCAGCTTCAAGGAACTCAACGTCATCGTCAAAGGCGATGTGGACGGTTCCGTGGAAGCCCTCTCCGACTCCCTCATCAAGCTTTCTACCGAGAAGGTGCGCGTGAACGTTATCCACAAGGCCGTCGGTGCCATTTCCGAGTCCGATGTCCTGCTGGCCGAAGCGTCCGACGCCGTCATCATCGGCTTCCAGGTCCGTCCGTCCACCGAAGCACGCAAGAGCGCCGACCGCGAGGGCATCGAAATCCGTCTATACTCGGTTATTTACGATGCCATCAACGAGGTCAAGGATGGTCTGGAGGGTATGCTCGAGCCCGAAAAGAAGGAAGAGGTTACCGCTACCGCCGAGGTCAAGCAGACCTTCAAGATTTCCAAGGTGGGTACCATTGCCGGCTGCTTGGTGCGCGACGGCAAACTCACCAAGAGCAAGGTCCGCCTCATCCGCGACGGCATCGTGGTCTACACCGGCGAAATGTCTTCGCTCCAGCGGGGCAAGGACCAGGCCAAGGAAGTCCAGGCCGGTATGGAATGCGGCGTCGGTATCGAGAACTTCAACGATATCAAGATTGGCGACATCATCGAAGCATTTCACATCGTAGAGATCAAGCAGACGCTGTAGAGCGACATCCCGTAAAGCCGGTTCCTGTATTTTGGGAACCGGCTTTCTGGGACATGTCTGAGTATCAAGCAATTACAAATGAATCTATTTTGATCCTTGGCTGGCACCGGTAACGGCCGGCCGGGGAGGAGAACCTTTTGGGTTGAGTTCCCCGCAGCCCGGCCGAGCCGTAGCCGCCGCTCCTGGCCGTTGAGCGGCGGTGGTGCCGGCCCTCTTGGCGTCACGGGACGGGGCGGCACCGGCGACCCCCGCCTGCGCGATCCGCACAAGGCCAATCGCTTCGCAGGCACCCCCTAGCCGGGGGTGGCATGTCGCCTTGCACCACCCCGTCCCGCTCCAAACGTTGACCAGCCGGGAAAACGGCCTCTGGCGTGGATAGTGGGTGGTTTCAAGTGGGGACTATCCACATAGGAGCCCCCAGATCCCGGACGGTCGGTAGTTAAGGAAGATTTCGGTAAACAAAACAAGCCCATTTTGTTTACCAACGGAGGTCTGGGTGTTAGTAGTCTCCCCTTTTTTACCGAGACTACTGACACTTTCCCTGCCAATACCAGAGACAGAGCCGGTAAGGGAGCCGGTAAGGGCGGAGGTGGCGGGATGGCCGGAGCCCGTGCCACCCTCGGCATCGTAAGAGGGGGGACCGGAACGAATGTGAGCGCCAGCGAACGGAGAGAACGGTGGGGTCGAGCACAGCGAGACGGCTCCGGCCGCCCGGCACGCAGCCCGATCAGGAGTTAATTCCGGCAGGGCAGGGGGCGTCAGTGCCGCCCTGGACTGCGACGGAAAGGCACGCAGCCCGGACCGCGATAGAGGCGGGAAGGGTAACGTTGGGACAAAATAAGGCTTAACTTGTCCAGAAACGGAGCAATGACGATTAGGATAATATATTCTAATCTGCTCTAGATCAGGAGAATCAGGCCGAAGGCGTAAAGCAGGAAGCCCTGGAAATTGAGATGGCCGTGCGAGGAGTATCCAAGCATGGCCTCAACACTGTCTGCCGCGGCCAGGTCGTCCAACTTGTGGTCAGAAGGCAACCTGCGCAGCGGGTATTTGGACACCAGCATGCCGTCATAGAAATAGGTAACGCCGCCGTTGGAGCGGTTCAGGGACTGCAGGGTCCGACGGTCGGCGGAATAGGTACAGGCCGACAAAGCCAAAGACTTCACCAGGTCCAGATTGTCGGGAAGGGCCTTCATCCCGCCGCTCGCCAGCACCAGGGGCCGGAATCCGTGCGCCGAAGCCGACGTCACAAAATCGCTGATCCGGTTCCAGTCCTTCGTGTCCAGGCGTTCCGGAGAATAGACAGAAACCACCATCACGCCCCCCACGGAAGCCAACTCATCCTGATAGGCACCGTCTGCATCCGTAAAGGAAAGGTCCGGCGTACCATTTTCCGTTACCATTCCATCCCGCGAATAGGTTTCGGTGCGGACGAAAGTCCAGCTGGAATCCGGAACCTGATCCAGCGTAAAGGAGCCCTCGATGCCGTTTTTCTCATAAACATAGGTCGATAACAGACCGCTGTCCACCCGGTCGGAATGGACCGCCAGGAAAGCAAGCCATAAATAATCGCGGACAGGGAAACCAGGGCGAAGACCCATTTTTTCATGCGGCGGGATTCGCCAAAGTCCCGCCAAGGCAGGAATGCCACGGCCCACAGGCCCGCCAGGACCAGATTCTTCATCAAGGTCTGGCCATGCGTCAGGTGCAACGCCTCCCCGAAACAGCCGCAATCAAAGGCCGGATTGGCAGCAAAGAGGATGACCGATATCAAGGTAAAGAAAGCCAGCAGCACGCCGCTTACCTTGGCGGTAAGGGTCCGGGAAAAACCGGTCATCAGTGCCACTCCCGTCACGGTCTCGACGGCCGCGAGCAGGAATCCCAGCACCTTGGCAAAGCCTTCTCCCAGTCCCAGGTGGAAAAACTTTACATATTCTGTTACGATCAGCCCCGTCCCTACGGGATCGATGAGTTTGAACATGCCCGACAGGAACAGGACAGTTCCGATCAGGAAGGCGCAAATGCGCCGGATATCATGGAAAAATGCTTTCATACACGGTCCAAATAGGTATCAATCGCTGCGCGGACACGCTCGGAAATGGCGTCCGGCGGCAGCATATCCCCAATATCGTCAGAACAGTCCACCCGCAGGAAATCCGGATCCTGCCGGGTTTGTTGCACATACATGGAACGGACAGTCTCCTGGAAGGAAATATTGGCTTCGTGGATATCACTGCCTCCCTCCAGATAATCCCGGTCACTTCCCTGGCGGGCAGACGTCAGGCTTTCGCGGACAAAGGAAATGGGCACGTCCAGGAAAAGATTCACATCCGGACGGGGCAGGTTGAAATCGCCGTATTCGGTCCGGAAAATCCAATCCCGCAAGCGTTCCCGTTCCTCCGGGGAAGAAAGTTTGGCGCACTGGTAGGCGATGTTGGAGTAAACATAACGGTCCAGCAGGACGGTCTTTCCGCTTTCCAGCGAGGCGCGGATCTGCGGGGCCGCCCCGTGACGGTCCTCTGCGAACAACAGAGCTACCAACTGCGGGTGCACCCCCTCGATGGAACCGAAATCCCCCCGCAGAAAACGGCCGATAAGGTCTCCGTACACAGGGGCGTCATAGCGGGGGAAATGAATGTATTCCACCGCTCCGAGGCGCGATTCCAAATAACTGCGAAGCCGTTTTACCTGTGTGGATTTGCCGGCTCCGTCCAATCCTTCCAAAACTACCAGCATCGTTCAACTGTTTTCATGTTGCGAAGATACGGAAACGGACGCATTTTTCAAAGCGCACCAGAGTGCAACCGTGCGGGCTGCCTCCAGGACATCATGAACGCGCAATATCGAAGCTCCCCTGTCCAAGGCGGCCAGATGCAGAGCCTGCGTGCCGGGCAGCGCCTCGTCCGGCGTGCAGCCCAGCAGCTTGTAAATCATACTCTTACGGGATATCCCCACCAAGATCCTTCGGCCGAATGCCTGGAACCGTTCCAGGTCCCGCAAGACCTCGTAGTTCTGCTCCAGCGCTTTCCCAAAGCCGAATCCCGGATCTACCATCCAATCTTTCAGCCCCTTCCGCTCCGCCTCTTCGGCGAACGTCTCGAAGAAGCGAAAAACGACGTCTGCCATTCCGCTTTCCGGGGCCGTATCCGGGGTGGTTTGCCTGCGGGTCTCGCTCCAGGGAACTTGGGGATATGTCGCTCGACCGGAGGGCATACGGCCCCTCCCATCTGGTTCGGTAAAGCCATGCATGGCGATATAAGGAAGGCCGAGGGAAGCGGCGGCGCATATCATGTCCGGACGGGCGGATACGTCGTTCACCCAGAAGGGGCCGATGGCGTCGTATACGCGCCGGACCACTTCGGGCTGATAGGTGTCGATGGAGATTATACTGTCCGGGAGGGCTTCGCGAAGGGGCCGGAGTACGGGGCCGAGCCGACGCCATTCTTCTTCGGCACCTACGTCGGTAAAGCCCGGCCGGGTAGAACAGGCGCCCAGGTCCAGGACCGTGGCGCCGTCGGCCACCATGGCTTGCGCCCGGGCCACGACGGCTTCCGCGTCCGGGTTTCCGTCCTCCTTCAGCAACCGGCTGGGCGCGTAAAACGAGTCGGGCGTCAGGTTCAGGATGCCCATGATATCAATCCGTTGTTTCATAAAGACAAAGTTAGCAAAAATAGTATTATCTTTGTATCCTCAAAAACGGACAGATATGACTTCATCCCTTCTTGCCGTCTCCCCTATCGACGGCCGCTATGCATCCAAGACCGAGGTTCTGGGACCCTATTTCAGCGAATTTGCCCTTATCCGCTACCGCGTGCGGGTGGAAATCGAATATTTCATCGCCCTGTGCAGCATTCCCCTGCCCCAGCTGAAAGACTTCGATCGCACCCGGTTCGAAGACCTGCGCGCCATTTACCGGAACATGACCCCGGACCAGGCCCAGCGGGTAAAGGACATTGAAAAGGTGACCAACCACGACGTAAAAGCCGTGGAATACTTCATCAAGGAGCAGTTGAAGGAGATGGGCCTGGAGCGGTTCGGCGAGTTCATCCACTTCGGCCTGACCTCGCAGGACATCAACAACACCGCCCAGCCGCTGATGTTCAAGGAAGCCATGGAAGAGGTCTATCTGCCGGTGCTGCAGGAAGTTCTGGACATTCTCAAGGCCGATGCCGAGGCCTGGAAGGATATCCCGATGCTGGCCAAGACGCACGGCCAGCCGGCTACGCCGACCCGCGTGGGCAAGGAATTCCGGGTGTTCGTGGTGCGGCTCGAGGAGCAGCTCCGCCAGCTCGCCGGCCTGACCTATCCCGCCAAGTTCGGCGGCGCCACGGGCAACATGAACGCCCATAAGGTGGCCTATCCCGATATCGACTGGATTGCCTTTGGCAACGCTTTCGTAGCCTCGCTGGGCCTGCAGCGGTCCTTCCCCACCACCCAGATCGAGCACTACGACAACCTGGCCGCCCTGTTCGACTGCCTGCGGCGCATCAACACCATCCTGATTGACCTGTGCCGCGACATCTGGACCTATATTTCCATGGAGTATTTCCGTCAGAAAGTCAACAAGAACGAGGTGGGTTCCTCGGCCATGCCGCACAAGGTGAACCCCATCGATTTCGAGAATGCCGAGGGCAACCTGGGAATGGCCGACGCCGTGCTCACCTTCCTGTCCATGAAGCTGCCCATTTCGCGCCTGCAGCGTGACCTGACGGATTCCACCGTGCAGCGCAACATCGGCGTGCCGCTCGCCCACGGCCTGATCGCGCTGGCTTCCCTGAAGAAGGGCCTGGGCAAGCT
>CADCCI010000153.1 GCA_902799895.1 uncultured Bacteroidia bacterium | reverse complement strand
TCCAGACCGCCGGTCAGCAGGATGATTGTCATGGCCAGATGCCCGAGGAATTCGGCCAGATGCAGGTTTTTGACGGATAATCCAATGCCATCCGGCCCCGCCATCATACCCAGCAAGAGGAAGATGAGCATGACAGGGACACCAAACCGTGTACCAACCTTGGTGAAGAGGATGGCAATGACCAGCAGAATTGAAATCGGAAGGATCAGGTTGTCTGCCAGCAGCGGTATGGAGAAGATGGACAGGATCATAGGCTTAGAGGATATGGGTGAGGCATGCGCGGAATTCCGGCATCGGACAGCGGGTATCGCGCTCAACGATAAGGGTCTTCAGACCGGCATACGGAGCAATCAGCTCTTCAATTTCGGCCAGCGTCTTGTCTTTCCCGAAATAGGCCGGAGCAAAACACTGCCAGAATTTGGTGGACAGGGATTTGGGCATGTGGAAGGCTTCCTGGATGAAGGCTTCATTAGAAAGCACGCAGCACAAATACACCATCGCAACGTCGAAGAGGGGATTCCCGTAGCAGAAATCGCCCAGGTCGATGAAATATTTTTGGTCGCCAGTGAAAATGGCGTTCCCGTATTGCAGGTCACCGTGGATAGCCGTATCGGAATCGGGTACGTCTGCGATAAAGCGGGCCAGGTGCTCCTTTTCCGTCGGGGTGAAGAAGGGACTCTCCTTCAAGAGACGGAAGTAGCGGTCCTTGACATTTTCAAACTGGGTGGTGTCCACATGGATCTGGTGCAGATCCCGGCACATCTGGGCAAATTCTTCGGCATATTCCTGCACCTTCTCCGGATTGTCTGAAGTAGCGCGGGCATAGGATTTCTTGCCTATGATCCGTTTGAAACGGATGCCGTAACGTCCGTTCTCGGTAACGACGTATTCGCCCGGTTCCGGGGTAGGGATGCCGGCTGCATAAACCTTGCGGGCAACCATCATCTCGTCCAGCGGCTGCTGGATTTTCCCGGGGAAATAGAGTTTCAGCATGACCGACGGGTCGGTCTTGTGGTCAAAACTTTCTCCGTTGGCTCCACCGCCGGAAAGGACGTAATCGTCCAGGGATATTTTAATGGCCTCCATTATGCAAAAACTTGGTTAATTAATTGTTCGAATTCCTGGAAAGCAGGTGTGTCCTGCAATTCCCGCAAGGCGTCGGCCAGGCCACGGTAATGCCACTCATGATCTTTGGGATCTTTCGCGTGGAAAATGTTCCAAAGCGCATCTCCCTGGGCCGCATAGTCCCGGGCGATGGCCCGCATATTAGACAACTTGTCACCGAGTGCTACAATCTTGGCATCGTGCGGTGCGCGGGCCAGCCGGTCGATGGCTGCCTTTTTGCGTTGATGCCAGGTCTCTTCCTCGCTTTTCCCCTCGGTAAAGACATCGCTCTCATCGGCCACCAGTTTGGCCACACGTTCGCCGAATTCGGCGCGCAGGACATCCAGCGTGATATCCGTGTCTTCTACGGTATCGTGCAGGGCCGCTGCGGCCAGCAACTCTGGGTCCGGAGTAATGGTGGCGACGATGGCCATTGCCTCCATGGGATGGATAACATACGGGAAACCCTTGCCCCGGCGTTCGGTGCCGGAATGGGCTTTTACCGCGAACAGGATGGCGCGGTCAACAAGTTGGGTATCAAGTGGTTTATTGGCCATAGTGTTATTGGTTCATAAAGGGAAGTGATTTGGCCTGTTCCACCAGGAATTCGGCCATGGCTTCGTTGGCTTCGTGTGTGCCTCCCAGGGCGTCAAACATCATGCGGACACCGGCCTTTCCGCCGCCGCTCTTCAGGATAAAGGCGATGCAGAGGTCCTGAGGGCCCAGGGAGGAGGAAATGATATCCAGGTCGGTCAGGCCAATCTGGTACGTGGCTATCTGGTAGGCGGCGTCGCCATATTCTTTGATGAAGCGGTTGATATCGCCCAGCGTCTTGAATCCAAGACCTTTGAGTACGACCAGGTAAGGCATGAGCGGAACATCCTGTATTTCTGCCTGGTTAACAGCGGCGATCCGTCTGTTAAGGGCCAGGAAGGGCTTCAGTTCCAGGTAACTGCGGAAGGTGTCACCATCCAGCGGGACCTCGTCCAGGTTGCCGGAGGCCACGAGGGCCTGGACCTGCCGCCGGTAATCCGTCAGTTCCGTGCGCATCTTGCTGAATTCTTCATCCACCAGTTCCAGCATGCCGGCCAACCGGCTCATGGACCGTCTGTACCGGATGGGAATCTCCACGCCGCTCTTGTAGCCGGTATCGTGGTTCATATTGGCCCAGGCGTGTTGCAGCAGGGTGCGCATCTGGACTTCGAAACGATACGGGAAGTCCGGAAGAGAACAGATGTAGTGCAGGGAAAGGTAACCGAAGCTGTCGATTTCGTGCGCTTTCCGTTTGTCAATAGAGTTATCCCAGTCAATGACGAACAGCCGTTCCAGTGCGGAAGCCACTTTGTCCACATCATCGATATAGAAGGTGATGACGCGTAGGCCCAAGATATCGGTCAGATCCTTAAGGCTTTGATACTTGGATCCTTTCAGCTCAAGTTTTCCTTCCAGCGAGGATTCCGTCTTGACGCGGGATTCAATGGCAGCAACCAACAGGCCCGCGTCGTCGAGGGTCTGTTTGATGGTACGATGGACGGTTTTTCGAACTTCTTCGAACCGGGGCAGCAGGCTCCGGTATTCGTCCATAATCGCTTCACAATGCGGGTCTAATGCACTCATAACTCACAAATATATAAATATATTCTTGGAAATCAAAATTAGTATTCGTACCTTTGTGTCATGCGGAATTAGCTCAGTTGGTAGAGCGTTGGCTTCCCAAGCCGAAGGTCGCGAGTTCGAACCTCGTATTCCGCTCTAGCGGGCGTTGTACGCCTGGAGGGCTTTGCCGAGCACGAAGAACCCGGCTCCGGGAGCCATCATGACCGTCTTTCCCTCCCAGGCGAAATCCGTCAGACACCACTTGCAGAAATCCTCGGCATCCTCGACCGGGAGCGCCGCCATGGCGTAGAAAGCGCCGCCCGGCAGGGGCACGGACACGCCCGGAATCTCCCGCAGGTCCTGGACCAGGAAGTCGCGCCGGGCGATGTACTCATCGTACACCCCCTGGAGGTAACTCTTGGGAACATCGATGGACGCCTCGGCCACGAGCTGGCCCAGCAGGGGCGGGCTCAGGCGCGCCTGCGCAAGCTTCATCGCGGCGGCATACAGGTCCTTGTTCCGGGTGACCAGGGCGCCAATCCGGATACCGCATTCAGAATATCGCTTGGAAACAGAATCGACCAGAATCACCTGATCTTCAATCCCTTCCAGATTCATGGCAGAGAGGTACGGCTCGTCGCTATAGACAAACTCCCGGTACACCTCATCCGAAATGAGCACCAGGTTGTGTTTCTTGACAATGTCCCGGATCCGCAACATCTCCTCCCGGGTATACAGGTAACCGGTAGGGTTGTTGGGATTGCAGATTAGGATGGCTTTGGTCCGCGGGGTGACCAGGGCCTCGAACTCCTCCACATCCGGCAGGCGGAAACCCTCTTCCAGTTTGGTATGGATGGTTTTTACCGTGGCGCCGCAGGCCAGGGCCATGGTCTTGTAATTGGCATAGAAAGGTTCGGTGACGATGATTTCATCGCCCGAATCCAGCAGGCACAGGAAGGCGAACAGCACGGCTTCAGATCCGCCGGTGGTAACCAGGATCTGGTCCGGCGTCAGGCCGATGCCAAAACCGGCATAATACCGGACCAGGGCCTCCCGGAGGGAAAGGATACCCTGTGAGGGACTATAGTCCAGGATGGTCCGGTCGATGCGGTGCAACGCATCCAAGGCACACTGGGGGGTCGGAATGTCCGGCTGGCCGATATTCAAGTGGAAAACCTTGATGCCCCGGCGCTTGGCGTCGTCGGCAAAGGGGACCAGTTTACGGATGGGCGAGTTGGGCATCACCCGTGCCCTTTCTGATAGGTTCATACAATTGGCTATTGTGCCGTTTAGCGGCGAAAATACGTTAAGATTGTGGTCAATACTCGCTGCATATCTTTCTCATTGTCAATCGTCTCAAGCGGGAATCCGATGCTGGCGGCCTTGTATCCGTTTCCGTCAAAAAGGATACCGGTAGGGATGCTGTTCTGGGAGAAGCGCAGGAAAATCTGCGCCTTGTCACAGGCAGGGGAGAGGCCGTCCACGGTGCCGGCACCCCAGGAAATGCCGTCGTCACCCCGCAGGTAGGTAAAGGCCTTCCCGGACAGGGGACCGCCCGGCAGGAAGCGGACGCCGCCTTTTACATCGGCATAATTCGTGAGCCATTTATAGCCCAGGACTTCTTGGGCAAACCGCTGCGAACGGGCCTGATACAGGCTGTCGGCCCCGCCGGGATAAACCTGGTCCCACAAATCGGTTCCGATATTGGAACCCGAAACCAGCACGTGTCCGCCGTCCTTCGTGAACGCCCGGATGGCCTTCTGGAAGTCTTCGGGGAAAACCTGATAGCGGGACGGAACGGCACCCGGGCGGCCGGAAGGCGTGGTAACCTGCTTGCCGCAAAGGATATCCAGGACCTTTGCCTTTTGCGCATAACCTGCGCAGAAAGCGTCGCGGCTGGCAGAGCAGAACGGATAACCGGCTGCCATCAAGGCCTGTCCGTGGAGACGGACAAAATCGAAGGTATTGCCGGGAACCACGACACCTGCCTTATCCGTGTAGGAAGCGCCGAAACCGGGATTGTCATCGTCCAGCCAGGGCAGATTGCGCCGGATCTGGTATTGCTCGCCGATATAGCTGATGTCATACAGGTAGGGAACGCCGTTATCCAGTTTGCCGTCAAAGCCGGCATAATCCGGGCTGTCGAACCAGGCCGGCGGGCCAACGCGGTCGAAATCGTTCACCACCGTTACCTGGAAGCCATTGCTGTTCACGGGACGGCCGGCGCAAAGCACCTCGGACGGGAAACTCTTGCCGCCCTCGTTAAAGGCGATGATCCGCCAGCTGTACAGCTCTCCGGGCCGGATGGAGAAACAAACGTTCTGGAAACCGTTGCTCTCGTACGGGTCGATGACGATACCGTTGTCAAAGGCACCGTCGCCCAGACGCGTCTGCAGCAGGTAACCGGTAGGAACGGCCGTCGGCTCGGCCGGATCGTCCGTGGGCCGCCAGCGAAGGGTGACGATGTTGCTATCCAGCTCGGCGGCGAAATCGCGAACCGGGAGGGGCTGGACCACGTAATGGAAGCCGTAGCGCTTGCTCAGGAACTTCAGCATGCCTTTATAGATGGCACGGCTCACGGTGAAGCGGAACGTGGGGTCCAGGCCGTATTTCATATCGGCAAAATTCTGGTGCGAAAGCAGTTCCAGCAACATGCCGGGCACGCCGGTGGTGCGGGATTCGCTATAGGAGCGGTCCCACAGCTGGCGACGGCTCCAGTTCGGTTCGTGGCTGCGGCGGATATCGTCTACGATGGCGGTCTGGACATCATCGGCCAGCACACGCCCCAGCAGGCGGTCCTCGCCGTTGGGATATTTCTTCTCCCCATCGCACAGGTGGGTATAGATGGAAAGGGTGCCGATGATGGAATCGTTCGGGGTGGTTCCGGCATCGGTGTGGAAAGCGAGGGTCAGGTCGAACGGGATGCCCTTTCCTTCCATCTTCGGGTTCACGCGCGAGCCGCCGGACATCATCTGCACCCAGGCGCCCCGGTCCCCGTAGTCTTCTACATAGTCGTCCCGCTCATGGCTGCGGGTAACGGTGGTATCCACACCGGCCCATTGCATCCAGTACAGGGCCCCTTCCGTGAAGGAGGGGAGACCGGAAGTCTCATAGGTAGAGACGTCTGCATCGGCTTGGCCGCGGGCAATCTTACCCATACCGCCGCCAAAGCGGACGGCATCGGCCGTTACCATGTAATGCCGGTCATAGTGGCGGCCGGCGGGGACGGCATAGCCCTCCGGCAGCATGTCGAGCTGCTGGAATACGTAGCTGACGTTGAAGTATTTCTCCATGCGTCTGCCCACGGCCGCCTTGAAATCGTCCTCGATCTCATGCTTGATGATGAAGCAGACCTTGCGGAAGCCCGCGCGATAGGCGTCGAACAGTGAAAAGTCGATGATCGCGTGATCGTGCTCATCCACGGCGGTGATCTGCTTGAGACCGCCGAAGCGGCTGCCCATCCCGGCGGCGAGGATGACAAGGGTCGGTTCAGACATG
>CADCCI010000152.1 GCA_902799895.1 uncultured Bacteroidia bacterium | reverse complement strand
AACAACACCAACCTGCTGTATTCCAACCTCGCGGAGGTGATGGCCACCCAGCTGAACACCATCCTCGAGCGGCTGGACATCCCGTTGGACCTGGGTCTCACCTATCAGGAAAGTGCGGGCGGAACGAACATTTTCGATGTGGCGGTCTCCACCCAGCTGTTCAACAACCGCGTGTTGGTGAACGGTACATTGGGTAACCGCCAGAAGATGTCCGCCAGTTCCAGCAGCGATGTGGTGGGCGACCTGGATATTGAAATCAAGCTCGACCGGCCGGGACAGTTCCGCCTGAAACTGTTCTCGCATTCGGCCGACGATTATACCAATTACCTGGACTATTCGCAGCGGAACGGCGTGGGTATTACCTGGCAACGGGAATTCTCTTCCTTCAAGGAATTTGTCCGAGACCTTTTCTCGTCCAAGCGGAAACGGGCCGCACGCGCCGCCTCGGATACCACCGCCCGCGAACAAGTAATCCTGGGAATTAAACCCTGACGCATGGTTGGCAAACTGTATCTTTTCCCCTCGCCCCTGGGCGATAACGAGCCTCGCGAAGTGATTCCGGGACCGGTGCTGGACCGTATGTTGGAAATCCGCACCTTCGTGGTAGAAGAAGTCCGGACCGCCCGCCGTTTCCTTTCGCGGGCCGGCCTGAAAGGGCATATCGGTGAGCTGTCGTTCCACGAATTGAACGAGCATACGCAGCCGAAGGAGGTCGAGGCCCTGGCCGCCCTGTTCGAGAACGGACAGGATGTGGGCTTGATTACCGAGGCCGGCCTGCCGGCCGTGGCCGACCCGGGCGCCCTGCTGGTGGCCCTCTGCCACCGCCGCGGCATCGAGGTGGTTCCCTTTACGGGTCCTTCCTCGCTGATGCTGGCCCTGATGGCCTCCGGCCTGGACGGCCAGTCTTTTGCCTTCTGCGGCTACCTGCCGGCCAAGACGGACGAGCGCCGCAGTGCCATCCGTACGGTCGAGAAACGTTCCTCCCAGCTGCACCAGACGCAGCTTTTTATCGAAACGCCGTATCGGAACGATTCCCTTATGGCCGACCTGCTGGCCTCCTGCCGCGAGGATACGCGCCTGTGCATCGCCGCAGACCTGACCCTTCCCACCGCCACCATCCGCACCCGGACGGTACGGGAGTGGAAAAAGGCTCCCCTGGCAATCGGCAAACGGCCCTGTGTGTTTTTACTTTTGGCAAAATGATGAACGGTACCATAGAACTGGAAGGGATGGAGTTTTTCTCCCGCCATGGCTGCATGGAGCACGAGAAAGTGGCCGGGAACCGCTTCCTGGTGGATTTTCGGGCCAATGCCAACCTGGACAAGGCGGCACGGACTGATGCGCTGGAAGACACCTTGAACTACGGTCATATCTACAAACTCGTGGCCCGGGAGATGGCCCGCCCGTCCAACCTGCTGGAGCACGTGGCTGCGCGGATCGTACACGCCATTGCCGAGGCGCATCCCGAGTTGGAGAGCTTCAGCATCCGCGTTTCCAAACAGCGTCCGCCGGTTGACGGGCCCACGGCCTGGGCGCGGGTTAGCGTTGATTTTAAGCGGGATGCCTAAGATGAAGATTGCCTTTCAGACCCTGGGCTGCAAGCTCAATTACGCCGAGACCTCTACGTATGAGCGGGGTTTCGTGGCGGCCGGCTGGGAAGTGGTTCCCTGGCAGGCCGGGGCCGATGTGTACCTGATTAATACCTGTGCGGTGACGGAGCATGCCGAGAAGAAGGCGCGTAACCTCATCCGCAAAATGCACCGCACTGCCCCCGAGGCCGCCATCGTGGTTGCGGGCTGCTATGCCGAATTGCGTCGCGAACAGATCGAGGCGCTGGAGGGCGTAGTCCGCGTGTTCGGCGCCGCCGAGAAGCGGCAGGTGGTCCCGGAAACCGTCGCATGCGCGGGCGCGGCCCCGTCTGACGCGGGACAGGCCGCCGGCTCGCAGAAACGCGTCCTCGCTGCGCGGTCCCAGCCCGCTCCGCTGCGGAAATGCTCGCCGGAACCTGTTCCGCTTTCGCCGGGGTCTTCGGCCACGCAGGTGATGGAGGCGTATTCTAGTGGAGAGCGGACGCGGTCGTTCCTGAAGGTGCAGGATGGCTGCGATAACTTCTGCGCCTATTGCACCGTGCCTTTTGCGCGCGGCCGCAGCCGGAACATTCCCATCTGCGAAGCGGTCCGCCAGGCCCGGGAGATTGCCGCCTCGGGCATCCGCGAGATTGTCCTCACGGGCGTGAATACGGGCGATTTCGGCCGGACCACCGGCGAGTCCTTCCTGGATTTGCTGAAGGCGCTGAACGAGGTGGAGGGAATCGAACGGTACCGGATCTCATCCATCGAACCCAACCTGCTGACGGAAGAGATGATTGCCTGGCTGGCATCGGGAACCAAGTTCCTCCCCCACTTCCATATTCCGCTGCAAACGGGCAGCGACACCCTGCTGAAAAAGGTGGGCCGCCGCTACGATACCGCCTTGTTTGCAAGCCGGATAGATTCTATACGCCGGCATTGGAAAGAGGCCACCGGACTGGATGGAACGGTGTTTTTCGGGATTGATGTGATTGTGGGCCTGCCGGGCGAGACGGAGGAACTCTTTGAAGAGACTTACCGTTTCCTGGCCGAACGCATCCGCCCTGCCTTCCTGCATATTTTCCCCTACTCCAAACGCAGCGGAACGCGGGCGGCCGTGATGCCGGACCAGGTGCAGGATAGCGTAAAAACCGCCCGTGTAGAGCGGCTGGAGGCCCTTTGCCGGGAGTTGGAAGCGGAATTTATCGAAACGAACCGCGGACGGAAGGAGCTCGTTCTGTGGGAAAGCGACCGGAAGGATGGACGGATGGCCGGCTATACCGGGAATTATATCCGGATTGAACGGCCGTACGACGTATCCCGAGTGGGAACCATTGAGGAGGTGACGATATGAAGACTAGGTTGACATTTTTGGGAACCGGGACGTCGCAGGGCGTGCCCATTATCGGCTGTACGTGCGAGGTGTGCCGGTCTGCGGACCCGCGGGACAATCGCCTGCGCAGTGCCGTCCTCGTGGAGTTTGCGGGCCGGACCATCCTGGTAGATGCCGGACCGGATTTCCGCCAGCAGATGCTTCGGGCGGGAGTCCGCCACCTGGACGCCCTGAAGGGAGAATATCCCTATGCCTTCGAGTATCCCAAATATCCCGGCGCCCCGGAATGGCGTATCCATCTGATTGAAAACAAGCCGTTTACCATTCCGGCACCCGAGAAGAACCGCGAGTTGCAGTGGGTCCATGACAAGGGGTATTGCTACCGGAATGCGGACGGAACCACGGAGCCCGTGAGCCCGGACATCATCGACCGCGCAGCGGCGCCCGGGAAGGAAGATGCGGCCATCGTCCCCATCCGGGGCATCCACGGCCAGCTTCCGGTACTGGGATTCCGTTTCGGGGACCTTGCCTATATCACGGACATGAACGTGCTGCCCGAGGAGGAAATGGACAAGCTGCAGGGCCTGGAGCACGTGACGCTCAATACCGTCGGTTACCACCGGCACCATTCACACTTCAGCCTGGACGAAGCCCTGGTCCTGGCCGGCCGAATCGGGGCCCGTCACACCTGGCTCACGCATTTGAGCCATGCTTTCCCGTGCTATGACGCTTTCTGTGAAGAAATAGACCGCCGTTGCGCCGAACTGGGCGTCCGGGCGTCGGTGCGCCCGGCCTGGGACGGCCTGGTTATTGACGGTAAGGAGGAACTTCTCCCTCGTCAATGAGACGACGGAGGATCTCGGTCCAGCCGGACACCGTTGCCGTATTCCCCATCCCGTCCGGGAGGCCGAAGGTCTGCCGGATATCGTCCAGGGTATAATCC
>CADCCI010000151.1 GCA_902799895.1 uncultured Bacteroidia bacterium | reverse complement strand
AAAGCATGGTTTAACGGTGTTTGTGCGATTTCTTGCGGCCGCGGCCTTTCCGGGCAACGGCAAAGGCGGCAACCGTGATAGCCAGGACCACCACGCCAATTACGACATAGGTCATGCCGCTGGCGTTGTCGCCCTTGATGCGGGCCCAGGTGGAAATCAGCTTGTCCGTATGGACGCCCCAGTCATGCTCCATGCAGCTGCGGGCGATATCGGCGGCATCGGGGTAGAGGACCGGATTCACGCGGATGGAATCGGCACCCTCTCCGAAGAAATAGGTCAGGTCGATGGGGTCGTAGCTGTCGTCCACCAAGCCTTCCAGCACCTCGGGGGCGGCGTTGCAGGACACATAGCCGTTGGCCTCCACGTTGCGGACCACGATATCGGGACGATTCAGGAAGTTGATCCACCAGCTGGCGGCCTTCACATTCTTGGCATATTTGGGGATGACCCAACCGTCGAACCAAACGGTAAAGCCCTCTTTCGGGCAGACGTAGCGCAGGTCTACATCCATTTCCGCGGCCTCTTCGATGGCCCAGACGGAATCTCCGCTCCAGTTCAGGCTGATCCAGCCGCGCTCCTGGGTCATCTGGTCCTTTCCGAAATCGGCCTCCCAGCCGGCCACCAGGGGACGGACCTCGGCCATATAATTCTCAAAATCGGCCAGGGCCTCGTCGGAGGTGTAGTACATCAGCTCATCGGCGCTCACCTTGCCGGCCTGGATGTCGTCCTGGCGCAGTTTCAGGATGATCTGCGAATAAACGTCGCGGGCGGAATCCTTGATGAAAATCTTGCCGGCGAACTTGGGATTGCGGATGATATCCCACGAAGAAGCCTCCTCCAGGGTAACATACTTGGCATTGTAGAGGATACCGGTGGTACCCCACATATAGCCGGCGGCATAGTCGTTGGCATCCTTTCCGTCCGCCTTGATCAGGCTGAAGCACTTGCGTACAAAGGGAGAAATGTTCTCGCCGATGTAGTTGGGAGCATCGCCGAAATTCAGGTCCAGGGGGAGCAGGAGGTCGTTGGCGAGCATCCGCTCGATAATATAGTCGGACGGGCAGACCACGTCAAAGTCCTCGTGACCTTTCTCGATCTTGGAGAGCATGGTCTCGTTGATATCGAAGGTCTGGTAGATGACGCGGATGGGCTCACCCGTCTGTTCCTGGTACCACTCCTCGAACTCGGGAATGACGCTTTCGTCAATGTAATCGCTCCAGTTATACACTTTGAGGATGTTCTCGCGGTTCTCGGAACAAGCCAGCAAAAGGGCCGCAGAGGCCAGTAAAGTCAGGATTTTTTTCATATTACGGGTTCATTCTTTTTATTTTTTTCCTGCCGGAGGTTCACTACCAGCAACACCACCAGGACCAACAGGAAGATCAAGGTCATCAGCGGACGCAGTTCGGGCGTCAGGCCGCCCTTGCGTGCATCGGCATAGATATAGGTCGATAAGGTTTCCAGCCCCACGGTGCCGCGGGTGAAGAAGGTAACGGCAAAGTCGTCCAGCGACATGGTGAAGGCCAGCATGAAGCCGGAAATCATACCGCCCTTCAGCTGCGGAATCATCACCTTGCGCAGGGCCTGCGAGGGGGTGGCGCCCAGGTCCAGGGCCGCCTCGTAGGTATTCGGGTTCAGCTGGCGCAGCTTGGGGAGCACGCTCAGCACCACATACGGGGTACAGAAGGTAATATGGGCCAGGATTACAGTCAGGAAGCCCTGTCCCACGTGCAGGAAGACGAACAGCAGGAAGAGCGATACACCCGTGATGACATCCGGGTTAATCATCGGAATGCTGTTCAGGAAGGTGATGGCGCCGCGTTTGCGGCCGCTCAGGTTGTGGATGCCGATGGCCGCCACCGTGCCCAGCAGGGTAGCCACGAGGGCCGCCGCCAAGGCAATGAGCAGGGTGTTCTGGACCGCAACGAGCAACGAGGAGTTGCCCTGCATGTCCCCGGTGAGCAGGTTGGAATACAGCTGCACGGAAAAACCTTTCCAGTTGCCCAGCACCTTGCTTTCGGTAAACGAGCAAACGGCAATGAACGCCAGCGGGGCATAAAGCACCAGCAGCAGGATCCACAGATAGAGTTGTGCGAAGAACCGTTTCATCAGACCATCCCTCCTTCCATTTGCTCCTCCTTGTCACCGCCCGTCAGCAGGGAGGTAATGCCGATGATGATCAACATAATCAGCGACAAGGCGGCGCCGTAGTTCCACATGGAGGAGTTGATGTTCTCCTGGATGATGGTACCGAACAGCTTGATTCTGTTATTGGTCAGGAATTCCGAGATGGCAAAGGTGCTCACGGTGGGCATGAATACCATCAGGACGCCGCTGGCTACGCCGGGCAGCGAAAGGGGAAGGGTGACCTTGCGGAAAACCGTCCAGGAATCAGCCCCCAGGTCTGCAGCCGCCTCGGCGTAGGATTTGTCCATCCGCTCGAGGATGTTGTAGATGGGGTAGATCATGAACGGCAGGTAATCGTAGACCATACCGAAAATCAGGGTTCCCTTGCCCAGCTGCAGGCCCATCATGTTGAAGAGCTCCGCGGTGGCCAGGGTCCGCATCAGGGCGTTCACCCACATCGGAATGATGAAGAGAACGATGGTGACGGCACTCCGGTTCAGTTTCCGGTTGGCCAGGATCCACGCGGCCGGATAGCCGATCAGGATACAGATGGCGGTATTCTCAATGGCCACCTCCAGGGAAAGGGCAAAGGTGCTCAGGGCATCCCTGTCCGTAAAGAAGCGGGTGATGTTGGAGAAGGTGAACCGGCCGGCTCCGTCCTGGAAGGCATAGACCAGGACCAGGAAGAGCGGCAGGACCACGAACAACCCCAGGAAAATCACGTAGGGGAGGGCCCACTGGGATCTTTTGGTCATTTTCATAAGGCGCCCACGATCCGGATCTTCTTCTTGGGGATCTTCACGCCCACCAGGTCGCCTTTGTCCCAGATGTCGTTGGTATCGACATACAGGGCGCCGCCTCCGTCAATCTTGACGGTCAGGTGGTAATGATCTCCCTTATAGAGGATGAAATGGATTTCTCCGGTCAGTTCGCCCGCGTCGCAGTCGTCCTGAAGGTCAACGGCATCGAACGGAATCTCCACGCGCACCTTGTCGCCCGCGGAATAACCGGCGGTGTTGCACTCGAAGGTGCCGCCCAGCAGCTCGATGCTGCCTTCTCCGGAAACCGTGGCTTCCAGCGCGTTGGTCGTGCGCTCCTTTTTCATGACCTGGATGTCGTCCGGGTCGATGTACAGCTGCACGGTGCTCCCCACGGGGTAGGGATCGTAATCCTGGATCATCAGTTCGTTGCCGGTATCGGTATCCACCGGTGGCGGTGAACTGCGTCTTGGCCGCCTCGGTGGTAAAGTAGATGTCTTCCGGGCGGACCACCACGTCCACGGGGGTATTCTCGCCGAATCCCTCGTCCACGCAGTCGAAATCGTGTCCGATGAAGCTGACGCGCCGGTCGCGGATCATCGTGCCGTTCAGGATGTTGCTCTCGCCGATGAAATCGGCCACGAACGCATTCACGGGCTCGTTGTAGATGTCGATGGGGGTGCCGATCTGCTGGATGCGACCCTCGTTCATCACCACGATGGTGTCGCTCAGCGTGAGGGCCTCTTCCTGGTCGTGCGTCACATAGATAAAGGTAATGCCCAGTTTGCGGTGCATTTCCTTCAGTTCAATCTGCATGTCTTTGCGCATCTTCAGGTCCAGCGCGGCGAGCGGCTCGTCGAGCAGCAGTACCTTCGGCTGGTTCACGATGGCGCGCGCAATGGCAATGCGCTGTTGCTGACCGCCGGAGAGGGTCTCCACGTCGCGGTCTTCGTAATCCGACATCACCACCAGTTTGAGCACCTTGCGGACGCGTTTTTCAATCTCGTCCTCGGGTACTCCCTTGAGTTTCAGACCGAAAGCAATATTGTCGTATACGTCCAGATGCGGAAAGAGGGCGTAGCGCTGAAAAACCGTGTTCAACGGGCGCAGGTGCGGGGGCGTATCGCCCAGTTCCTTGCCGTCGAGCAGGATGGAACCTTCGTCGGGTTGCAGGAAACCGGCGATCATCCGGAGCAAGGTGGTCTTGCCGCAGCCCGAGGGGCCCAGCAGGGTCAGGAACTCTCCCTGGTTAATGAAAAGATTGATATCTTTGAGTACCGTCTTTCCACCGAAAGATTTCGAGACCCCCCGGATGTCAATGATTTTCTTAGCCATTTCCTCTTACCAGAGTTTGAGGTCGAAATTCCAGGTTACGCCCAGGAGGCCGTAGAAGTAATTCGGCGACATAAGGCCGGTGCTGGCCTGGATGCGCAGCGAATGACTGTCGCGGATCGGGAACCAGGAACCGGTAAGGCCGGCGGTGGTATACGAATAATCGTTATCGTCACTGCAGTAGTTGTAGGACCCCTTCAGGGAGAGCTCCCATTTGTCGGAAGGTGTCCATACGATGGAAGGAACGATGGTCTGGCCTTTGCAGACAAAATCTACCGGCAGGGCATCCTCGTCATCGGGGTCGAGCACAAAGAAGCCGCCGAATTTGTTCGTCCACGTGAGGTCGATGGTCCAGTCGCCCAACTCCAGGCGGTTGCCCAGGCTGGCGATGAGGCGCCAATCGTCAAATACATTCTTATAAGTAAGAGCGCTCCAACGCATGCTGTAGGGACCATAGGTGCCGTCCCACTGGGCTGCGTAGGAAAGATGGGCGTTCAGGGGGTCGCAGGCAAGCTGGAGGGAAAGCTTGGACTTGCCGTCGGGCAGGTTCCAGGCCGGAGTAAAGGCCCAGCGATAGCACGGGACATTGCTCCAGATGGAACTGGCAATGATGGTGTTGACATCATAGTCGTAGTCTTCGTACTCGAAACCGCCCATCAGCGTGGTCTGCTTACCAAGGGTAAATTCGAAGGGACCCGGGGAGAAGGTGACATAGGCCCAGTCGCAGAAGTTCCATCCGCAATAATCGCGGCCCCGGAAAGGCCAGTCGCATTTATAGGCATCTTTGGTATATTCCCAGACGGCATCTTTAAAGTTGCCGCTATCAAACGAGGAAAACAGCCAGTGATTCATCACGGAGAAAGACCATTTCTCGGAAATGTTGCCTTCGAAGAGGGTGTAGAAGGATGTGTTGCCGAAACTGACCGATGCCTCTTTTACGTCTTTGTCATAAAGCACACCGGCATCAAATCTCGGGATAAAGGACAGCACGGCACCACGGCCGGCGTCGTCAGCCTCTTGTGCGCGCACAAGGAAGCAGGGCAGCATCATCGCTGCGCAGACTACCAGAAATTTCTTCATCGAATTGCATAAAAAATAATTTGGTAAAACTTTTGCGCAAAATTAGATGCAAAAATGGAAAAAAACAATAAAAATGCGTAATTTTGAATCCAAATAGCTTCCATGAATTTGAAGAAAAGTCTCCATCATTTTCTCTGGCCCCTGGTGGTCGGCTTGCTCGCAGGCTGCAGCACCGTGACAGGCTCACTATCAGCGAGATAACCCCTTATATCAAGCAGCAGGCAAAGCCTGCCGGCCCCATGACCCTGATCTACAGCATGGGCGGCAAGGATGACAAGACTCCCTGGTCCCGGTTGATGCACAGACTGGGGACGGCCCCGGTCATCTATACTTCCGAACAGGTGGAAGCCTCGCAGGAAAACATCGTCCGGCACCTTGAGTACCTGGGCTTTTACGACTCCAAGGTGGATGCGCAGGTCAGCGTGAACCGCCGCAACGTTACGGTAGACTACCGGGTCATGCCGGGCCGCCAGGTCCCCGTCGGGGAAATCCGCTACATCCTTCCCGAACGCGGGCCCCTGGCGGAACACTTCCTCCGGGACACTGTCAACCAATTGATACACAAGGGGGATAACCTCTCGGAAGCCTTGCTGGAAAAGGAGAGTGAACGCTCGGCCGCCGTGCTGCGGGAGGCGGGTTTCTTCGGCTTCAACAAGAACTACTACTTCTTCCTGGCGGATACCCTCGGCCGGAAGGATGCGGTGCTGGAATACCGCATCGGGGAGTATACCCGAAACGAGCCGGAAACATCGGCCCGGGAACACAAGCAGTACACCATCGGCAATATCCGGTTCGCGTACGATAACGATGTGAAAATCCGCGAGAAGGTGCTCCGGCAGATGAACACCCTCGTTCCGGGGGATACCTATCGCGAAAGCGACGTGAACAATACCTACCGGCGTCTGTCGGCCCTGAAGGTCTTCCGCGGAATCAACGTGGGCATGGTGCCCCGGGAAGACAGCACCGTGGTAGACTGCAACATCAATCTCACGCGTTCTTCCATTCAGGGATTCAAGGTGAACCTGGAGGCCTCGTCCAACTCCAACGGCCTTCTGGGCATCTCCCCGCAGGTCAATTACTACCACAAGAACATTTTCCGGGGAGGGGAGTGGCTGAACCTGGGCTTCCTGGGCAATTTCCAGTTCAAGCTGGACGACGATATCCGCTCCAACGAATTCGGTGTCACCGGCGGTTTGAGTTTCCCCAAGCTCGTCGCGGTTCCTCGCCGCATGGCCCGGGACCCGCGCAGCGGCGGCCGCACCGAGGTGAACCTGTCGTACAGCTACCAGAACCGGCCGGAATATACCCGCCACGTGGTGGGTTCGTCGTTCGGATACACCGGCAACTGGGGGCCGAGCACCTTTTACCAGATCTTCCCCCTGCAGTTGAGCATCGTGCGCCTGACGGACATCGACCCGGCCTTCCTGATCAGCCTGCTGAACAATCCCTTCCTGCTGAACGCCTACCTGGACCACTTTGACCTGGGAACCCGTTTCTCGGTCTATTATACCACGGACGCATCGGCCAACCCGACCTCTTCCTATCATTATATGCGGATGCAGCTGGATGCTTCCGGCAATGTCCTCAGCCTGTTCAATGGCCTGATGAAGCCGGATCCCGACGGTGGCGGGCGGATGATCATGAATACCCCGTATTCCCAATATACCCGCCTGGAAATGTCTGCGGGTCGGACCTGGCGGCTGGGACGCATGGAGCGCCGGGCCATCGCCACGCGCATCATGGGCGGTATCGGCTTTGCCTACGGAAATTCCTCCTCGCTTCCCTTCGAGAAACAGTTCTACGGCGGCGGCGCCAGCAGCCTGCGGGGTTGGCAGGCGCGCGGTGTGGGCCCCGGACTCACCGAGTACGAGGACTTCTTCACCATCCCCAGCCAGACGGGCGACCTGAAACTGGAGGCCAACGTGGAATACCGGTTCCCGCTGTTCTGGAAACTGCACGGAGCGGCCTTCCTGGATGCCGGTAATGTCTGGCTGCTCAATGGGGACGACCTGGGCGAAGGCGCCTTCCGGTGGGATACGCTGGGAGACAGCATCGCCGCAGACTGGGGCCTGGGCCTGCGTCTGGACCTGAATTTCCTCCTGTTACGAATCGATCTGGGTATGAAACTGCACGATCCCGTGCGGAAGGGAGAGTATAAATGGGTGGGTCCACGCCATTCCTCGGGCATGAACTCCAGGTCGGCAAAATGGCCCGGGAAGCCGTGGGCGTACTTGTAGCCGTCGGCATAGCCCAGTTCCTCCATCAGCTGCGTGGGCGCATTGCGAAGATAGAGCGGAACGGCCGCCATCTGCGTCTTCTCGGCCAGGGAAAGGGCGGAATTGACCGCCATGTAAGCCGAATTGCTCTTGGGCGATGAGGCCAGGTAGATGGTGGTTTCCGACAGGGGAATGCGCGCCTCGGGCATGCCGATGGAATGCACCACCTGGAAGCAGGCATTCGCCAGCAGCAGGGCGTTGGGGTTCGCCAGGCCGATATCTTCGGCCGCCAGGATACACAGGCGCCGGGCGATGAAGAGGGGATCCTCGCCGCCCATCAGCATCCGGGCAAGGTAGTAGACCGCCGCATTGGGGTCGGAGCCGCGGACACTCTTGATAAAGGCCGAAATGATGTCGTAATGCATCTCACCGCCCTTGTCGTAGATGGCCACATTCTCCTGCAGGCACTCCGTAACGTGTTTGTTGTCGATGACGATAGGGGAGCGGCCGGCCGATGCGTCCACCACGATCTCCAGGATATTCAGCAGTTGGCGGGCGTCTCCCGCGCTGAAACGGAAGAGGGCCTCGGTTTCCTTGACCTGTATCTTTTTGTGCTTCAGGAGGGCGTCCGTTTGGATGGCAC
>CADCCI010000150.1 GCA_902799895.1 uncultured Bacteroidia bacterium | reverse complement strand
ATCCACGTTCTCGGCCCCTTCTTCACGGAAGCAGAGCTGCTGGACGGGATACTTGGCGGCATAGCCATCGGTCCCCACTACTTGATACATCCGGCTGTACGGGCGGGGCGTCATGACATCGTGCTCAATCAGGATGGTTTTTCCTTTTTCGGTGCGGATGAGGGTGCAGGTCAGGTCGCCGTTGGCAAAATCGCCCTCCATACCGGCGGCCGCCGCGTGTTTGGGACCGTTGATGGGGGTGGTGTCATAGGCCACGAGGGTTTCCATCCGGTCGCTGCGGTGGATGTCCAGCACCTGGCAGACCGGTCCGAGCCCGTGGGTCGGGTACACATCGCCCCGATGCTGCTGGTTGAACGACAGCCGCCAGTTATTCCAATAGCGGCCCCAGAACGGATCCAGGTTGTGGTTGTAGGCGCCTTCCACGTGGATGATTTCCCCGAAAAGGCCTTCGCGGGCCATCTGCAGGGCGGTCAGCTCGAAAAAGTCGTACACGCAGTTTTCCAGCATCATACAATGCTTGCGCGTGCGTTCCGATGTGTTCACGAGCGCCCAGCATTCCTCCAGCGTCGTGGCGGCCGGTACCTCGATGGCGGCGTGTTTTCCGTGCTCCATCGCATAGATGGCCATCGGGGCGTGATGCACCCAATCCGTGCAGATATAGACCAGATCCACATCGTCCCGCGTGCAAACCTGCTTCCAGGCATCTTCGGTGCCGCTGTAGCACGCCGGTTCGGGGAATCCGGCATCGGTGACCACCTTGGCGCTGCTGGCGACATTCTCTTCCAGCATATCGCACAGGGCGGTGATGCGGGTTCCGGGGATGTGGATGAAGCGTTTGGGAACATCGCTTCCGCGCATGCCCAGACCGATGACGCCCACGCGGACGGTATCCATCGGCTCGCAACGCAGCCCGATCACGTCCGTTGCCCCGGCGGGACGGGCGGGAATGAGGGTGGAGATGGGGAGAGAGGTGTTCTGCCCACAGGAAAGGACTGCCAGCATCATTCCGGCAATCAGGAGAAATTTGGCTGTTTTCATATGAATTCTATAACGTATGAGACAAAGATAACGATTATTTTGCTATATTCGCATAACCAATAGTAAGCAATATGAAAAGAACGCTCATCCTCCTTTCTGCAGCCGTTTTGTTCTGGGGCTGCAGTGCCGGGCTCAATGCCGAACGGGCGTTGTCCGGTGGTGCGAAAGCCCTCCAGGCCGCCAGCATTACCGATGCGCAGGTACAAGAATATGTGCATCAGTATATTGTCCAGCTCGATGCCCAGAGCAAGGTGCTGCCGGAGAGCAATGCGTATACGCAGCGGCTCCGCCGGCTGACCAAGGGAATCACCGCGGTGGACGGACTTCCGCTGAATTTCAAGGTGTACCAGACCAATGAGGTGAATGCCTTTGCCTGCGCCGATGGCAGCGTGCGGGTGTACACGGGCTTGATGGACCTGATGACGGATGATGAGTTGCTGGGCGTGGTGGGCCATGAAATCGGCCACGTGGCGCTGAAGCATTCGAAGAAACAGATGAAACAGGCCATCCTGGCATCGGCCCTCCGGGACGGAATCGCTTCCACGGGCAGCGTGGCGGCGGCCCTTTCCGATACGGGCCTGGGCGAGATTGGCGAGGCCCTGATGGGCGCCCAGTATTCCCAGAAGCAGGAGTTCCAGGCCGATGAATTCGGTTACAATTTCCTGAAGTCGTCCGGCCGGAATCCGTGGGCGATGGCCATGGCTTTCGAGAAACTCCAGTCCCTCAGCGGCGGCACCACCACGGGCGGAAAAGCGGCCACCGGCTCTTCTGTAAGCCAGCTTTTCTCCACGCACCCGCCGACATCGGACCGCATCGAAAAGGTCTCCAAGAAGGCTACGGCCGATGGGTACATACGTCCCTCGAAGTAATCTTCCGAGCGGATGGAGTCCTTCCCGAAGTTCATTCTGGAGCATGATGGGGCCGATACCTTCGATGTCCGGTTCCTGACTTCCGTCCGCCAGCAGTTCGGTGCCGATGCCGAGCGTGTCATTTCCACGCTCGCCGTCCGCAAGAAATTGAAAGACAAGGTTCCGCAGTGGTTTGCGGAACCTTCTTTGGTTTATCCCATGCCCTTGGCGGGGGAGCAGTGCTCTTCTTCCGCCACGGCATTTTACAAGGCCTCCCTGCTGCGTTCCCTTGCCGCTTCCGCCGGCAAGTCTGCTTTACGGGTGGCCGACCTTACCGGTGGCCTTGGGGTTGATTCCTGGGCGTTTTCGCAGGTGGCGGAGGAGGTCCTGTACAATGAGATGGATGCGGAACTGGCCGATGCGGCCCGGGGCAATTTTGCCGCCCTGGGGCGTACGAATATCCGGGTTTCCTGCGCGGAGATTACGCCGGATTCCCTTCCGTCGGTGCTGGGGGATTTTGCCCCGGATGTGATTTTCCTGGATCCTGCCCGCCGGAGCGCTTCCGGCCGGAAGGTCTTCCGCCTGGCCGATTGTTCGCCCGACCTTATCGCCCTGAAAGACAGTCTTTTGCTGCTTTGCCCGTACGTGTTGGTGAAGGTTTCGCCGATGGCCGATATCGCCCAGTTGGGGCGTGAGTTGGGGGATTGTCTGCAGGCGGTGCATTGTGTTGCTGTTGGCGACGAATGTAAAGAGTTGCTGCTCGTTCTTCAGTCCGGTGACCAGACTGGTGATCTGTCCGACGATCCGTCCGGTACGGGCAGGTCGCGAGTCGCAGAGGACGAAAGAAAATGCTCCTCTCAACCTGTCCGTACCGGACTGTATGCGGTTCAGCTACCAAGTGTTTGGGACGGCAGCCGGATGCTCCGAGGAGCATTTCCCCTAGTTTCCTGTGACGAGGAGCATCCGGCTGCCGGAACAATAAATACATATGCTATTCTGGATTGTTCGGAGAGGGGTGAGGCTAGTTTCTTAGAGGATGAAGTTGCGCTGAGAGAGGCTGGGATGCTGTTTGTTCCGGGACCGGCACTGACAAAGGCCGGCGCCTTCAATCTGCTCTGCAGCCACTTCAACCTGCGGAAACTGGGCCACAGCACCCATCTTTACGTACCCTCCGGCGCAGACCTCCCCGCCGAACTCCGCCTTCTGGGCAAACGCTACCGCATCTGCGCCGTACTGCCCTTCGACAAAACCGGCATCCGCGAAGCTGCCACACGCTGGCCCAAGGCGGACGTCACCGCCCGCAACCTGCCCCTGGACAGCGAAGGATTGCTCAAACGTCTGGGTATCAAAACAGGAGGCGCCATCCACCTGTTCGGCTTTCGGGCCGATTTTCGGGATGGCACCTCCGGAAAGTATCTGCTGGCAGCCGAACCTTACAACGAATTTATGTAGGCGGCCATCTCGTCCCGTTTGGCCAGGGCAGAGCGGAACAGTTGCCATCGGGATACTGTATCTTATAATAGGTATCGCCGTTGATGTAATCGGCCAGGAAACGGACGGTCTGCATATACGGGAACAGCAGGGCTGCATAGGGCAGGTTCTCCTTCTCTACCGGGGTCAGGAAGACCGAGGCGGATTCCAGGTATCCTTTGGCAAAAGCCTTGAAAATCTCCATGTTAAACCCAACCCGCGACAAATCCTTGTCGTCCTCGGCACCGGTATTGGCGGCCGTGCGCAGGAAGTCTCCGAAATCCGAGAAAACGAAGCTCGGCATCACGGTATCCAGATCGATCACGCAGAGAATCTCCCCGTTGGCATCGAACAGCATGTTGTTCACCTTGGTGTCGCAGTGGCAGATGCGTTTGGGAAGGGTACCTTCGCGGTACATCCGTTCCGCCTTGCACATCTCTTCCTCGTACGTTTGGATCTCCTCTACGAGCGCCTTGACGGCGGGATCGGCCATCCGCCCGGCTGCATCGGCCGCAACGGCTTCCCGCAGCTGGCGTGCCCGCAGTTCCATATTGTGGAAATCCGGGATGGTCTCGCCCAGACGGTCGGGAATATCGGCCAGCATCGCCTCGAAATGCCCGAACGCCTTGCCGGCATAGTAGGAATATTCCGGGTTGACGGTCTCGTACGTGAACGCGTTGCGGATGAACACCGAGATGCGCCAGTAGGTCTGGCCATCGGTCCAATAGGTTTTGCCGCTGCCTTTTACGGGCACGAAACGCAGGACCTTGCGGTCGATGTCGCTCTCTCCGGCGGCTTCCAGTTTGCCGCGGATGTGGCGCGTCACCGCCTCGATATTGGACTGGAGCAAATCCACGTCCTGGAAGATGGCGTTGTTGACCCGCTGGAGCACGTAGTTGTCCGGTCCGTCGGTGATGACCTGGAAGGTATCGTTAATGAGGCCGTTTCCTAACGGCTTGATTTCCAGGATGTTTCCGCTAATCTGGAACTGGGCGGCAATGTGGGTGAGTTCTGCTTGTGTCTTCATGAGGCTATTCCGAAGGGGCGATGGCATTCCACACGACGGCGCTCAGGGCACCGCCTACGAGCGGGGCGATGATGAAGATCCACAGCTGTTTGAGGGCCTCACCACCCACCAGCAGGGCCGGACCGAAGGAACGGGCCGGGTTGACGGAGGTACCGGTCAGGTTGATGCAAACCAGGTGGATGAGCACCAGGGTAAGGCCGATGGCGATGCCGGCCAGGTTGCCCGCACCGTTCTTGGCCGTGGAGCCAAGCACCACCAGGACGAAGATGAAGGTGGCGATAATCTCGATGACGAAAGCGCCGCCGGCGGTAATGCCGTTCGCAGCGTTCGCCGTGTTGGCGCCACCCATCTCAAAGTTGGACATGCTGCAGATGAGCAGCAGGATGGCTGCACCCACCAGGCCACCGATGAACTGGCCAATCCAGTAACCCACAGCCTCTTTCAGGCTCATCCGGCCGGACAGGAAAACGCCCAGGGTGATGGCAGGGTTGATGTGGCATCCGGAGATGCTGCCAATGGTGTACGCCATGGCGATGACGGACAGACCGAAGGCAAGGGCGGTAGCAGCGACGCCGGCAGGGGTCGCACAACCGACAAAGACTGCGGTTCCGCAGCCCAGAAGTGTCAGAACAGCCGTTCCGATGCACTCAGCAATGTATTTCTTCATAACAAAAAGAGTTTTGGTGTTCTTTTATATGTTTGTGCAATATAAGAAAAATTCGCTACATTTACAAAAATTTTCAGTATGGAGACCCATGTTGTCATCATGGCCGGTGGGGTGGGAAGCCGCCTCTGGCCCATCAGCGTTCCGGAGACGCCCAAGCAGTTCATCGACGTGCTTGGCGTAGGTAAGACATTGATTCAGTTGACGGTAGAACGCTTCCTGCAGGTGTGTCCCATGGACCATATCTGGGTGGTAACGGGCCAGCGCTACGTGGAAAAGGTGCGGGAGCAGCTTCCCGGGATTCCAGTAGATCAGATCCTGGCCGAGCCCGAGCCGCGCAACACCGCTCCCTGCATTGCCTATGCCTGCTGGAAAATCGGCGTGAAGCATCCCGATGCCAATGTGGTGGTGACCCCGGCCGACGCCCTCGTGCTGGAAAAGGAGCATTTTGCCCGCGTAATCTCCGACGCCCTGGCCTTCACCGCCGGCTCCGATGCCATCGTCACGGTGGGTATCGCCCCTACGCGTCCGGACACCGGCTACGGCTACATCTGCTCCAGCGAGACCGTTCGCGATAAAGTGGTTAAAGTACTGGAATTCAAGGAAAAACCCACGCTGGAGGTGGCCAAGGAATATCTCGCCGCCGGCAACTATTTCTGGAACGCCGGCATCTTCGTGTGGCGCCTGTCCACCATCACCCGGGAACTTCGCGCGCACGCTCCGCAGATTTGCGGGGTGATGGACGAACTCGCCCCCGCGTTCTATACCCCCGGCGAGGCTGCCGCCCTGCAGAA
>CADCCI010000149.1 GCA_902799895.1 uncultured Bacteroidia bacterium | reverse complement strand
GCTGGGCAGCGGATTCAAAATCATCCTCACCGGCATTGTCCTGTCTGTCTGTTACCTTTTCATCCAGTATATCGTGGCGGCGGCCATCGCCCGGAAAAACCCGTTCAAATGCCTCTGGAATATGCTCACGGCTTATTTGACGGCCTTCTCGGTCTGTTCCTCCTCGGCGGTGATTCCGGTGACGGCGGCGTGCGCGCGCAAAAATGGCATCCGCGATGAAATCGTGGATTTCACCATCCCGCTCTGTTCTACGGTGCATATGTGCGGCTCCACCATCAAACTGGCGGTATCGGCCATTGCGGTGGCGTACCTGACCGGAACCCCGCTCCCGCTGGCGGTTTATGCCCATTTCGTGCTGATGCAGGGCATCGCTGCAGTGGCTGCGCCCGGGGTGATGGGCGGTGTGCTGATGGCATCGGTGGGCCTGCTGGAATCCATCATGGGCTTCACCCCGGACCAGACGGCCCTGGTAATGACCCTGTACCTGGCGCTGGACGGATATGGCCCGGCCTGCAACGTAACGGGAGACGGTGCCATCGCGCTGATCATCGACCGACTTTTCAAACCCCAAACCCATGCGTAGGATTTTGCTTTCCCTGGCTGCCCTGCTTTTCGCGGTGGTGGCCGGCCATGCTGTGCCCATGAAGGCCCGTGTCATCCAGCCCCTTTTCGCACAGGACCAGGCGGGCCTGGACAAGAGTTTTGAATGGACCCTGCAGGAACTGCGCGAATGCGATTCAAGTCTGGATATGGTGGTCTTGCCCGAGTTCAGCGAGGTTCCCGGAAAGACCTCTTATGAGGGGTTCCTGGAAACGGTCCATCGCTATGGCCCGACGCTGCTGGACGAATGTGCCCGGACGGCCCGGCGCTGCAGTACGCTGGTGTTTGTAGGGGCTATCGATACCAACTGGGATGTGCCGCGCAATGCCCTCTTTATCTTTGGACGGGACGGCTCCCTGCTGGGAAAGTATTACAAACAGCATCTGACGGCAGGGGAGTGGCAGAAATACGGCCTGGACAAGTCTTATACCGAGGAGTGGTCCGAGCCGATGATCCTGGATATCGAAGGGGTCCGTTATGCCTTCCTGATCTGCTACGATTTTTATTTCTATGAGGCTTATGCCAACATCGCCCGCTGGAAACCCGATGTGATTATCGGCAGTTCGCATCAGCGGAGCGATCCGCACCACGTGCTGGACATCATCGACATGTTCTGCGCCTACAATACCGGGGCTTATCTGGTCCGGGCTTCCGTATCCATGGGGAAGAAGTCCAAAAATGGCGGCTGCTCCTGCGTGGTGGCTCCTACCGGGAAAATCCTCGGCAACCTGTATTCAAAGGTGAAGAGCCTGGATGTGACCTTCGATCCGCACGAAAAGTATCGGAAACCGGCCGGGTACGGCAATCCGCCCGCCCTGCATTCGGAATACATCGAAATCGGCCGCCGGCCGTGGAAATATCGTCCGGGCGGCAGTGCCATCGTCCCGCCGCTGTCGGAAGCTCCGGCGCAGCGGTCTTATTTCTATAGCGATGATTTGGGCGAACTGGGAGCCGCTGTGGCTACGGGAACCCAGGAAATCGGTTTCAGCCTGGATGCGTCAACCGACTGGGAGCCGGTTCTGCGGGCCATCCTGCAGAAACTGTCCTGCCACGCCATCATGAACATTCATCTGAAGGGCGTCTGGACCGAATCCGCCCGCGAGCGGCTGCTGTATGTCATCGACCTCTACGATGCCCGGCAGCACGTGTATTTTACTGAATCTTAGGCCACTTGTCCAAGCCGTTGTAGAGCAGGCCGTCCTTGACTACGAGAAATTGCGCCGTCTGGCTTCCTTGCCGGATGGTGATAACGCTCTTGTTTAATGTATAGGGGTAGATGGCCGGCGTACCGTAGAAAGAAACAATGCCGATGGTGCCGCCGGCGTTGAAAGAATAAAGCTTCTCTTTTCCGTTGGCATACGGGCTTCCGTCCTGGGCCAGATCGGCCAGATAGAAGGACAATTGCTTCTCGTCCGAGATGCGAAGGAAGGAACAATAGACGAAATCGCCCAACTCTCCCACGCAAACAAGGCCGTCTTCGTTCACCGCTACCTTTTCATTTTTGAAATCGTCGGCGGAGTAAACCTTTTCGGTATAGAGCCCGAAATAGTCCTTGCTGTTTTCGGAGCTGTCTTTGCCGCAGGAAGCGAGCGCCAGGAGGGCGACGCACATCATAAGAAGGAAACCTTTTGTTCTCATATCCTGTTCTATTTTGGATGTTCGGGAAACAAAATTAACAAAACTTCTTGATTATATAATTAGCCTATTCATTTTTCTTGTATTTATCTATTCGTTCAATTATACGTGTGGGCATCTCTCTCCTTGTCTCTTAAAAGAGGAATTCATCCCGGACCGCGAGGTTTATTCGTTATTTCTCTGTCCGTAATAAGGCGAATCGGGCTCGGCCACGTAGCTATAAGGATGCTCATGGTAATAGTAACCATCTACGTGGGTTAAGGCGCTTCTGACTAGATCCAAATCGAGGCTCTCTTCCAACTTGGAAATAGTGTCCAGAGTTAGGTTCTCCGAACCCTTGAGGAGTTTGGAGACATACTGGGGTGAACAATTCATCTTTTCCGCCAGTTCTTTTTGGCTCATTTTGAGTTCCTCCAGACGGTGCATAACCGTTAAGGCTATGAAACCAGAATAGCGTAGCCAGCGGCGGTTCTCCCGCCGCCATTGGGCTTTTTCTCTCCAGTCGGTTTTGACTTCGTGCTTTTCCAGCACGGAGAGTTCCTTGTCAGTTGCTTTCTTCATTATAGTCTTCAAATCCGTTATAATCAAATACTCCTAGCGATATCAGATAATCGCGTACCCTATTGAGATTATTGAGTTCCTCCAATGTATGCTTACGCTCCTGCATGGTAGCCGTTAGTTTAATTGCACCGCCGGTAATGATGTATCGGCCAGACTCAAGTCTAATGGCATAAAGCCGCAACCACGATGCATGAGTATGGTATTTTCCCTTTGCTTTTTCTCTTCCTAGCAGGACTTCCGTTAACCGGGTATTCTCCAACGGCCGGAATAGCTCATCCAAGTTTGCTTCAGGGTCGATATCCAGAATAAGACATTCCAATTCGTTTGCATCATCTACTGTATCAAACACTGCGCGGTCTATATCTGTGATATGAAAGAATGACGACAAATCTTCTACGTGTTTGTTGAAGAAAGCCCTTAACCACTCATAATCATTCCATTGTGCAAATACCTTCTCCAAGATGTTTACATTGTCTTCATCATACATCACAGCCCACAGCCTTCCATTTTCCAGTATCCTCTCAAATCTCATATCGCGTTCCTTTTTGCAAAGATAATACAAATCTTCCAATAAATCAACTTTTAGGTTGATTTTATGAATTTCAGAAGAGAAGCGTATGAGCCGAAGACGAACAAGCGGCTTCTGCCGCCAGCT
>CADCCI010000148.1 GCA_902799895.1 uncultured Bacteroidia bacterium | reverse complement strand
TTCTTGTAGGCCCAGTGGGCGGCGATACCCTTCTCGGCGATATCGTCCATGCGCTTGGTGCGGATCTGCACCTCTATCCACATGCCCGTATGGCTCATCAGGGTGCAATGCAGGGCCTCGTAGCCATTGCTCTTGGGATGCTTTACCCAGTCGCGTACGCGTTCGGGTTTATATCGGTACAGACCGGTGATGATGGAGAAAATATGGTAGCACTGGTCGCGTTCGGTTTCCTTCGATGCCGAATCGGTATTGAAGATGATGCGGAGCGCGTACAGGTCGTAAACCTGCTCGAAGGAGACATGCTTGGTCTGCATCTTCCGCCAGATGGAATAGGGCGTCTTGATGCGTTTGCGGATGTAAAAGTCGAAACCGGCTTCCTTCAGGGCCGTATTGATGGGCTGGATGAATTCGTCAATCTGCTTCTCCTTCTCGTCCTGGCCCTCTTCGATTTTGGCGGTGATGGTCTCGTAGGCATCGGGCTCCTTGTATTTGAGCCAGATGTTCTCCATCTCGGATTTGACCTCGTACAGACCCAGCCGGTGGGCGAGCGGGATGAAGACGAACATGGTCTCGGACAGGATCTTGTCGCGTTTGAATTCGGGCATGAACTCAATGGTGCGGCAGTTGTGCAGGCGGTCGGCCAGCTTGATGAGGACCACGCGGACATCGTCATTGAGGGTGAGCAGGATCCGCTTGAAATTCTCGGCCTGGATGCTCTCCTCGCTCAGGTTGCTCATGCCGGTCTTGTTCTCGGAATCCAGCACGTTCTTGATCTTGGTCAGGCCTTCGACCAGACTGGCGATCTTTTCCCCAAACAGGTTGCGGATGTCTTCGGATGTATAATCCGTATCTTCTACCACATCGTGCAGCAGGGCGGCAGAAATGGACTTGTAGCCCAGGCCGATGGTGCTGACCACGATTTTCGCGACTGCGATAGGATGCAGGATGTAGGGCTCGCCGCTGCGGCGCCGTACGTTCTTGTGGGCCTCGTTGGCAAACTCGAAGGCCTTCTGAACCACATCCAGTTCCTCCTGCGATGCACACCGGCGGGCCGAGGCCTCTTTCAGACCGGCATATTCGGCTTCGATGAGCGCGAAATCTTTCTCATTGAACGGAGATATACTCATAGCGATTCATTTGTCTGGAACGAATGGGAAAACTCGGCTCCGTACAGGATGATCAGCCATCCGAACCGGAGCCACAACATAAAGAGCGGGATGGCGGCCACAGTACCGTAGACACCATTGAGTCGGGTAACGAGGATCTGCGTCTCCAGGTAGAGGTACTGCAGCCCCGTGAATGCCAGGCCGGCAAATATGGCCGCCTTGAAGGCATAGCGGTATTGTACAAAAGCCGTCGGGATGAATTTATACATGGCCGACAGCACCAGGACCACGACCGCGAAGAAAATCACCCAGCTCAGCAAACTTTTGATGCTGTCCGAAAAAGCCACCTTCCCCGTAACCAGGTAGTCCAGCACGTTGGAATAGACGATGGAACCGGAGAAGAAAATGACAATCACGAAGGGGGAGAGGATCAGGATGGCCAGGTCGATACCCAGCTGGGCGAAGAAATTGCGGGATTTCTTCACGCCCCAGACGTTGTTGAAAACCTTCTCGACCCGCATCATCATCCAGATGACGAGCCAGACGAACATCAGGGTGGAGATCAACCCGAAAACGCCTTTCTGGGCCGATGCGATGATGTTGTCTGCGGCGTTCATCACCACTTCGATCACATCGGGGTGCGAGCCGAAGTGGGCGTACAGGAGCTGCGTCAGGTAGCCTTCCAGCCCCAGACCGCCCGTAAGCGCAAAGCACACGGCAATGAACGGCACGGCGGCCATGGTGCAGAAATAACAGAGGGCGACCGACTGGAATCCCACCTTGTCGTTGGCAAAGTTTTTCAGGACCTCCATGATCAGCCGGATATCTTTCACGAGCCGGGCCTTCCAGCGGGAAGACAGTTCGGCGGGGTTGATCTCCCAGATATCCCGGGTGAAGAACCGTTCGATAGAATGAAAGATATCGCTGATTTTCTTCATACCTTAAAATAGAGTTGGTTCTTCAAATTCCTGGAAAAGGCTCTTGGGCATGTCCTGGGCGGCGGTTTCGGGCAGCATGGACATCAGGCGGGCCTCGTCGATAATCTCTACACCCAGTTCCTGGGCCTTCCGGATTTTCTCCGGACCGGGCTTGCTGCCGGCCAGCAGGTAGGTGGTCTTGGCACTGACGCCCGAGGAATTCTTGCCCCCGTTGCGTTCGATGAGATCTTTCATCTCGTCGCGGGAAATGCTGAAGTTGCCGGAAATGACAATGCTGGCGCCCTTCAGGGCATCGCTCTGGTTCTCGCGGGGGGCATCGGCACTGAACCGCAGTCCGGCCGCCTTCAGGCGCTGGATTTCCACCTGGTGGGCGCTCTCCTGGAACCAGGCGTGGATGGCCCGGGCGGTCACGTCCCCGATATCGGGAACCTCCAGCAACTGCTCCACGGTGGCTTGTGCAAGGGCATCGATGCTGCCGAAATGGGCGGCTACGTCCTTGGCGGTCTGCTCGCCCACGTACCGGATGCCGATGGCAAAGAGGACGCGGGGGAAGGGAACCTTGCGGCAATCGGCCAGGCTGCGCAGGAAGCGCTGGATGGATTTTTCCTTCCATCCCTCCAGAAGGGAGAGTTTAGCCGGGGTCAGGTCAAAGAAATCGGCCGGTGTCCGGACCAGGTCCAGGTTGTAGAGCTGCTCCACGGTGGCTTCACCGGCCAGGACGTTCATGGCCTTGCGGCTGAGGAAGTGGACCAGCTTGCCCTTGGCCTGGGTGGGGCAGCCGTCGGTGTTGGGGCAGAACCACTTGGCTTCGCCTTCCGGCTTCACCAGGGGAGTGCCGCAGTCCGGACAGGTGGCCGGGAAAACCGGCTCCAAAGCGCCCGGAGTGCGTTTCGAGGGCTCTACGCCCGTAATTTTCGGAATAATCTCGCCGCCCTTTTCCACATAGACCCAGTCTCCCAGGTGCAGGTCCAGGGCGCGCATCTGGTCTTCGTTGACCAGGGTGGCCCGTTTGACGGTTGTACCGGACAGGAGAACCGGTTCCAGGTTGGCGACCGGGGTCACGGCTCCCGTGCGGCCTACCTGATAGTCGATAGACAGCAGGGGAGTCAGGGCCTGCTCGGCCTTGAACTTGAAGGCCACGGCCCAGCGGGGCGATTTGGCCGTATATCCCAGGAGGTTCTGGAATTCCAGTTCGTTGATTTTGATCACGATACCGTCCGTCGCAAAGGGCAGGGCCTTGCGGGCGGTGTCCCAATGCCGGATATAGGCTTCGATTTCTTCAATATTGTGGCAGATGCGCCTTTCGTCCGATACGGGAAGGCCCCAGGCCGCCGCGGCCTTCAAGGCATCGTCGTGGGTGGGGTACGGCAGGCCGTTCTGCACCGGGATGTGATACAGGGTGCACATCAGGCCGCGGCGGCCCACCTCTGCGGGATCCAGCAGTTTCAGAGACCCGGATGCGGCATTGCGCGGATTGGCAAAG
>CADCCI010000147.1 GCA_902799895.1 uncultured Bacteroidia bacterium | reverse complement strand
AAAGGAAGCCAAGAAAAAACAGGCCGCCAAGGATGCTGCAAAGGCTCTTCTGGCCCGAACCTATTTGGCCATGGGCAAGAAAGCCGAAGCCGCGGAACTGGCCGAAGAACTGATTACCTGCGGCCGTTTCGCACTGGCCGATTTCACGGATATCTTCCGCGGTGTGGCCAACAAGGAAGAGATTTTCACTTTCTCCAACCTTCTGGAGGAGGGAAGCTACAATATCGGCTCGTATTATTATACGAAGGAATCCCCGGTGGGCGGCAGCTATACTTTCTGCCCCACGCAGGAGGCCATGGACATGTTCCAGCACATTGACAAGCGCCGTACGGTGTCTGTAGATATCCAGGGCAGCAACAATGTAGTAAACAAATACTGCATGGGCGATGCCGGTCACGATCCTATCTATATCACCCGTCTCGCCGAGATGTATCTGATCAGTGCCGAAGGAAAGGGGCTTGCCCTGGGAATCGACCGTCTGAATGAACTCAGACGCTTCCGCGGCCTGCCCGATGTGTCACCGGCCAATGAGGATGCTTTCCTGGACGCTGTCCTGAATGAGCGCCGTCTGGAACTGTTTGGTGAGGGATTCCGTTGGTTCGATCTGGTTCGTACCGGGAAGTACGAGAAGGTAGTGGGCGTAGACCACAAGTATAGTGTACAGCCCATCCCTTCCCGTGAACTCACCCTGAACAAACTGCTGAAACAGAACCCACTCTGGGTTGCAACACCCAATAACAATGAGGAGGAATAGCCTTATGAAGAAGAAAACATATATACTGCTGACTCTCTTGCTGCTGCCGTCAGTCCTGGCCTGCAAGAAACTGCCTGCCGGACCGGAAGATATTCCGGATACCTCCTATGTCCCCAGGACGGAATTGGGAAAACAGGTGGCACTGGCCGCCTCGGTAGGTCATGTCTATGCCGACACGACTTTCATGATCGCTGCCGGCGTGGACGAAACGGATATCCATCTGCAGACTTCACTGGCAAAAGTGGAGCACGTTTTCATCCTGCGCATCAAACTGAATACGCCTGGCGTGAAAATGAAGGTGGGAATGCCGTATGATTTGGATTCCTATGTAATCGGCAGCCGCCAGACCCCTTCCGACATGATTGAATATGTGGACAAGCCCGGACGTCGCGTGGTCGCCGTGGTAAACGCCGACTTCTGGGATACGTCCAACGGAAAGATCCGCGGCCCCATCCACAGAAACGGTCGTGTCCTCAAGAATACCTTTGTGTATTCTCCCACCCTGACCGATCAGGCCATCAGTTTCTTCGGCCTGGATTTCGACGGGAAGCCGGTTATCCGCGATACCGTCACCTACCGTCAAATGGCATCGGATCTCAGGGATGTGACAGGCAGCGGCGTAATTGTCCTGAGCAACGGTGAGGTCCCGGGCGACTTCTCCGGTTATTCCACCAACCGTCATCCCCGTAATGTCGTAGGATATACCGAGGACGGGAATACCCTGTTCTTTATGATCGTAGACGGCCGCCAGGCGCTCTGGTCAGACGGCATGCTTTATTGGGAGATGGGTGAAATAATGAAGAGCCTGGGCTGCAGCTGGGCTTCCAACCTGGACGGCGGCGGCAGCGCACAATTGGTGATCCGTCATCCATCGGCCAATATCTATCAACTCCGCAACCGTGCTTCCGACGGTGCCCAGCGCCCTGTCGTCAACACCTGGATGGTAACCGTCAATGAACCGTAATTATGAAAAAGAGTCTGAAATACATATTATTGGCAGTTGCGGCTGCAATGGTCTCCGCTTCCTGCCAACACGACCCTGTGGCTCCCGAAGTGGTAAAGCCCAAGGTGCTGTCCCTCCTTCCCAAGGCAGGCTATCCCGGCACTTCGGCTGTGATTTCCGGCTATGGCTTCACTGAACCCGCCACCGTTTCCGTAGACGGCGTCCAGGCCAGTGTGACTTCTGTCACCATCGACAGGATATATTTCAAGATGCCGGAACATGAGCTGGGCAATGTGGCCGTCAGCGTGACTACCGGCGGCGAAACGCTCACCGGCCTCACCTTCCGCTATGCAGAACCTGTGGAGGAAGAAAAACTGGCTATCTTCTCCTATACTCCTGCGTCCGGTATCGAGGGTGACCAGATCACCATCAGCGGACAGCTTTTCTCCAACAAGAAGGAGAGGAATACCGTAAAGATCAACGATCTTCCGTGCGAGATAGTTTCTGCCAACGATACCCGTTTGGTGGTCGTTCTTCCCGACAATCCGGAAGGTCAGTATCCTTTCGTGGTTTCCGTTGATGGAGAAACGGTCAGCGGCCCTAATTTCACTTATGACAAGAAACCGGAACTGACGGTATTCAGCATCACACCCAATTCCGGCTCTGAGGGTGATATCGTGGAAGTGGCGGGCATCTGCTTCAGTGAGATTCCTGCCGAAAACCAGGTAAGTTTCAACGGCGTGCCGGCCGAAGTCCTGTCGGCCACCACCACCAAACTCAGCGTGAAGATTCCTTCGAATCCCAAGGGTTCTTATCCCATTGTCGTCACGGTGGGTGAAAAGACCGTTGAGGGCCCTGTCTTCATGTATGTGGCCAAGACCTATACATACACGGTAAAGACCATGTCCGGCACCGCCGGCCGCGCCGCCGATGCCGTAACTATCGTGGACGGCGGCCCTACCGTTGCCAAGTTCCGTCAGCCCCGTGGCGTCGCATTCCTGTCCGACGGCCGTCTGGCCATTTTGGATAATGGCAACAATGCCATGCGTTTCATGGATCTGAACACATGGGATGTTACTTCGAGTAAGAAAACAACTTCCATTTCCAACGCCGGTTGGCGCGGAGCAATGAAGGGAGATTGGTTCTACTATGCCAGCAAGGGTAACAACAAGATCATCCGCTATAATTATAAGACCGATGTCGCCGAGGTGGTCGCTGCGTCGTTTACAGGTACATCCCCCATGGATGTTGCGTTCGATGCTGCAGGCAATGCCTATGTGCTGGTCCGCGACGGCTCCAAGGCTATCTTCAAAGCTACCGGTGATGACCTTTCCACCTTGCAGTCCTTCGTTACTTTCGACGACGGTCCTCTTGCCATGGAATTCGATCCCGAAGGAAACCTGATTGTCAGTACCAATGGCTGCCAGATTATCGGCGTGAAACCCGACGGCACCAAGTTCGTGATTGCCGGTATCCGCAGTGGCAAGGCCGATGATCCCGGCGAACCCGGAAAACCGCTGACAGCCAAGTTCGGAGCCAACCTCTTCGGCCTCACTTTGGATAAGGATGGCAATATCTATCTGGCCGATGACTCCTTCAAGGTCATCAAGCTCATAGCCCGTGGCGAGAAAGGCTACGAAGATGCTGTTATCAGCACCGTGGCGGGCACTTCAGGTCAGAGCGGCAAGGTAGACGGCAAGGGCGCCGAAGCCCGGTTCAACTCTCCGGGTGAAATCCGCATGGATCCCAGCGGAAAACGCCTTATTGTAACAGAATACAATGCTTTCCTCATTCGTGAAATCGTTATTGAATAAGCCATGAAAAAGATCCTATATTTTCTGCTTCCGCTGCTTTTGATGACAGCCTGCCATAAGAATTC
>CADCCI010000146.1 GCA_902799895.1 uncultured Bacteroidia bacterium | reverse complement strand
GAATATATCAAGGACGAATTCGGCTTCGGCGATTTCGTTTTCCGCGATGCCGAGGGCAACGAATGCGGCCGGGCCGCCGATTTGCAGCAGCTGGAGAAGATTATCCGCGATGTGCCGGACGATGTGCTGGTGGCCAATACCACCCGCAACAAATTCTCGAAATGGTTCTTTGCCCGCGGCCTCTTTACCCTGGCGAACCGTTTCCGCGCCGAACATCATACGGATGCGGCGGAAGCCCGTACCTTCCTGTACGAGCAGATTCACGCCTTCCATCATTATACGGGACGCGGCATCATTGCCGATTTCAGCGACGAGACATATGGGACCCATATCTGGTTCTCGCGGCTGGGCGACGGCTCCCTGGGCGGAAAGGCCCGCGGTCTAGCCTTCCTGAACAGCCTGATCCAGAAGTATTCCCTGGCCGAGAAATACGAGGGAATGGATGTTTCCATCCCCCGTTCCATTGTGGTTACGACCGATTTCTTCGACCAGTTTATCGTGGAGAACGGCCTGCAATACGTGATTGACGCCGAACTCTCCGACGACGAGATCCTGTCCGAATTCGTGGCGGCCCGTCTGCCGGAGGCCTTGATCGAGAACCTGCAGACCTTTGTGAAGACGGTTCGGCATCCGCTGGCCATCCGTTCCAGTTCCAAGCTGGAAGACAGCAATTATCAGCCTTTTGCCGGTGTCTATTCCACTTATATGATTCCGCTGACCGAGAACAAGGACCAGATGGTCCGCATGCTCGGAAAGGCCATCAAGAGCGTCTATGCCTCGCAGTTCTATGCCGGCAGCCGCAACTACATCCAGAGCACGCAGAACCTGCTGAGCGAGGAGAAGATGGCCGTGATTATCCAAAGTATTTGTGGAAGTGTCCACGAGGGCCTGTACTACCCGCTGATTTCGGGTGTGGGCCGGTCTGTGAACTTCTATCCCATTGGCAACGAAAAGCCCGAGGAAGGCATTGTCAACGTGGCCTTCGGCCTTGGTAAGACGGTGGTCGAGGGCGGCCGTACCCTGCGGTTCAATCCCAAACGGCCCAAGAAGATTCTCCAGCTTTCCGACCCCGGCCTGGCCATCCGCGATACGCAGAAGATGCTGTACGCCCTGGATATGCGTCCGGGTGCCTTCAAGATTTCCCGCAACGAAGGGGTCAACCTCTCCTACTTTGCTGCAGCAGAGGCACTTCCCTCTTATCCCTGGTCCGACCTGGTGGCCTCTACCTTCGACCGTTCCGACGGCCGGCTGCGCCCGGGTATGACTGCGGACGGGCCGCGGGTGATTTCGTTCGAGACCCTGCTGAAATACAACCGTTTCCCGCTGTGCCAGGCCTTGGACGAGGTGCTGGAGATTTGCCGGAAAGAGCTTTCCTGCGAGGTGGAGATTGAGTTTGCGGCCGATATCGTGGATGAGGACGGCGAGGAAAAGATGCAGCTGAAATTGCTGCAGGTCCGTCCGGTGACCGATTATATGGAGGGTTCCGACAAGACTCTGGAGCAGGTGGCGGAGGGCTTCAGCCAGACGCTGGTCACCTCCGGACACGCCCTGGGCGCCGGTCTCTTCCAGGATATGACCCATGTGGTCCTGGTCCCGCCCGAGCGGTTCGACAACCTGCATACCAAGGAAATGGCCGAGGAATTATCGGCCCTGAACGCCTCGCTGAAGGCTGAGGGCGCTTCCTACCTGCTCATCGGTCCCGGCCGCTGGGGGTCTTCCGATCCCTTCCTGGGCATTCCGGTGCTGTGGAGCGATATTTCCGAAGCGCGGCTCATCGTGGAATGCGGCATCGAGGGCTTCCGGGTGGAGCCGAGCCAGGGAACTCATTTCTTCCAGAACATTACCTCGCTGGGCGTGGGTTACCTCTCGGTAGATACGGTTTCGGGCGATGGCAGCGTGGATTTCGAGGCGCTGAATGCCTTACCGTGCGTGCACGAGGGTAAGTATGCCCGGGTATACAAGATCGAGGGCCTGACGGCCTTTATCGACCGCCACCAGGGCCAGGCCGTCGTGGGCTTATGAAAACCTTGATTTACCAGCTGCTCCCCCGCCTCTGGGGTCCGGCCGGCACCTGTTCCGATGGGTGCGGCGATGCTGCCAGCGGCCATTTCTCCCACGTGGACGAGGCTACGCTCCGGTATCTGAACAGCTTGGGAATCACGCATTTATGGGTTACAGGTGTGCTGCGGCACGCTACCCGTTCGCGCATAGGCGGCTTTCCGCCTTCTTCTTCGCAGTTTGTCAAAGGTGAGGCGGGTTCGCCCTATGCCATTACCGACTATTACGATGTGAACCCGTACCTGGCCGATGATCCGGCCCGCCGGATGGAGGAATTCGATGCCATGGTGGCGCGGATCCATGCCGCCGGGATGAAGGTGCTCATCGACTTTGTTCCGAACCACGTCAGCCGGGATTACGGGCGGTTTTCGCACCGGGACGGCGACCTGGGTTCGCAGGAGGACCCTTCGGTTCATTGGAAACCGGAAAATGACTTTTATTATTATCCTGGCGAGGCGCTCCGGCTTCCGGTAGAGGCTTCTACCGAGGCGGCCTATGAGGAGTTCCCGGCGCGGGCTTCCGGCAATGCCTTTACGCCGGCCCCCGGCCAGAACGACTGGTACGATACCGTCAAGTTGAATTACTGCGATTTCCACACCCCTACCTGGGACAAGATGTACAACATCGTGCGTTTCTGGGCGGCCCGCGGTGTGGATGGTTTCCGCTGCGACATGGTGGAGCTGGTTCCGCCCGTCTTCTTCACTTGGCTCATCAAAGAAATCAAAGATGAATTCCCTGCCATTCAGTTTATTGCAGAGGTTTACCGAAAGGAACTCTATAGGAAGTATGTTACCGAAGTCGGCTTTGATTTGCTCTATGACAAATCCGGTTTGTACGACCGGCTCCGGGCCCTTGTGCAAGGGGGCGGCAACGCCGAAGAACTGACCTGGAACTGGCAGGAACTGGGCGACCTTCAGCCCCATATGCTCAACTTCCTGGAGAACCACGACGAGCAGCGCATCGCTTCGGATTTCTTTGCCGGCAGTGCCGAGAAGGCCTGGCCTGCCCTGGACGTCTCCCTGTTGTTTTCCGATGCGCCGTTTATGCTGTATTTCGGACAGGAAGTGGGCGAACGGGGAATGAATGCCGAGGGTTTCAGCGGGGTCGATGGACGGACGAGCATCTTTGACTGGTGCAAGGCTCCGCTGGAGGGCCGTCTGTGGGAGTTCGTTCATACGGGACGCGGCTTGAGTCGTGGGGAGCGGGCTGTCCTGAAGCATTATCGCGAACGGTTTGCGTTGGCTCAATCGCTCTCTGGCACAAGTACTTATGACCTTTGCTGGCTAAACTACGAGGTGCCCGGTTTCGACCGTCACCGTCATTTCGCCTTCCTCCGCGGCTCCCGCCTCTTCTCCTGCTCCTTCAGCTCCGTCCCTGTCCCTTCCAGCCTTCAATTGCCGTAAGATTTTGCAGACCGCCCCCCCGTAAGAACGGTAGTTCTGAATGTAGCGCAGCAGGTGTGGCAACGTGGTAAGAGGGGGGACCGGAACGGATGTGAGCGTAAGCGAACGGAGTGAGCGGTGGGGTCGAGCGAAGCGAGACGGCTCACGTTGCCACACCTGCTGCGCTCAGCCTAGAAATATGAATTACAGGGCAGAAATAAGCTCGTCAAGCTGCTCGATACGCTGCGTGATAGCAAACTTAAGCCGGTCCACGGCCTCCTGGAACGTCATCTGCTCGTCATAGTTAATCATCCGCGTATAAACCCCATTCGCATCCCGATCCGTACTAAGCGGATTCGGGTAACAAGGGAAACGCATATGGTTGTCCTCTTCCGATTCCCGAATCAGATCGGCCCGCTGGTCGACATACGCAGGCAGGGTCTGGAAACGGGGCTTCAGCACCGACCAGCGCTTTTTCAGCCGTTCACGGAAGGACGGCGCACGGAGTAACTGCTTGTAATATACGGCGTTCTGATTCACGAGCAGGCCATTATTGATATCGGGAATAAAGGTCCCGAAATCGAAATCCCACGCCGGACCGGCATAGAGCACCCCTCCGCGGATATACATGTTCACGCTCTTGGGATGATTGGGCTCGGCATTTCCCGTCAATTCATAGACGAGGAACCAGTCGCAGAAGCTGTCGGCATCCACAAACGGACCCCAGTCGCCTTTGTAAAGGAGCTCTTCCAACTGGTACAGGGCCTCCTTTGCCGGCTCCACCGCATCCGGGAAGTCGTCCAGATCGGGATATTCCAGCTCCACCGGAATCTTCCCGGCCTTCTTCCCCTTGTTCCATATGCCGTAACGGGTTATGAAATTCGTCTTGAGGGGATTCGAGACATCCAGGCTGTACAGGTAATCGGCCATGAAATGCGTCTCTTCCACATTGATCTTCTCCCCCAGCCAATAGTTGTAGCGCCGGTCCCCATCTACGTACAATTCTACGAATGTACCCGATGGCGTCCACTCCAGGCTGGTCCTGCGGGCCGCTTCCAGGGCCACATCGTTCCGCAGCAGGGTCCGGTCCATCCAGTTGGCCAGCAGGAGGTAACGTTTGGTCTTTCCCGTTCCCAGCAGGTCGGCTTTCTTGTCCAGTTTGATGTTGTACGGACGTTTGCGATAATAGTGGGTCCAGGTGGAATTCCCCCTTCCGCGGATCTTCATACCCTTGGCGGAATAGCAGATGGAATCCTTCCCGGCAAGGGTTGTAACGTGAATTTCGATGGTGCAATCCGTTGTCCACTCGTTGACGTTGGCATCGTAATTCCGTTTGGAGTCTATCCCCTGGACCCCGCGCTTCGATGGCGTGTTGATGTACACCCGGGGAATCCCCTGGATGTCGGTCGGAATCCGACCGGCACCGGTTGCGGAAAGCAGTCCTTTCTCCGGTCTTTCCGGCCGGAGGGTGACGTCTTCCACGTCGACTCCCAGTTTCTGACAAGCCGCCACGAAAATCGTGACGGCCATCAGCATGCATACAAAGCGTATTTTATTGAACATCAACTAGTTACGCTTACCAACCAAGGATCTTTTTGAAGTCGAACTCCTCCGGATTGGGGACGTACTTCTTGGCAGCCTCGTAGTCGGCCGGCGTAATGTAGTGGCAGATGTGGCGGAAGTAGTTCTGCGCGGTGCCGCCTTCGATGTTCACGCGGCGCGGCGGAATCTTGCCGTCTGCACCCTGAAGGTCTTTCAGGTAGAGCGGATGCGACTCACCGGCGGCGTCTACATAGACCATGCAGCCCGTCTCGCCCTTCTCGAAGAGCTCGTAGACACCCATGGCCAGCTCGGAGCAATAGGTAAGGTCGTATGCGACCGGATCCTGGCAGCGGACATCGTAGCCGATTTCCACCGGACGGGTCTTGATCTTGAGGCCCAGTTTCTTGAATTCCTTGTCCAGGATATCGTTGAAGAGGACAGCCTTGCTGATCTTGCCCAGCTCGGGGTGGCCGTGCTCGTCATAGGTAAGCGACACGCCGGCATCCTTGATTTCCTGCGGATCCAGGTCGTGGAATACGCCCTCGGCCACCACGACGGTGCCGTACGGGATACCCAGGAGTTTGCGCTTGATAATGGCGGAAATCGTCAGGCTGACAATCTTCTTCAGGCCGATCTGGGTCTTGTTGAACATCTCCGGGATGATGGTCATCGGGCAGTGCGTGCTCTCGCCGATACCCAGTGCGAGGTGGCCGGCGCTGCGGCCCATGGCGCTGATGATGAGCCAGTTACCGCTGGTGCGGGCATCCTCGTAAACGGTGCGGGCCAGGTGGGCGCCTTCGTCCTTGGCGGAATTGAAACCGAAGGTAGGGGCGTTACCGGGAAGCGGCAGGTCGTTGTCGATGGTCTTGGGAACGTGGATGTTCTTGATGGGATACTGCTTGGCCTCGAGGAACTTGGCAATACGGTTGGCCGTGGAAGCGGTATCGTCGCCGCCCACGGTGACCAGCAACTTGATGTTGTTCTCCTGGAAGAGGGCAAGGTTGAAGTTCTCCTCGAAATCCTGGTCAGTGGGTTTGAAACGGCTCATCTGGAGGTAGGAGCCGCCCCGGTTGAAATAGGCGTCCGCCTTGAAGAAATCGATATCCTCGGTGCGGGGGTTCTTGCTGAAAAGGCCGCTGTAACCGCCATGCAGGCCGATCACACGGAAACCGTTGGACAAGAAGGTCTTAGCGACCGAGCAGACGACGGTGTTCATGCCCGGAGCCGGGCCGCCACCACAGAGGATAATGATGGAATCTTTCATGATGTTGTATAATTTGTTAATACTCGTTTCCAAAAAAGCACACAAAGATACATAAAAGATTGAAGACAAACAATATTGCCGATATGGCAGATTTGTTGTATCTTTGTGTTTTGTGCGTATACATACGCGCACGCAGATGAGCAAATGAATCAAGCGGAAGCGAAAATACGGATCGATGAACTGAAGGCCGTCCTCTGGGAGAACAGCCGGAAGTACTATGT
>CADCCI010000145.1:1429-11205 GCA_902799895.1 uncultured Bacteroidia bacterium | reverse complement strand
CTCCGAAGACTTCTTTACATGGGAGCAACCCATTACCCCGGCGACCATTAAGGCGCAAAATGAAATAATAATCCTTTTCATCATTGATGATTGTTTAGTCGGCTGAATTCCAATACCCTTCCGTTTCTTTGAGGTTTAAATCAGCGTCAAAGAATGTCCGGAAGCAGGGATATACTTTTGCAGGAGATCCTGCGTATGGAGCTTGACAAAACAGGTTGGCGTACCGTCCGTGCAGGCGAACCACTCCGCTTCCGCCACTCCCCTGTCCATGATGAGGGAAACATTGGCGGACGAAGGAAGGATGCAGCTAAGCACGGTAGTTGCGCCCACTTCCACGCCGGTGAGTTCCCAGAGTTTATCGGCCGGAGCAAAGGAAACGCGAGGAATTCCCAGCGCTCCGCAGAAATCACGGGTCACGAAGGGCTTGTCGTCAGTTGGGACATAGAGGTAGAAGGCCGGCTGCTGCCGGTTGCACAAGAACACGGTCTTGACAATGCGGACGCCAATCTTGGCGTCGATATGCTGGCAGTCTTCCATGGTAAGACCGGGGTCCGTATCTACCCGTTCAAAGGGAATGGACAGGTCCTGGAAGGTCGAATATACTTTCTGCTGCAGGGCCGAAGAGAAAGTCTCCGGCGGCGTGCAGATGGGATTACTTACTTTAAACATACTTACAAAGATAATAAAAATCTTTTGCTATATTTGTCCTTGTATGAAGAAGATCCTTATTTCCACCTTATGCGCCGCGCTGCTGTTTTCGCTGCAGGGCCGTGCGCAGTCCGTCTCGGACCTGGGAACCTGGAGCAGCGTCCAGCTGGTGAAATCCTTTGGGGCACCGTATGCCATGGCCCGCTTCGAGCATCGTTCGTATGACCGCATCCGCAGTACGGAGTGCTGGTTCGTGATGGCCGGCGGCGGATACAACTTTAACAAATGGCTCAAGGGAGACCTCAGTTACGAATATTGGAGCATCCCTTCCGCAGGCAATATGATCCAGCACAAGGCCGTGTTATGCTTCACGGAGACCCTGAAACGCGACGGCCTCGCCCTGGCCCTCCGCGAGAAATACGAACTGGCCTACAACCCGGATACCCAATCGGTTACCAATACCCTCCGGACCCGGCTCCGCGGCCAATACAAGGTCCCGGAAAGCGTCTTCACCCCCTACGTAATGTATGAAATCTTTGGCAGCCTCGACGGCAACGGATGGATTCGTTCGCTGCATTACGCCGGCACGGAAATCAGCCTTGGAGGCGGTCATTCGCTGGATTTCTTCTATATGTACCACCTCTTCGACAGGGGCGGCCTTACCGAAGCCTGTCACCTTTTGGGCGCAGGCTACAACTTTGTTTTCTAAGAATCGGGACTAGGCCTGTTCATCTACAAGCGAGGTCGTGACGCGGACCGTAACCGTACTGTCGTAGCAGCTGAACATCCGCTCCACCTCCTCTTTCTTGCGCATTCCGGTAAAGAGGCTTACCACCGGCACAATCACGAGTCCCAGCACCATGGCCAGCACGCCCGCATTGATCGGAGACGTGAAATACGGGCTGATAAACGTCCTGCCCGTAAACGTGCAGAACATGCACCCACCCATCACGGCGACACCCGCAATGAAAGAGGCCCAGACCGATGCAGGGGTCGTACGTTTCCAGTAAAGGCCATATAGGAACGGGGCAAGGAAGGCACCCGCCAGGGCTCCCCACGAAATACCCATCAGCTGGGCGATAAACGTCACGGAACTCTTGGCCTGGATGATGGCCAGGACCGAGGAAACCACAATAAAGAACAGCACCAGCAACCGGATGCACAGCAGCTGGCTACGGTCATCCATCCGACTGCCCTTGCGGACCTTGGCCACCGCCGGGTCAATGATATCCAGCGTCAAGGTGGAGCCGGAAGTGAGCACCAGCGAGGAAAGGGTGGACATGGAGGCCGAGAGCACCAGGATGATGACAACTCCGATCATCAAATCGGGAAGGGATGCCAGCATGGACGGGACGATGCTGTCGTAAATCGGCGTACCCGCCGCCGAATATTCAATGCTTTGGCCATACAGCCGGCCGAATCCGCCGAGGAAATAGCATCCTCCCGCGACGATAATGGCAAAAACGGTGGAAATCACCGTGCCCTTGCGGATGGCGGCCTCACTGCGGATGGCGTAGAATTTCCCGACCATCTGCGGAAGACCCCAGGTTCCGAGGGAGGTCAACAGCACCACACCCAGCAGGTAGATGGGCTGCGGTCCCAGGAAGGAAATGAAGGCGCCATTGAGCCCGGGAGCCGATTCGGACGGAATTTGCGAAAGGCTCTCGATCGCGGCGGAGAATCCGCCGTTGCCGGCCAGCACGGACGCAATCACGGCGCAGATACCCACCAGCATAATCATTCCCTGGATGAAATCGTTCACCGCCGTGGCCATATAGCCTCCAATCCAGACATACAGGCCCGTCAGCACCGCCATTCCCAGTACGCACCAGAAGTAATCGATGTTGAAGGCCATGCTGAAAAGCCGGGAAAGACCGTTATAGAGAGATGCGGTATAGGGAATCAGGAAAATGAAGACGATGACGGATGCAGCCACCTTGAGCGAATCGCTGAAGAAACGCTTCCCGAAGAAATCGGGCATGGTCGCGCTCTGCAAATGCTGGGTCATCAGACGGGTCCGGCGACCCAGGATGCGCCACGCCAGCAACGATCCAATCAGCGCATTGCCAATACCAATCCAGGTGGCCGCCATTCCATACTTCCAGCCGAACTGTCCGGCGTATCCGACAAAGATAACCGCCGAAAAATACGAAGTACCGAAGGCAAAAGCCGTAAGCCAGGAGCCCACGTTGCGTCCACCCAGCACAAAACCAACCACATCAGAGGCGGTCCTGCGGCAATAAATGCCCACGCCGATCATAACGGCAAAGAACAGGACCAGGAGAATGCACTTTACAACCATTTCGTACAGGTTTTACATCACTTGTCAATGCTTATCAGGGTGTATTTGCGGGAACCAAGTCCCAGGGCCTCGGCATGCTCGATGGTATGCACGCCGTGCTGCCGGTCAATCCGGCTGAGGAGATCGGTCGGGTCGTTGGTGGCCGTCACCTGCTGATTGTTGATGATATCCACACAGGCCTGGTCCAGGGCTACCGGATCGGTCGATGCCAGGATACCGTAGTCTTCCAGCTTTACGGGAGCGGGATGATCGACGCAGTCACAATCGATGGACATATTGTTCATCACCGATATATATATGATTCCCTTCTGTTTCTGGAAATAGTCCGCCACGGCCTGTGCGGCAGCGGCCATACTCTCCAGGAAGCCGTCCTGGTCGCCGATATATTCGGGCGTCCAGAGTTTTTCCATATCCAGCTTCTCCATCTTGCCCGACGAGTGGATATAGGCCTTGCCGTTCTTGCTCGCACAGCCGATGGACAGGTTCTTCAAGGCACCGCCGTAGCCCCCCATCGGGTGGCCTTTGAAATGGTTGAGGGCAATCATAAAGTCGTAATTGGCCATATGTCCGCCCACGATGTCATATTTGATGTGAGAGCGGTCTTTCACCGGGATACGGATCTCGTCGTACTCGTCCATAATGTCCACGGGGAAAAGCTCGGTGAAGCCGTGACGCCGGATCACATCCCAATGGTTCTCGGAGGTGTTGCGGTCGTCTCGCAGATCATCGGGGCCGCTGCTATAGGCGGTATTGCATTCGACAAGGGTGCCGCCCACTTCGAAGAACAGCACGGCCTTGGGCCGGAACGCCCAGGGCCTGATAGATTCTCACGAGGGATTCAGGGGAGATCTCCCTGGTCAGATAGACCGTTGCCTCTCCGGGGCTCCCGGCTTTTGTCACGGGATTGTTTTTACAGCCAGACATCGTTAGCATCATTATAAAGGCGAATAGTATCTTCTTCATATAAACGGAATTACGTATTTGGTTAATTTGTGTAAAGATACGAACATTCACGCGAAAGTGCAAATCCTACCGGGAGATGTGCAGCGATGCCGATTTTCTCTTTTCGGCGTAGTATTCATGCCGTTTGGGATTCTCCGGGAACCAGCCCTTCAGAACCCGTTTCTCCTGGGCAATGATTTCGTGAATGCCCCAGAAGCAGGAAAAAGCGGCCGCTCCCAGGATGGTGGAGAAGACCAGGCTGGAAACAAAGAGGGATATGATGGCAAAAATGGCACCGGCGAGGGCCATCACCCACCAGCTTTGTTTTCCGTAATAATACTCCAGTTTGATAACAATCGGGTGACAAATCCCGATAATGAGGAACACGGCGGCTCCCACAATAATTCCATTAATATTCATCGTTCGTTTTACTTCGCCCGCAAAGTTATCGCATTTCATTCATAATACCAAACCGGCTTCCTTATTCCTGGCGGAAGTGCTTGGAATCGCCCCAGCGGCCGTAGCCGATAACAATACGGGAGTCGGAGAGGCCGTGTTCCAAAGCTGAAGGGCCGTCGGGAAGGGAAGTCTTGCGGTCGTACAGGTTGTATTTGACCAGTTGCTCCCGCGGCGTGACGTTGGGCATAAAAACATTGGCTCCGGAAAGAAGGCCTTTTTCGCGGCCACGGGGATCCAGGACCTCCAAGGCCGTGGCGGCGGCGATGTTGATATCCGGCATCAGCAGGCGCAGCAGCGCAATCATCTTGAGCCCGAGGGCGAAGCGCCTTTCGGCCGAAGGGTAAGGGGCGCCCGAAAGCGTGAGAGGCGTCTGGGGATGAGGATTATACGGTCCCATTCCCACCATCGGTGCATCGAACTGCTTGTAGAACAGGAGGTCGTCGGCCAAATCCTCCGCCGTCTGGAACGGTATCCCGATCATCGCACCCGTACCGGCCTGATAGCCAATTTCTTTCAGGTCGTATAAAGCCTGGAGCCGGCGGTCATAAGAATGGTCTTCCGGATGGATTTTCCGATACAGGTCCGGATTGAAAGCTTCGATGCGCAGCAGGTAGCGATGCGCACCGGCATCGAACCACTCCTCGTAAACTTCGCGGGACTGCTCTCCCAAGGAGAGGGTGATGCCGAGCGGCGGATCGTCCCCCGTGTCGATCTGCTTGATTTCCTTTAACAGTCTGGTAATCTTGCGGATAAAGGCCGCATCGGTGCGCTCCCCTCCCTGGATCACAACGGATCCGAAACGGCGGCCGGCAGCGGTCCTTGCCGCCGAAAGCACCTCTTCTTCAGAGAGTTCGTATCGCGGACAGGAGATATCGCGACGAATTCCGCAATAAAGGCAGTCCTTTACACAGATGTTGGAAATCTCGATAAGCCCCCGCAGATAGACCTCCGGTCCGATGGTATCCACCTTGACGCGATAGGCCTCCTCACGCAGCGCCGCCTCGAAAGCGGCATCCTCGCAGGCAATGGCGGCGGCCAGCCCTTCCCTGTCCCAAGTGAGTTCGGAAACCTTCATAACAAAGACAAAGATAATATTTGTTTTATAAAAATGTTTGCTTAACTTTGCAGAAACGTCATAGACAATGAATATGATAGCCCTCAACGCTTGTTGTTTCCATACCCTCCTTTAGGTTGGTATGGTTTAGCTTGTCGTATCCTATAAACCTGCCATCCTTTGGCAGGTTTTTTTTGTCACAAGGGGCAGGGATTATTTTATTCATTATTAATAGTAACGTGTTATGATTTACAAGAACTTAACAGAATTGATCGGGCACACCCCGCTGCTGGAAATCGGTCCTTTTGAAGGCCAGCGTGCCCGTATCCTGGCCAAGGTGGAGTTTTTCAATCCCGGCGGCAGCGTCAAAGACCGCGTTGCCCTGGCCATGATTGAAGATGCTGAAAAACAAGGGCTTCTTTCCCCTGGAGCCACCATCATCGAGCCTACCAGCGGCAATACCGGCGTCGGCCTGGCCTGGGTGGGGGCCGCCCGTGGCTACAAGACCATCCTGACCATGCCCGACACCATGAGCCTGGAAAGACGCAACCTGCTGAAAGCCCTGGGCGCGCGCCTCGTCCTGACGCCCGGAAACGAAGGCATGAAGGGCGCCATCGCCAAGGCACAGGCCCTGAAAGAGGAGATTCCCGGGTCCGTGATCCTGGGACAGTTTACCAATCCCGCCAACCCGGCCGCCCACGAGCGGACAACCGGTGTGGAGATCTGGGACGATACCAAGGGCGCCGTGGACATCTTCGTCGCCGGGGTCGGAACCGGAGGAACCGTGAGCGGTGTGGGACGGGCACTGAAAGCGCGCAAGCCGGAGGTCCGGATTGTAGCCGTTGAACCCGCCTCCTCGGCCGTCCTGTCTACCGGAATCGCCGGAAAACACAAGATCCAAGGAATCGGAGCCGGATTCGTCCCCGATACATACGACGCATCGGTCATAGATGAGATTCTGCCGGTGAGCGATGAGGATGCCGTCCGGGGCGGTCGCCTGCTGTCGGCCAGCGGCCTGCTGGTAGGCATCTCCTCCGGAGCCGCCTTCTCTGCCGCGCTCACGCTGGCCAGAAAAGAGGAAAATGCCGGCAAGACCATTGTGGCCCTGCTTCCGGATACCGGCGAACGGTATCTCTCCACCATCCTGTATGCGTTTGAAGACTACCCTGTTTAGGATATGGACAAAAAGAAAATAGAACAGTTTATGGAGGCCATCCGGAGGCTCGTCTTTGACGGGTCTCGGCTGGTCCTCACCGATGTGGAAGCCATCCTGAACAACGATCCCGCCGCCGCGGACCGGGACGAAGTCATCGCCTGCTATCCGGGCGTGACCGCCATGCTCCATTATCGGACAGCCCACTGCCTGTATCAGCTGGGCATCCCCGTCCTGCCCCGGTTCATCACGGAACTCGCCCATACGCAGACGGGTATCGACATCCACCCGGCCGCCCGGATCGGAGAGTATTTCGCCATCGACCACGGCACCGGAATCGTCATTGGCGCCACGGCGGTTATCGGCCATCATGTCATGCTCTATCAAGGAGTTACGCTGGGAGCCCGGAATTTCCGGTACGATGAAAAGGGACATCCGATGGATGTTCCCCGCCATCCCGTCCTGGAGGACAACGTGACGGTCTATTCCAATACGTCCATCCTGGGAAATGTCCGGATTGGCCACGACACGGTCATCGGCGGCAACGTCTGGCTGACCCACGACGTCCCGCCCCATTCAAAGATCCAGCAGGGACGGGCCATCTATGTCCGTTCATTCGAGAACGGAGAAGGTATTTAAGGTGACGCCCTTCAGTTTGGCGGAGAGGCGGACCGGATAATAGGTTCCTTTGGCAATGCTCAGTTCCACCGTCTTGGCGCCTTTGACCACTGCTTCCATCCGGGTTTTCTTGCCCAGGGTGCGGATGTCGGAAGTAAAGGTTCCCAGGATAGGAATTTTGAGATCCATCGTCCAAATTACTCCCTCACCTTCATGCAAAGCCATCAGCGACATGGCCAAAGCGGCCAGTACGAATATTATTTTTTTTTTATTTTGGTTGATGATAATTGGATACGGAAACAAAAATAAGGAAAAATTTCGTAAATTCGCTTCATGTATCAGCCAACATCTACACACGCCGAGGAATTTATCGACCACCAGGAAATCCTGGACACCTTGGAGAAAGCCGGACGGGAAAGCAAAAACCCCGCCCGGGTGGCTGAAATCCTGGAAAAGGCGGCTCGCCTGAAGGGGCTCTCCCACCGGGAGGCGGCCATCCTGCTGGATTGCGAGGATCCGGTCCTGGAAGAAAAAATCTATTCCCTGGCCGCACAAATCAAGCAGCGGTTTTATGGTAACCGCATTGTCCTCTTTGCCCCGCTATACCTGTCCAATTACTGCATCAACGGCTGTGTATACTGCCCTTACCATGCCAAGAACCGCACCATTCCCCGCCGGAAACTTTCCCAGGAAGAGATTGCAGACGAGGTGCGCGCCCTGATCCGCACCGGACACAAACGCCTGGCGGTGGAAGCCGGAGAAGACCCGGTCCACAACCCGCTGGATTATATTCTGGAGTCTATCCGGACCATCTATTCGGTTAAGGAAGGCGGGAATTCCATCCGCCGCGTCAACGTAAACATCGCGGCCACGGATGTAGAGAGTTACCGGAAGCTGAAGGCGGCCGGTATCGGCACCTATATCCTATTCCAGGAAACCTACAACAAGGAACAATACCAGAAACTGCATCCCACCGGTCCCAAGAGCGATTATGCCTGGCACACAGAGGCCATGGACCGCGCCCAGGAAGGCGGCTGCGACGATGTGGGTATCGGCGTATTGTTCGGCCTCTCCGGCTACCGGTATGAGCTGGCCGGCCTGCTGATGCATGCCGAGCACCTGGAAGCGCGTTTCGGCGTCGGTCCGCACACCATCAGCGTTCCGCGCATCTGTCCGGCCGACGGGATTTCCACCGAGGACTTCCCCGATGCGCTGCCGGACAGCACCTTCCGCAAACTCGTAGCCGTGTTGCGCGTGGCGGTTCCCTACACCGGGATGATCATTTCCACCCGGGAGAGCCAGCGGATGCGGGAGCAGCTCCTGCACTGCGGTATCTCGCAGATCAGCGGCGGTTCGCGGACCAGCGTGGGCGGATACACCACCCCGGAGCGGCACAACGAAACCGCCCAGTTCGATGTGTCCGATACCCGTCCGCTGGACGAGGTGGTCCGATGGCTGCTGGAGAACCGGCACATCCCCAGTTTCTGCACGGCCTGCTATCGCGAGGGCCGCACGGGCGACCGCTTTATGAGCCTGTGCAAGAGCGGCAAAATCAGCCGCTGCTGTACGCCCAACGCCCTGATGACCCTGAAAGAATACCTGATGGACTACGCATCCCCCGCCACCCGGGCCGCCGGAGAAGCCCTGATTGCCCAAAGCATTCCGGAAATCCCGGAAGGACGCGTACGCGAGATTACCCTGCAGCGGCTAGCGGCCATTGCCGCCGGAGAACGGGATTTCAGATTCTGATTCGGCCATGGAAAGAATACAGATTGCCATTTTCGGACCCGCCAATAGCGGAAAATCCACCTTGGTCAATGCCCTTTGCGGGCAGGAGGTATCGCTGGTCAGCCCGATTCCGGGGACGACCACCGATCCGGTGCGGAAAGCCATCGAACTCCCCTACGGGATCGGTCCCGCCATCCTGGTGGATACAGCCGGATGGGACGATGTTTCCCTCCTGGGGCCGGAGCGGCGCCGACGGGCGATATCCGTCCTGGATTCAACGGATCTGGCCGTTGTCGTAGAAGCGCCCCAGGCATCCCCCGCCGTGGAAGCAGAGACAGACTGGATCCGGACCGCCGGCATTCCCATCATCATGTATCAGCGGGGAGAAACGACGGATTCCCTGCTCCAGCGCATTGCCAAGGCCCTTCCCAAGGAAGAGCAGGCCTACCTGACCGGGAACCTGGTAAAAGCCGGAGACAGCGTGGTCCTGGTAATGCCGCAGGACAGTGAGGCGCCGAAAGGAAGGCTTATCCTGCCGCAGGTCCAGGTCATCCGCGAATTGCTGGACCGGGGCTGCGTTCCGATTTGCTGTACGCCGGGAAGCCTGGAGGCCGCCCTGCACGCCCTGGACCGCCAGCCGGATCTGGTCATTACGGATTCCCAGGCTTTCGGCTTCGTGAACAAGACCTTGCCGAAGGACTGCCCCCTCACCTCTTTTTCCATCCTGCTCGCCGCCGCCAAAGGCGATATCCGCACCTTCGTGGAAGGCGCCAGGGCCATCGACCGCCTCCGGAGCGGCGACCGCGTCCTCATTGCAGAAGCCTGCACCCACGTGCCCGATACGGAAGATATCGGCCGGGTGAAACTTCCCG
>CADCCI010000145.1:0-1384 GCA_902799895.1 uncultured Bacteroidia bacterium | reverse complement strand
CAGATTGAGATTGCCGCCGGAAACGACTTCCCGGAGGACCTGAATCCCTATCGCCTGATTATCCACTGCGGGGCCTGCGTGGCCGGGAAAGCCCTGGTGCGGTCGCGCATCAGAAAGGCACTCCTTGCGGGAGTGCCCATCACCAATTACGGAATCGCCCTTGCCGCCTTGCAAGGGATCCTGGACCGGGTTACCTTGCCCTAGTCCTCGAATTCATCTACGATTTTCCGAATTTCCGAAGGATTCAGCCGGCCATAGACCTTCTCGCCGATGGTAGCCACCGGCGCCAGGCCGCAGGCGCCCACACAACGCAGGCAGTCCAGGGAGAACTTACCGTCGGGCGTCGTCTCCCCCACTTCGATTCCCAGGACGCGTTTGAACTCTTCCAATACCTTGTCCGATCCCCGCACGTAGCAGGCCGTCCCCAGGCACACCGACACGGGATATTTGCCCTTCGGGACCATGGAGAAGAAGGAATAGAAGGTAACCACGCCATAGACCTTTGACGCGGAAATGCCCAGGCAGCGGGCAATCTCACGCTGTACCGGCTCGGGAAGATATCCCAGGGTATTCTGGCACTCGTGCAGAATGGTAATCAGCTCTCCGGGATCGTTGTTGAATTTCCCGCAGATCTCCGTGACCTGGCGGAGGGCTTCACAGGATACTTTTATCTCGTTCATGGCTACTTGATGGCTTTGTTGAAATAATGGGTATGGAGGAGTTGTTCGGAGCCATTGCCAAGACCTATTGGGCACAGAAGATGGGCATCCCGCGCGAGAACCTGGTGGTGGTCTCCATCATGCCGTGCCTGGCCAAGAAATACGAGTGCGAGCGTGAAGAGTTCGCGGTGAACGGCAGTCCGGATGTGGATTATTCGATTTCCACCCGCGAGCTGGCGCGCTTGATCAAGCGTTCCAATTTCGATTTCCAGAGCCTGCCCGAAACTGATTTCGACAAGCCCCTGGGAGAATCCTCCGGTGCGGCTGCTATCTTCGGCGCTACCGGCGGTGTGATGGAAGCTGCGCTCCGGACGGTCTATGAAGTCTTTACCGGAAAGACTCTTCCGCGCCTGGAATTTCAAGCCGTGCGCGGCCTGGAGGGCATTCGCGAAGCGACCATCGACCTGAACGGCTTCCCGCTGAAGGTTTGCGTGGCCCATACCCTGGGCAATGCCCGTATCCTGATGGACAAGCTGCGCAAAGGCGAGCTGGACTATCATGTCGCGGAAGTGATGGCCTGCCCGGGTGGCTGCATCGGCGGCGCCGGCCAGCCGTATCACCACGGACATATCGAAGTCCTGCAGGCGCGCGCCCGTGCCATCTATCAGGAAGACGAGGGCAAACCCATCCGCAAGAGCCATGAAAATCCTGATATCCAGGAACTT
>CADCCI010000144.1 GCA_902799895.1 uncultured Bacteroidia bacterium | reverse complement strand
GCCGCCGGATATCAATGAGGGCGAAGCCGGCTTTTCCGTATCCGGCGGAGCGGTCCGCTACGGCCTGACCGCGATCAAAGGCGTGGGCCGGCCTGTCATCGACGGGATCATCGCGGAGAGAAAGGCCAGAGGGCCTTTCCGGGACCTGCATGATTTCCTGTCCAGAATGGTCATGCAGGAAAGGGAGATCAACCGCAGGGTCATTGAGAGTTTCATTAAAGCCGGTGCCCTGGACTGCCTGGGCGCTACCCGCAAACAGATGATGAGCGTCTACATGCGGATGATGGATGATCTGCAGAGTTCCCGCAGGAACGACATGGCCGGGCAGCTGTCTCTCTTTGACATCGTGGATGAGGAGGACAAGGCCGAGTATCAGGTCAGGATGCCGGATATAGGAGAGTATCCCCGGGAGATGATGCTGGCCTTTGAGAAGGAGGTCCTGGGCATTTATGTCAGCGGGCATCCCATGGAGGAATACAGCGCCCTGTGGAAGAGCAATATTACAGCCAAAGCGGCGGATTTTTATCTGGACGAAGAAATCGGACAGGCACGGATCCGGGACGGCTCCAAAGCCACCATCGGCGGTATGATCACGGAAAAGACCATCAAGTACACCAGGCAGAACAAGGTCATGGCTTTTCTGACCCTGGAGGATATGACAGGGTCGGTCGAAGTCATTGTTTTTCCCAAAAGCTATGAAGACCAGGGCGCCCTCCTGCAGGAGGACCGCAAGGTCTTTATCCAGGGGCGGGTACAGGCTGAGGAGGACAAAGACGGCAAACTGATCTGCGAAAAGATCATACCCTTCGAGGATGTGCCCAGAAAACTGTGGATCCGTTTCCCGGACAGGGCGTCCTATGAGGCCGGCGCGAAAGAGCTTTTTGAGCTGATCGACCGCAACGGAGGCAGGGACAAGGTCATTCTTTACCTGGAAGATGTACACCAGCGCAGGATCCTGCCGCCGGGCCAGGGAGTCCGGGCGGACCGGGATCTGGTGGACCGGCTGGGCCGGATTTTCGGCAGCGCAAATGTTATTTTGCAGTAAACCTTGCCCGGTTGAGAATTGAAATCAGACGCTGTTTACGGTAAAATATTATTGACTGTTCCGGGCCGGCTGAAGCCCCGGTCGGTCTGGTACAAGGCAGCGGGCCTTCTTGCTTGGGAATGTTTTTTAGAAGGCCGGCATTTCATATAATGTATTGAAACAGGGAGGCTTACCATGGATAAAGAGATTAAGACGATTGGTGTCCTGACGAGCGGCGGCGATGCCCCGGGCATGAACGCGGCCATCCGCGCAGTAGTAAGAGAGGCTCTGCACAACAAAGTCAAGGTCAAAGGAATCAAGAGAGGCTACAGGGGCCTTCTGAACGAAGAGATCTTCGATATGAAATCCCAGGATGTAGCCGGTATCATCCAGCTGGGCGGAACCATTCTGGGTACAGCCAGATGCTCTGAGTTCCGTACAGAAGAAGGACAGGCCAAGGGTGCCGAGATCATGATAGTGCTGGACGTGTCCAACTCGATGCTGGCCCAGGATTACTCCCCGAACCGCCTGGAGCGTGCCAAACTGGCCATTTCGCGCCTGGTGGACCGCTTGCAGGGAGACCGGGTGGGTCTGATTATCTTTGCGGGTTCTTCCTTTGTCCAGCTTCCGATTACGACCGATTACATATCGGCCAAAATGTTCCTGAATTCCATCACCACCGAATCGGTCCCCATCCAGGGAACCGCTATCGGGGACGCCCTGTCGATGGCGGCCCGTTCCTTCAGCGTCCAAAGCGAGAACAGCCGGGCCATCATCGTGATTACGGATGGTGAGAACCACGAGGACGATCCCGTGGGGGTGGCAAAGGACGTGGCCGAAATGGGCATCAAGATTTACACCATCGGCGTTGGCTCCGCCCAGGGCAAACCGATTCCTTACAAAGGGGAATACCTGAAGGATAAGGACGGCAACATGGTGGTGACGCGGCTGGACGAGTCCACCCTCCGGGAGATAGCCCGGGTGGGAAACGGCGCCTACATCCATGCCGGCAACGAGGAATTCGGCCTGAACCCCATCATCGACGACATCCGCCGCCTGCAGCAGGAGGAATTCAGCAATGTCGTCTTTGAAGAGTACGACGAACAGTATATGTATTTCTTTGCCATCGCCCTGGCCCTGCTGGTCCTCGAGGCCCTGATCGGGCAGCGGCGGGCAAAGCGGCAATTATTCCAGAATTCGAAATGAAAGAGATGTTGCGATACGGTTTGATGGTCTTTTCGCTGCTGGTGGCCTTCGGAACGGCTGCGTCCGCCCAGGCAGACCGGCGGGAAGTGCGGCAGGGCAACCGTCAGTTCCGCAAGGAGAACTGGCGCGAGGCCGATGTGGATTACCGGCGTGCCCTGTTGAAGGACAGTACTTCCTTCGCGGCGAACTACAACCTGGCGAACACCCTGTACCGCCAGTCGGCTTTCGACGAGGCGGGGAAGTCCCTGGAACGGCTGAAAGAAGCGGCGAGCGCATCCGTCCATGCAGCGGATTATTATTATAATAGTGGCGACGTAGCCCTGCAGAAGAAGGATTATGCCGCGGCCGTAGAGGCCTTCAAGCAGTCCTTGGTGCGCCATCCCGATGACCTGGACGCCAAGGAAAACTACATCTACGCCAAGAAGATGCTGGAGAACCAGCAGAACCAGGATCAGAACCAGGACCAGAATCAGGACCAGCAGAATCAAGATCAGAATCAAGATCAGAACCAAGATCAGCAGAATCAGCAGGACCAGAATCAGGATCAAAACCAGAACCAGGATCAGCAGCAACAGCAGCCTCAGCCGCAGGAGCAGCAGATTTCTCCCCAGCAGGCCCGGCAGATGCTGCAGGCCATCCAGGCCAAGGAAAAGGAAACCCAGGATAAGGTAAACAAAGAAAAGGCGGCGGTGCTGAAGTCCCGCCAGAAAGATAAGAATTGGTAGTATGAAGAAATGGATGACAGTGATAGCCTTGGCGCTCCTGTGCGCCCTGGCATCGGCACAGACCGTACGGGTGAAAGCCCCGGCGGTGGTGGCCGCGGACGAGCAGTTCACGGTCTCCTTCACCATAGACGGAGAAAAGGCCCCGAAGGAATTCGAATGGAATCCCGGCAACGACTTCCAGCTGGTTTGGGGGCCGCAGAAAGGGACATCGTCCAGCATCCAGATTATCAACGGAAAGACCACCCGGTCTTCCCAGACTACCTATACCTATGTGCTCCTTCCGCGTGCCACCGGCCGCTTCTCCCTGGCTCCCGCCGTGGCGAATTTCGGGAAGGACAAAGACGTGGCCTCGCAGAGCGTGACCATCGAGGTGGTATCCAACGGCGCCGATTCGCAGGCGGGACAGTCGTCTTCGGCCGCTTCGGGAAGTGCCGCTGCCGCATCGCAGGCTGCCGCCACGGGTTCCATCCCCGATAAGGACATCTTCCTCCGTTTTGCCCTCAGCAAGACGGATGTAGTTCTGGGTGAGCCGATTACCGCTACGCTGAAACTGTATCAGCGGGTGAATGTGGCGGGTTTCGAGAATGTGAAGCTGCCCACCTTCAACGGCTTCTGGAGCCAGGAAGTGCAGGCACCTACCAACATCGAGTTCCACCGGGAGAACGTGGACGACAAGATTTACAACGCGGCCCTCATCCGCAGCTATGTGATTATCCCGCAGCAGACGGGAACGCTGACCATCGAACCGGCCGAAATGGTCTGCCTGGTGAACGTGCGCCGCGAACTGCGCTCGTCCAATCCGCTGGATATTTTCTTCCAGGACGACTACCAGACCCTTCGCAAACGCGTGACCTCCACATCCTACAAGGTGCGGCCGGTTTCGGCGGCGGCGTGGGGAATTTCACCCTGAGCGCCCGCTTGAGCAAGGATTCGCTCAAGGCCCACGACGCGGCTTCGCTGCTGGTGACGGTGTCCGGACGCGGCAATGTGTCCCTGCTGGAAGCCCCCAAGATTTCTTTCCCGCCCGATTTCGAGGTGTACGACACCAAGGTGACGGAGAATGTCTCCGCCGGAGGTACGCAGGGGAGCAAAACCTTTGAATATCCGTTCATTCCGCGAAGCCACGGGGACTTTACCCTGGGGCCCGTTACCTATAGTTATTACGATACGGGCACGCGCTCGTATCAGACCCTGCAGTCGCAGCCGCTGGCCCTGTCCGTCGCCCGCGGCGAGGGTGGAGAGTCGGCTCCGACCGTCTCTACCGTGCCTTCCGCC
>CADCCI010000143.1 GCA_902799895.1 uncultured Bacteroidia bacterium | reverse complement strand
AGAGGCCCTGCATATCGAAGCCCTGCTGAAAGAGGAGAAACTGCTGATTTCTCCGCTGGCTTTTATCCGCGGCCGCAGCCTGGGGAAGGTGTTCTTCATTGTGGACGAGGCCCAGAACCTCACGCCGCACGAGGTCAAAACCATTATCACCCGTGACGGGGAAGGCACCAAGATGGTCTTTACGGGCGATATTTTCCAAATCGATTCCCCCTATCTGGACCAGTGGTCGAACGGCCTGACCCATCTGGGAGAAAAGATGAATGGACAGAAACTCTTCCAACATATCTTCCTCCGGAAGGGAGAAAGAAGCGAATTGTCAGAAATCGCATCGAAATTATTATAATTTTTTACTATCTTTGCCACTTCATTTAGAATTAATTAAATATCAGAAAATATGTTTGAGAATAAGAAAAGAGTTTACACCTTTGGCGGCAAGAAGGCCGAGGGTGATGGCCACATGCGTGAGCTCCTGGGTGGAAAGGGAGCCAACCTGGCTGAAATGAGCCGCCTGGGCATGCCGGTACCTGCCGGTTTCACCATTACGACGGAATGCTGCGCCGAATACTATGCACTCGGCGGCGGTTATACGAAAGAACTGAAGAGTGAGGTGGCCGACGCCCTTGCCGCTACGGAAAAGATCATGGGCAAGAAATTCGGCGACCCGAACGACCCGCTGCTGGTGAGCTGCCGTTCCGGCGCCCGCTCCTCCATGCCGGGTATGATGGACACCATCCTCAACATCGGCCTCTGCTCCGCTACCCTTCCGGGTATGATCAAGAAGACCGGCAACCCGCGTTTCGTGTATGACGCCTACCGCCGTCTGATCATGATGTATTCCGACGTGGTGATGGAGAAAGCCGAGGGCATCGAGCCGGCCGACGGCCAGGGCATCCGCCAGCAGCTGGACCGCATGATGCAGGAACTCAAGGACAAGAAAGGATACAAGAGCGATACCGATATCACGGCCGATGAACTGAAAGACCTCGCCGAGGCCTTCAAGGTCCGGATCAAGGAAGTGCTCGGCGTAGAATTCCCGGATTCCGCCGAAGCCCAGCTGTGGGGTTCCATCGGCGGCGTGTTCAAGTCCTGGAACGGCAAACGCGCCATCGCCTATCGCCGCATCGAAAAGATTCCCGATGACTGGGGAACGGCTGTGAACGTACAGTCGATGGTGTTCGGTAACATGGGCGAGACCTCCGCTACGGGTGTGGCATTCTCCCGCAACCCGGCCAACGGTGACAACAAGTTCTATGGCGAATGGCTGATCAACGCCCAGGGCGAGGATGTGGTGGCCGGTATCCGGACCCCGAACCCGCTGAACGAGGCAACCAAGAGCGAGAAGAACAAAGCACTGGTATCGCTTGAAAAAGCTATGCCCGATGTATATAAGGAGCTGGACGATATCCGCCTGAAACTGGAGAATCACTTCCAGGATATGCAGGATATCGAATTCACCATCCAGGAAGGTCACCTGTGGATGCTGCAGTGCCGTATTGGCAAGCGCACCGGCCTGGCCGCCCTGCAGATGGCGTCCGATATGGTAGAAGAGGGCATGATTAACGAGAAGACCGCCGTGATGCGGGTCTCCCCTGCCCAGCTGGATGAAATCCTGCACCCGATCCTTGACCCGGCTTCCGAGAAGAAGGCTACGGTCCTGGCCCAGGGTCTGCCCGCTTCCCCGGGTGGAGCTGTAGGTACCATCGTCTTTACCTCCGAGGCTGCCATGGAAGCTGCCGCTGCCGGCAAGCAGACCATCCTGATCCGCGAAGAGACCTCCCCTGAAGATATCGAAGGCATGCGTGCCTCGTCCGGTATCCTGACCATGCGGGGCGGTATGACCTCCCACGCAGCCCTCGTGGCCCGCGGCTGGGGCAAATGCTGCATCGTGGGCTGCGATGCCATGAAGATCAACTTCGATGACAAGACCGTTACCTTCTCCGAAGGCGGTAAGGCCTACCACGAGGGTGAGTGGCTGTCGCTGAACGGTACGAAGGGTCTGGTCTACGGTACCAAGATCAGCACGATGGATGCTTCCGAGAATCCGCTCTTCATCAAATTCATGGATATGGTGGACAAGTTCCGCCAGATTGGTGTCCGCACCAATGCCGATACGCCCGAGGATGCCACGAAGGCCCTCCAGTTCGGTGCCGAAGGCATCGGCCTGTTCCGTATCGAGCACATGTTCTACGGCAAGAATTCCGAGACTCCGCTGGCCAAACTGCGCAAGATGATTCTCTGCGACACGGACGAGGAGCGCAAAGCCGCTCTGGCCGACCTGGAGCCTTACATGAAGGCCGCTGTCAAGAGCACGCTGAAGATCATGGACGGCAAGCCCGTCGTCTTCCGCCTCCTGGACCCGCCGCTCCACGAGTTCGTGCCCAAGACCGAGGAAAAGAAGAAAGAGATTGCCCGCGACCTGGGCGTAACCGTCGAGGAAATCGAGAAGCGTGGCGAATCCCTGCATGAGGTGAACCCGATGATGGGTCACCGCGGTGTCCGTCTGCACGTGAGCTTCCCGCTCATCGCCGAGACCCAGTACAAGGCCATCTTCGAGGCAACCGCCGAGCTGCTGATCGAGGGTCTGCACCCGATGCCGGAAATCATGATCCCGGTGACCATCTCCGCCCGTGAGCTGAGCTTCCAGAAAGCCATCTGCGACCGCGTGAAAGCTCAGGTGGAAGGCATCAAGATGCAGAACATCGACTACAAGTTCGGTACGATGATCGAGATCCCGCGTGCCGCCCTGACCGCAGACCGCATGGCCCGCGCCGCCGAGTTCTTCTCCTTCGGCACCAACGACCTTACCCAGATGACCTTCGGCTTCAGCCGCGACGATATCGGTACCTTTATGGGCGACTACCTCGGCAACAAGATCCTGGATGCCGACCCGTTCCAGACCATCGATGTCAAGAGCGTTGGCAAGCTCGTCGAACTGGGCGTCCAGTCCGGCCGCAGCAAACGTCCCGACCTGAAGTGCGGTGTTTGCGGTGAGCATGGCGGTGATCCCGACTCCATCAAGTTCTTCAACAAGATTGGAGTGGATTACGTTTCCTGCTCCCCTTACCGCGTGCCTATCGCCCGCCTTGCCGCTGCCCAGGCTGCCATCCAGCAGAACAGTTAATTCCTACCAACTATTGTATTCATGAAAAAAGTTATTCGTTTCATCGTCCTTGTCCTGGCCATCAGCCTCTGTGCTGTATCGTGCAAGAAGACCATCAACACCATTGCCATTACCGGCAAGTGGGAACTGGTAAAAACGGTCATTACCGAAAACGGAAAGACCGTGTATGCACCCGAACAACACGTCCGGACCTACTTTTCATTCAATTCGGGCGAAGCGTTCGTTAAGACAACGGTTTCTATCGATGGTGAATCCATCGAGTCGGGACGCTGGATTGTCGATGACGACACCTTACTCCTTACGTACGCCGGCAAAAGCGAGCGCTACTATATCGAGAAGGCAGGCTTATTTGAATTGATTCTGGTAGAGGAATATACGCAAGCCGGTGTAACCGTGGTGCGCACGCTCTATCTGGAGAACCTCACCACTTAGAAGTTCCACTCCATCAGCGAAGATGGTACATGGAAGTCCGGCCCCGGCGTTTGGGGATTGACAAGAGTGTACCAATAGATGGGAGGCTTCCACCCGGTATCCGCGACCGGTTCGCCGGCAGACGGGATTCAGCGGATAATCCCAGCCATACTCGAACTGCCGGTAGAAGGCACTCCGATAGTCTAATACCAACCCGTCCGGAGCCATCTCAAAGCCGTAATAGCGGCCCATTTTGTCGTCACAGCTGAGGAAAACCTCTACCCGGTCGCCGGGGGTTACCGACATTTCATCGCCGTCGGTGCAGACAACGGGCGTGCGGTCCGTTACATCGAACAGGACATGCAAGTCCTTCCCGTCGGTGCAGACCGAAACCTGCGTGCTGTCGGAAAGGTCGTCCCAGGGGTCCTGAAAAGAACGATAATGCCGGAACGAGCGCAGCAGGCTACCATATTCTTCCACCGGCTCCGTCGAGGGGAAACGGTGGAAATAGTCCGCATCCATATACACCGCGAAGGAGGTCACGTTGCGGATGCCGTAACGGGCGTAGGTAGCCAGGTCGGAACGACACACGTCGGAACGCCAAGGCAGCTGCACGGCGGGACGTTTCCACCGGCTGAACAGGGACACGTCCAGCCAATATTCCAGCACCACGGCATCTTCGGCAGGGAAAACCTCCAGGTTCTGCTCCAGCCAGCGGAGGTTGTCGCCATTGGACACAGGATACCCCCGCGGGCAGAGGACGTCCTCATCGGTCAGCGGCGCATCCCAGCTCCGGTAGATGGGTGCGAATTCCAGGAAGATCCCCTCGTCGGGTTGCACCTTCCGCGGCGGATCCATAAAGAAAGAGTAGGCCAGGTGCGCCAATTTCGCCTGCGGATCCACTTCGCGGATGGCGCGGAGCATCCGGTTCTCCACCAGCAACGCCTGCTCGCTGGGAGAATACTCCCGGCACAGGGGGCACTGGCATACGGGGGCGTTGTCGTCCAGCCAGAGATAGTAGCGATGATTGTCGGTCCGCAGCACCCGGGCAAGGGCAGCCGCATTGCCGGCAATGATATCCAATGCCTTTTCGCTGTGGACGCAACAATTGTAATCCGGGGTGCGCCGCCCGCAGGTATCCATCCGGAACATCGTCGAATCCTGTGCGAACAGCTCACGCGGAAGGAGTTCGCCCATTGCATGCAGCTGATGCTCCACGCAGATGCCGTAACGCCGGCAATCCTGCTGAAAACGAGCACCTTCCGGGGTTGCCAGGAAAGCGGTAACCTCGGAAGGTGTTATATGCGTGCCGATGGTATTGAGGCCGAAGCGCCCTGCCATCGCAGGCCAGTCCACTTCGGAGAGTTCCTTCGTCGAAAGCACGAGACCCCGCATCTGCCACCACGAAGACTCTTCAGGAGTCCGGGAGCAGGAAACGACCGTCAGCAGCAGGGCCAGGCAGACGCGAAGGAGACTCCGCGGGTGCATTAGAGACCGAGTTTCTTGAAGAAATCGTTCCCCTTGTCATCCACCAGGATGAAGGCCGGGAAGTCTTCTACGGTAATCTTCCAGATGGCTTCCATGCCCAGCTCGGGATACTCGACGCAGTCGATGCTGCGGATACTGCTCTGGGAGAGCACAGCCGCCACACCGCCGATCGTACCCAGGTAGAAACCGCCGTGCTTCTGGCAGGCATCGGTGACCACCTTGGAACGGTTGCCCTTGGCAATCATCACCAGGGATGCGCCATTGTCCTGGAATTCATCGACATACGGGTCCATGCGGTTGGCCGTGGTGGGGCCCATAGAGCCGCAGGGATAGCCAGCCGGGGTCTTGGCAGGACCGGCATACAGGATGGGATGGTCCTTGAAATACTGCGGCATCCCTTCACCCGCATCCAGGCGGGCTTTCAACTTGGCGTGCGCGATGTCGCGGGCCACAATGATGGTCCCCTTCAGGTTTACACGGGTTCCTACGGAATATTTGGTGAGTTCTGCGCGTACCGCGTCAATCCCCTTGTCAAGGTCTATTTCTATCCCTTTGGGACCTTCGCCGGGCTTGCGCAGTTCTTCGGGAATCAGGTCCGAGGGGTTCATATCCATCTTCTCGATCCAGACGCCCTGGGCGTTAATCTTGGATTTGATATTGCGGTCGGCGCTGCAACTTACGCCCATGCCGATAGGGCAGCTGGCACCGTGCCGGGGAAGACGGATCACCCGAATGTCGTGAGCAAGGTATTTTCCGCCGAACTGGGCACCCAGACCAATCTTCTGGGCTTCCTTCAGGAGTTTTTCCTCCAGATCGATATCACGGAAGGCACGGCCGGTTTCATCTCCGGTAGTGGGCAGGCTGTCATAATATTTGATGCTGGCCAGCTTCACGGTAAGCAGGTTCTTTTCGGCCGAGGTGCCGCCAATCACAAAGGCGATGTGATAGGGAGGGCAGGCCGCCGTGCCAAGCGAGCGCATCTTTTCTACCAGGAACGGAAGGAGGGTGCCTTCGTTCTGGATGGTGGCCTTGGTCATGGGGTAGAAATACGTCTTGTTGGCGCTGCCACCGCCCTTTGCCACCATGATGAAACGGTATTCGCTTCCCTGCACCGCCTCGATGTCAATCTGGGCAGGCAGGTTGCACTTGGTGTTAACCTCGTCGTACATGTTCAGCGGAGCGTTCTGGCTGTAGCGCAGGTTCTCCTGTGTATAGGTGTTGAAGACACCCAGGCTAAGCGCTTCTTCGTCCTCGAAGCCGGTCCAGACGGCCTGGCCCTTCTCTCCGTGGATGATGGCCGTTCCCGTATCCTGGCAGAACGGGAGGACACCCTTGACGGCAGTCTCGGCGTTCCGAAGGAACTGCAGGGCGACGTATTTGTCGTTCTCGGAGGCTTCGGGGTCCTTGAGGATCTGAGCCACCTGCTCGTTGTGCGCGCGGCGGAGCATGAATTCGCAGTCATGGAAGGACTGCTGGGCCACCAGCGTGAGGGCCTCGGGTGATACTTCCAGGAGCGTCTTGTCTCCCGCCATTGTGGTTTTCACCAACTTCTCCGAACCCGGAATCTTGTAGTATTCAGTGGTGTCTTCTCCCAGCTGAAACATGGGTGCGTACTTAAAATCAGGCATTATCGTATGAATTAATTTTGATCAAGTTTACAAAGATAGCAAATCTTTTTGCAGTTTTCGAAAGGTTTTCCTACATTTGAAGAAACTCGCGCGTATGCTATCCTACGAAACCATCAATCTGAACGATTATGTCCGCACCGGAGAAGGTGGGACAGCCGTGTCCTACAAACACAAAACCCGGGATACGCTGGCCAAGCTTTATAACCCGGGCTTCGAAGCAGACAGGGCCGTAGAGGAGTTCCTGACCGCCCGGACCGTGTATGAGATGGGGGTTCCGACACCCAAGCCTTACCGGCTGGTGACCGACGGAGAACGCTTTGGGGGTGAATATGAGTTTATTCCCGGAAAGCGCTCCTTTGCCCGCATCATTTCGGAAGAGCCGGAACGGCTCGAGGAGATCTCACGGGAATTCGCCCGGCAAGCCCGTCTCCTTCATACCCAAAAAGCCGACACCACGAAGCTGCGTTCCTACAAAAAGGCGCTGCAAAAGTTTTATCAGGGAAAAAATCTGGTACCCGAGGACTTTAAGCAACGTGTACTTCGCTTTTTGGAAGCGGTTCCCGACACGCCGACCCTGCTCCACGGAGACCTTCACATCGGCAATATCATTACCGACGGCAAGAAGACCCTATGGATTGATGTCGGAGAATTCAGCTACGGCGTTCCTGAATGGGATTTAGGTATTTTGTGGACCATGACCCACAACATGAAGCAAGACAAAGCGGAATATCTTTTCCATGTCTCTTCCGAAACCCTGACCGCCCACTGGGATTACTTCTTCCCGGCTTATCTGCAGACATCTGACCCGCAGGTCTTAGGATCATACATCCGGCGGTTCCTCCCGTTCTATGCCGCAAAGGTTCCCTACGTTTTTGACATGGCTTACCACCGCCCGTTCCCGG
>CADCCI010000142.1 GCA_902799895.1 uncultured Bacteroidia bacterium | reverse complement strand
TCCCCTGGTTGAAATCGGCCGCCTGGGAGGGAGGAAGGAGTTCCTGAGCCAGTGCGGTGAAGTCTTTTTTCCCTTGCGGGGTCCCAATGGGCGTGGCGATGCCGAAATACCGGGCCAGCACCCGATAGACATTTCCATCCACCACAGCGGCCGGCAGTCCAAAGGCAATGGAGCCGATGGCCGCCGCCGTATAATCTCCCACGCCCTTTAAGGCACGGATGCCGTCCAGGGTATCCGGGAAGCGGCCTGCGGCGGAAATCTGTTTGGCTGCGGCGTGGAGGTTCCGTGCGCGGCTGTAATAGCCCAGGCCCTGCCAAAGCCGCAGGACCTCGTCTTCCGGGGCGTCGGCCAGGTCCCGGACGGTAGGGAAGCGCTCCATAAAGCGTTCCCAATAGGCCTGACCCTGGGCGATGCGGGTTTGCTGCAGGATGATTTCACTGAGCCAGATAGGATACGGATCCGTCGTCCCCCGCCAGGGCAGGGAACGACGGTTCTCTTCGTACCATTTCAGAATGGCTTCGGTGAAATGCCGGTCGGCCATTAGAAACGCTGCATCAGGGCTGCAATCCGGTCACGGACCTCTTCTATGGTGCCTACGCCGTCAATCTCGTTGTATTTGCCGGCAGCCTGATAGAATCCCACCAGGGGTTCGGTCTTGTCGTGGTAGGTCTTGATGCGGTTGTTGATGGTCTCTTCCTTGGCATCGTCGGCACGGCCTTCGATGGTGGCGCGGTGCTTGATGCGCTCCATAATCATGGCATCCGGAATCATGATGGAAACCACGCCGGTCACTTGCTCGGAAGATTTGGCGAGCATCTTGTCCAGGGCTTCTGCCTGGGCGATGGTGCGCGGGAAGCCGTCCAGCAGGAAGCCGTTCACGCCCTTGACGGTTTTGAACTGGCTTTCAATCATGCCTTCTACGACTTCGTCGGGAACCAGCGAGCCTGCATCGATGAGGGCCTTGGCTTTCAGGCCAAGTTCGGTTCCGGCAGCGATTTCTTCACGCAGCAATGCGCCCGTGGAGATATGTTTGAGGTTGAATTGTTCAACCATTGCAGAGGCCTGGGTGCCTTTTCCGGCGCCCGGAGGGCCAAATAAGATGAAATACTTCATATTATTGATCCAAAACGTAAATATCCTTGAGGTTGCGTCCCAGCTCATCGTAATCCAGGCCGAAGCCGACGATGAAGGCGTTGGGAATCTCCATGCCCACGTAATCCAGTTTCACGTCTTTCTTGTACACTTCCGGCTTCAGCAGCAGGGTGCAGATACGGACCTCGTTGGCGCCTTCTCCCTTCAGGATGTCGCACAGGTCGAAAATGGTGTTGCCCGTGTCTACGATATCCTCCACCACAATGACCCGGCGGTCCCGCACGCTGGCGGTGAGGCCCATGACCTGACGGACCTTGCCCGTAGAGTACGTTCCCTCATAGGAAGTCAGTTTCATCGAAACCAACTGGCAGGGGAAGTCCAGCCGTTTGAGCAGTTCGCCCGTGAAGACGATGGAACCGTTCAGGACGCACAGGATGATGGGAACATCCGTGCAGCCGCGGAAATCTTGGTTGATTTTGTCGGCCACTCCATCTATTGCGCTGATAATCTTTTCGTAAGGGATGAAAGGCTTAAAAGTCTTGTCATGCAGTTTGACGTGATCCATGATAATGCTGAATTATTTATTGAACAAATGTAGCAAAAAATCCGGAGAGAATATGTATCTTGTGGAAAAATATGGATTATGAGAAACTTCATCGTCATCTTGGCGCTGTTTTGCGCCTGTGCGGCCCTCCCGGCCCAGAACAATGCTCTCCTTCGCTCCGTCGCCTTCCTGACGGGGGCCGAAGATGTAGAATCCCTTGACCAACAGGAAATTGACCGGTATTTCTACTATGCCGCCCATCCCTTGCGCATCAACTCGGCATCGCTATCCCGGCTGGTGTCCAGCGGCCTGTTTTCGCAATACCAGGCAGCCAGCCTGCTGGATTACCGCCAGCGGCAGGGCGATGTGCTCTCCGAGGCCGAACTGGCCCTGGTGGATGGATTCGGGGAAGAAACCGCCCGGGCGCTTTCGCTTTTTGTCTCTTTTGAATCGGACCGCCTGCCCGGGACGCCAGCGGTTTCTGCCCGTCCTTCACAGACCCTCAAGCTGAAGGGAAGCCTCCGTGATAAAGAGGGCATCCAGTATGGTGACGGGGTGCAGTACCTGTTGGCCGGCGAATCCCTGGAGGTGAATCTGGCCGGCCGCAGTACCTATCTGGAGCCCTTCCGTCCAACCGGCAGTGTGGCCTGGTCGGGCCGCTGCGGCAAGGTGGTGGCCGGGGATTTCCATACTCGCTTCGGACAGGGTTTGGCGTTGTGGACAGGCTTTTCCGTATCCGGCCTTTCCGGGGCCTCTTCCTTTTATAAAAGGCCGTCGGGACTCTCTCCTTCGCGGTCGTATTCGGGATTGGGAACCTGGCGGGGCCTCGCGGCCGATTATACCTGGAAGCGCTTGATACTCACAGGCTTCGTTGCAAAAAACACCTTTGGGGGCAACGCCACCTGGTTCGGTAAGAAAGGACAGGTGGGGTTGACGGCTTTCTCCAGCGAAGGAGTCCGCAAGGTGTCGGCCGACGGGCGCTTCTGCCTGCGGGGAATCGACCTATTCGGCGAAGCGGCCTGGGATGGGAAAGCCCCGGCCTTCCTGGCCGGAGCCGTCTTCCCTGTAGGGGACAAGGCCCGTTTTCCGCTGGCCTTCCGCTGGTACCACAGCCAATATGACGGCTCTTATTCCGGAGCAATGCGAACCTCGACGAAGGTGTCGGACCAATGCGGCCTGGCCCTCGGTTGGGAGCAGGGCCGTTTCGTCTCTTCCCTGGACCTCTCTTCCACCCAGCTGAGCGGACAACGCCAGCTCAAGGGACGCATCGTATTCCCGGTTTCCTTACCCGGAAACTGGGATATGGAAGTCCGTCTTTCGGAACGATGGAAAAACGAGGGCGTCCGTCACCGGGCGGGCCTGCGGACCGATTTCCGTTATACGAAAGGGGAGTGGACCGCCATCCTTCGCAGCGAAGAATCCTGGTCGAAGGGAATGGGCTGGCTGGGTTACCTGGAAGGCGGTCGGAAAAACGACCGGCTGGCGGTGTGGCTGCGCGCCTGCACCTATTTCATCGGCCATTGGGACAACCGGATCTACTGCTATGAACGCGATGCGCCGGGTAACTTCTCTGTCCCGGCCTATTACGGGAACGGATTCGTACTCAGCGCATTATCGTCTTATAATTGGGTGTGGAAACGCTCTCGGCTGCGTGCCTGGCTGCGCCTTTCCACCTACCCGGAAGCCAAGTTGGCTATCGATTGGGAATTTTGATCTTCTGTCCTGCGCGGATGTTGGAAGAGATACCGTTGAATTTCATGATATCCTGTGCCGATACGCCCGGATACTTGGCCGCAATCTTATAGAGGGTATCGCCTTTCTTGACGGTATAGACCGTGTATCCGCTGCCGGATGTGGCGGCGGGTTTGGCCGAAGAAGAGCTGCCGGATGCGGGCTTCGCGGAGGAACTGCCGGAAGCCTGGGGGGCCGGCTCGCTGCCCCGACCATAGATATACAGGATCTGACCTACCCGTAAGTTATTGCTGCGCAGGTGGTTCCACTGCTTGATCTGGTTAATGCTCACATGGTACCGCGAGGCGATGCGTCCCAGATAATCGCCCGATTTTACCTTATAGGTAATGCGTCCGCTGTTGCTCGCCCTGCCGCTCTCGATGGCCTTGAGGGTTGCCGGTTTAAACAGGGAATCGGCCATATACGTGTAGAGGGAATCCTCGTGCTCGATATACTCCTCGTGCTCGATATACGCAGGGGTAAATTGGTACGGAATCCGGAGGATGTATTCCTGCGAGGCTCCCGGGACAATGTCGTGCATGTACTGCGGGTTCAGGTTGTGCAGATCGTCCATCGGAACGCCGGCCAGCGCATTTACCTGTTTGAAATGCAGTTGTTTATGCACCCGGAAGGTATCGGTATGCTCGGGCATTGGAACTGCTTCCGGGACAATTCCATGCTCTTTGTAGTACCGGATGGCATACATGGCGCCCACGAAGGCCGGGACATAACCTCTCGTCTCGCGCGGGAGGTAGGGGTAGATGGACCAGAAATCGCGTTTTCCGCCGCTGCGCCGGATGGCTTTGTTCACGTTTCCGGCTCCGCAGTTGTAGGACGAGATGGCCAGGTTCCAGTCTCCGAAAATGGCATAGGAATCGGACAGGAAGCGGGCGGCTGCATCGGCAGAGGCCACCGGATCCAGGCGCTCATCCACATAGGAATTGATTTCCAGGCCGTAATCGCGGGCTGTCTTGTACATAAACTGCCACATTCCCTTGGCGCCGGCGCGTGAGACCGCCACCGGGTTCAGGGCAGACTCTATCACAGCCATATACTTGAGTTCCAGCGGCATGTCATATTTGTTGAAGACCTCCTCGAAAATGGGCATGTAGTAGCGGCAGAGCCCCAGGATATGGCCCATCTTGGTGGGCATTTTTTCGGAATAGAGGATGATGTAGTTGCGCACCGTCTCGTTGAAAGGCAACGTGATGAAAGAATTCATCGCCTCCAGCCGTTCGATATAGACCTTGTCGGGCACATTGGATTCAAAGTGGACGGAATCCATATCGTATTCCTGGCCTTCGTTGCTGCGTCCGATCTGCCGGTGTAAATACCAGATACTCAACAGGCTGTCCGTGATTTCCGGCGTGTAATCTTCCGGATTCAGGCCGGCCGCGCTCCGTTGGGCGTTGTTCTCGTAGATGTCGCGCAGCTCGGAAACGATGCTGTCGTTCAGGCGGGAATCGCTGCGGTATTTCTCCAGGTCGATTCTCAAGGAATCCAACTGCATGCGCAAACGCGCGTTTTCCTGGCGGAGCTGTCTTTTGGTAAGGCGAAGGTTCTGGCCGAGCGCGGGTGCCGTCAGGGCGACACAGAGCAGGGCGGAAACCAAGAACTTGTTAACTTGCATGGTTATTAAAATCTGAATCCGACGCTTAATCCGTATCCGGTGGGGGCGATAGGGGTGTGATGCATGGCGTAGGTGGTTTCGGGCGTGATGATGGCCGGTGCGATGTGCATGGACAGGTCATCACTTACGTCGAATTCCTGCATATAGGCAAATACATTGGCATCAATGATTTGCAGCAGGTACACACCGAGAATCGCCACAATGGAATAATCCCTCCATCGCCGGAAAACATCGCGGTAATACAAGGCCGTTTCCGCGGAAATGGGCGGCTTCACGCCCGATTCGGGATCGGTCGCCTCGTTGTAGATGCGCTTATAGCGTAAGTAGTTCGTATTGTTTAGATTGTAGTAATGGAAGGAGGCTACCAGACCGCCCCAGTAGATGGGGATTTTCCAGTATTCGCCGTTATAGGCCTGTCCGAGTCCGGGCAGCAGGATGGAATACAGGGTAGCCTTTCCGGGATGGGGATGCCGTCCGCCGGAAGGATACCGGATGACACCGTCCATCAGCGTGGCCCAGTATATGGCGCCGGCTCCGATGAACATGGCGGTACTCAGATTCCGGGCATGCTCGTCCACCGTCAGGGTTGTATTCGGGTCCAGGGCGTAGGCGGCCTCATAATCGCTCACCGAGGCATTGTATTGGCGGCGGTAGTGGATACCCAGGCCCACTGTGGCGCCCAGGCCACCGTAGATGATGGGCAGTTTCCAATAGTCTTTGTGATAGATCTGCTGGCTTCCGATGAAGAGCATCGAGCCGGCGAACAAAGTGCCGGGAAGCAGTTCCTGTTTGTGGGACACGCCGCGGAAGAACTCCTTGAAAGAGAACATCTTATCAATGGAATCCTTGCGGGCTGTCGTATCTTTGAGGTCGCTGTAATTCTGCGTAAAGGCATCGCGCTTAAACTGTGCGCGGGTGCCCGGGCAGGCCAGGACCAGAATGGCTACAATAATTAGAAATCTACAAATTCGCATTCTCCAACGCATTCAGGAAGGCTTGCATTTCGCCATCGGAATCGAAACGGATGGTCATGGTTCCTTTGCCGGAGGCAGACCGCTTCAGTGAGATGTTGTTGCCAAAATATTTCCCGATATGTTCCAAAACTTTGTAGTAGCTGTCCGGGAGATCCTGCTGGGCAGGGGCGGCCGGTTTCGGCTCTTTTCCCAGCCGGTTCAGTTTCTCTTCCAGTTGGCGAACCGACAGGCCGTCCTTCACGACGGCATCGCACAGACGCTCCTGGAGGACGGGATCCTCCACACCCAGCAACACCTTGGCATGCCCAACGCTCAACAGACCCACTTTGAGGTCGTGCTGGACCTTGGCGGGCAACTTCAGCAGGCGCAGGTAATTGGTCACGGACACGCGTTTTTTGCCCACGCGTTCGGCCATCTGTTCCTGCGTGAGGTTGCATTCCTCAATCAGCCGGCGATAACTCATAGCCACCTCGATGGGATCCAGGTTCTCGCGCTGGATGTTTTCCACGATAGCCATTTCCAGCATTCCCTGCTCGTTGGCGTCGCGGATATAGGCGGGAATCATATCCATTCCGGCCAGACGGCAGGCGCGGAAACGGCGCTCACCGCTGATAATCTGGTACTTGCCATCTGCTTTGCGGCGGACGGTAACCGGCTGGATCAGACCGAAGGTCCGGATGGATTCGGCCAGTTCCTCCAGAGCCTCCTGGTCGAAGGACATACGGGGCTGGAAGGGATTCGGTTCAATCCGGTCGATGGGAATCCGGAGGATATCGGAAGTATCTTGCGGCGTCTTCTCGTCCACGATGCTCTTGTTGATATAGCCGACCGGCTTGCGCAAGTCGCGGACATCGATGTTGCTCTCGCCCAAAATGGCGCTCAGGCCTCTTCCGGGCCCTCTTTTCGGTTGTGCCATGGCTTATTCGTTTTTATCTATCACCTCTTTGGCGAGGTTCAGGTAATTCGTGGTACCGTTGCTCACTACATCGTATAGGACGATGGGTTTTCCGTGCGAGGGCGCTTCGCTCAGGCGGATGCTCCGCTGGATGATGGTTTTGAAAACCATGTCTTTGAAGTGCTCGCGCAGGTCGTTCACCACCTGGGTATGGACGCGGGTGCGCCCGTCGAACATGGTTACGACGAAACCTTCGATGGTGAGGTTCGGATTCACTCCCTTTTCTACCAGGCGGATGGTCTGCAGCAGTTTACCCAGACCTTCCAGGGCGAAGAATTCGGGCTGGACCGGAATAATGACCGAGTCGGCGGCCGTGAGGCAGTTGATGGTCATCAGGCCCAGGGAAGGGGAGCAGTCGATGATGATGTAGTCGTAGTCGTTGCGGATAGGGGCGAGGCAGTTTTTAAGGATGGACTCCCGGTTCTCCTCATTGATCATCTCGAACTCGATGCCCACCAGGTTGATGTGCGACGGGATGAGATGCAGGTTGTTCATTTCCGTCTGGATCAGAGCGTCCCGGACTCCGATCTGGCCAATCATGACCTCGTACAGCGTACGTTTCTGGTCGCTTTCGGGCGGGGAAATTCAGGCCGGAAGTGGTGTTCGCCTGCGGATCGGCGTCAATGATGAGCACCTTCCGTTCCAGTACGGTCAGCGAAGCGGCAAGGTTGATGGCTGTCGTCGTCTTACCGACGCCGCCTTTCTGGTTCGCAATGGCTATGACTTTTGACATAAATCCTATCTCTTAACTTACAAAGATAGGAAAAATATCGCAAAAACCGTGCAGTTTTTATACGGGATCTACATCGATGGCGATATGCCCGGTCCAGGAACGCTCTTTTTCGAAGGCGGCGAGGGTCTCCGCAAGCAGTCTCTTGTGCTGTCCGAGCCGTTTGTCCTTGGCCATCGTCAGGCGGATATGCCGGAAATGCTGGCCGGCGATTTTGTCCACTGCAGGTGCGTAGGGACCGGAAATCCGGACCTCGGTTCCCAGGGTGTCGGCCAGCAGGCGTGCCAGCTCCTCGGCCAGATAGGCCAGCCGTTGCAGGTTGCTGTCTTTGAGCAGGATGCAGATAAGCCGGGTAAAGGGCGGATAACCGAAATTCTTCCGTTCCGGCAGCATGCTCTCCGTTCCGGTCAGGTTGGAAAGGTTGCGATAGACCGGATGCCCGCTTTGGGCGGTCTGGATGACAAACAAGCCCTTTTCGCCCCGTCGTCCGCAGCGCCCGCGGAACTGCTCCAGCAACTGGAATGCTTTCTCGTCCGAGCGGAAATCGGGTTGGCCCAGCAGGGTATCGGCCCCAATTACGGCAACTAGCGCAAGGCGCTCGAAATCAAATCCTTTCGTGATGATTTGCGTGCCTACGAGGATGTCGACTTCCCCTTTCCCGAAGCGGCCCAGGATGTCGCGCGTGTAGCCGGCCTGCTGGGCGGTGTCGCTGTCCAGCCGGGCTACGCGGGCCTCGGGGAAGAGTTCCCGGGCTTCTTCTTCTATTTTCTGGGTTCCGGCGCCCAGGGAGACCAGTTCTCCGCCGCACTTGGGGCAGTGGCCCGTGTAGGGCTCGCTGTAGCCGCAATAATGGCATACCATCCGCCCGGTGTCCTGGTGCCAGCTCAACTTGACCGAGCATTGCGGGCAGGCCGGCATTTCGCCGCATTCGTGGCATTGCAGCAGGGGTGCATAGGACCGCCGGCTGCGCAGGATAAAGACTTGTTTACCCGCTTCCAGCGCTTTCTGGATATGGGCGATGAGTTTCCGGGAAAAATGGCCGATCATGCCGCGTTTGCGGCGCTCGTCCACGGTGTCGATCACCTCCACCTCCGCATCGTTCCCGTGAAAGTACCGTTCGCTCAGGTCGATCCGGATAAATCGGCCTCCCATGCAGTTGTAGGCCGATTCCAACGAGGGGGTCGCGCTGCCGAGCACCGTTCGGGCACCGTATTGGACCGCCAGCATGACGGCGGTTTCCCGGGCGTGGTAACGCGGGGCGGGTTCGGTCTGCTTATAGGAGGTGTCGTGCTCCTCGTCGACGATGATCAGGCCCAAATTGCGGTGGGGGAGGAAGAGGGCGGAGCGGGTTCCCAGGACGATATCGGGAGCGCCTCTCCGGCATCGGGCCGCAATGTCCCGGCGGCGGGCGGAACTCTCTCCGGAATGATAGACCTGCACGCCCGGGAAGACCATCCCCACCCGTGATTCCAACTGGCGGCTGAGGGCGATTTCGGGAACCAGATACAGGACGCTTTTCCCCTCGGAGAGCGTGCGTGCGGCCAATTTCAGGTATATTTCCGTTTTGCCGGAACCGGTTACACCGTGAAGGAGAACGGGCTTCTTTCCGGCTTTCAAAATCCCCTCATACGCCCGTTGCTGGGCGGGGGAGAGGACAATGTTGTCGTGCACCGTCTCCGGTGCGCCCTCAGGTCCGGCCGTCTGACCGTCCCGTTCTTCCCGCAGTTGCTGCAGGTTTGCCCGCAGGCGTTCCCGGGTGCTTTCCCAGGTCCGCTTGGAGGCCTCCGCTTTGGCGAGTTCCGCTTCCAGGCGCGCAATCCGGTCTTCCAGCCTGTCTTGTCGGGCCTGGTTGGCCGTGGCCTTCATCTCTTCGGCGCGGGCGGCCGGATAAGCCAGTTTATACACCTCGCCGATGCTGCAGAGGTAATAATCGGCCACCTGGTGCCAGAAGGCGATTTCTTCCTCGGAAACGCGGGGCAGATCCGACTCTACCGATTGGATGGTGAATACCTTGCGGTTGTCTATCGAGGGTTGGGTATCGGTCCGGCTTACAACGGCCAGATAGGGTTTTCGGGCAAAGAGGACCTTGATCCGGTCACCTACCTGCACCGAGATGCCGTTCGGGAGGGCGTAAAAGGGCTCCCACCCCAGCCGGAGCGGTAAAATGACCTGGATATACTGCCGTTCTGCCATACCCTATAGACCCGAAAAAAATTTGAGCAGGGGAGTAATCATCAGCGACTGGATGAGCCGGTTCTCTTTCAACAGGGTGAGCACTTCCTCGCGGGAGAGGAGATGCACCTCCAGTTCTTCCGTGGCGTCCAGGTGCGGCGTGCCCGTTTTCTCTAAGCCGGTGGCCAGGAAACAATGGGTGAAGTTGGACATCGAACTGGGATTCGGGGTGATGTCCAGCAGGTGCTGCCATTCGCCGCCCGTGTATCCCGTTTCCTCCAAAAGCTCGCGCTGGGCGGCCTGCAGGGGCGTTTCTCCCTTTTCCATCACCCCGCAGGGGAGTTCGTAGCAGGTCATGGCCACGGCATGCCGGTACTGCCGTTCCATGACGAACTGTCCGTCACGGGTAATGGCAATGACGTTCACCCAGTCAGGATATTCCACCACATAATATTCCGGGTTGATGCGGCCGTCCGGCAGCCGCACCTTGTCACGGCGTGCAGTGAGCCAGGGACGGCGAATCAGGTAATCGGTGGAAAGAATCTCCCAGCGGCGGGTGTTATCATTGGGCAGCAACATACTCATTCATTTTTCTTCAAAGTTCGGAAAAATAATGGAAATGTTACGCTTTTGTTCAAGAAAAGTTTGCAAAGTTGGAAAATTTCTGTATCTTTGCATTCCCAAAACAACGGTGCTGTAGCTCAGATGGTAGAGCAATGGACTGAAAATCCATGTGTCGGCAGTTCGATTCTTCCCAGCACCACCTTAAAAGAGGGTGACTAAAAAGTCGAAAGACCGATAGTCACCCTCTCTTTTTTGTTATGTAGCCAAGGCTCCGGGCCGCCAGGCCGCCAACCGCAGGAGGAA
>CADCCI010000141.1 GCA_902799895.1 uncultured Bacteroidia bacterium | reverse complement strand
CCGGATCGATATTCCGGAAGACGGTGTGGTGAACGATGTCATCCGGGTCGATTTCCCCGCCGGCATCTCCCAGGTTCATTTTATCAAACTGTACCTGTACGATGCGGCCGGCAAGGTGGTGGCCGATAATTTCTACTGGCGTTCCAACGACCGGTATGAGGGCTGGAACACCTCTACGGGCCCCTGCGCTTCCGGTTTCGAGAGCCTGCGGAACCTGGCCCCGGTGAAGATGAAATACACCTGGAAACTGCGTTGCGAAGGTGGAAAACACTTCGTGGACATTACGCTGAAGAACGCCTCGCACGGAATCTCCTTCTTCAACCGCATCGAACTACTGGACAAGGACCTCGTCCCGGTCCGTCCGTCCTTCTACGACGACAATTTCTTCTCCCTCATGCCCGGAGAGACCAAATCCGTCACCATCGAAACAGCCGATGCCCACGCTGCCAACGGCCTGATCCTCCGCCTCAGCGGCTGGAACACCGAGACCAAAACCATCTCCTTATAATAAGAGATCGTATGATACGGAAAAAGAGGTCGTTACCGGCCTCTTTTTTTGTGCATTATGTTACGCAGAACTAGAAGAAACGGTAGAAGATGCCGAGGGTTCCGTAGATGGGATAGAGGGTCTGCTCGACAGTCTTGAAACTACCCGGGAAGATGCCGGTCAGACCCCAATTGAGGTCGGCGGAAAGCCCGAAGTTGCGATAGACCTGCCAATCGACACCGGCGGCGATTCCCAGCTGCAGGCGACGCATGTCGTCACTGAAATCGTAGGTGGCCCACTCCCCTTCTACATTGCCCATGTTGATGCGGGGACCGGTCGGATCGCCCTGGCGGAGGTATCCGTCCGAAGCAATGCCGCTGAAATTCTTCGAAAGCAAGACCGAGAGATAAGGACCGGCTTTCAGGCTTACGGTCCGGCTTACGGCATATGTTGCCTTGACAGGAATCGTCAGCATCCACTGCGTTACGTCCTGCTGGACATGCCCTGTGAAAAGGCCGCTGAGACGGCTGTCACCTTTGACCACCTCCATGCGGTAACCTTTGGTGGTGACTTCTGCTTTCATGCCTTTATTCTCAACATAAAGCCCTGCCAGCACGCCCCAACCCTGTCCCAGCGACAAGGTCGCATCGACACCGGCTGTCAGAGAAGGGGTGAGACGGAATGAATCGATGCTCCGGATGGTAGCCGGCATGCCCAGCGGGGCGGTTCCGCCGATACTGTATCCGACGCGGGCTTTCACATCCAGCGTCCCGGACAATTCTCCTTTTTGCGCCAGGGCCGGAACGGCAAAAAAGGCGCAGGCAACAATGATAGAAAAAACCTTTTTCATTGCTTCTTCATGTTTTCAAAGTACACTTTAACCTCGTCAATGCACAGCCTGCTGCCGATGGCACCTTCGAAGGTGGCGCCATCCTTGCTGGACGAGAATACCACCGTCATGTTATATCCCTGCTCGGCAAGCACCTCCGGATCCGCATCGCCACCTTCAAAGAACATCTCGAAGGGAGTCCAATCATTTGTAGGCGGGACCTTGGCCATCTGGGCCTTCCGGACAACATAGGGGCTGGAAAGGACGTCATCCCCGTAGAGGAACACATCCTGGCCCTTCTCGTCCTTGTTCCGGTAGAAGACGGCGTAAATGCTGGCTTCGTCCACACGGCCCGGGACCGGTTCCATATTGGCATTGGTGTACGTATCGCCGGGACGGTATTTGTAATACCCGGTAACCCGCGTTGGCACCTGCGCTATGGGCGTTCCGAATTGCGTCGCCTTAAGGGGATTGACAAGGATCTTCTCCATCAGGAATTTCCCGATGAACAGATTCCCGGCGGCAATGGGTTTCTTGAACGCATGGCCCAGTGCTCCGGCATCCTGCGTGTTCAGGCACACACCCTTTCCCATGTATCCGTTTTCCATCGAATACGTGGGCTGTTCCGTTGCCTTCGAGTTCGTCTTGATCAGGATGGCCCCGGGATTGCCCGAAGCCCAGATGTCGTCACGTTTGCCAGATTCATCTAACTCATAGAAAGCGTGATACTGATTGTTGTTCATGCCTTCCACGGTCTCCACGTGTTCAAAACCAAACAAGGTGGTGGGCAGTGAGGATTCCTTAAATCCAACGGTATACTGGCGTTCCCAGGCGCCATCCTCCGATTTGACCACATAGATGACGGGACCACCCTTGAAATTCTGCTCGGATCCACTGGGAGGATTGATGGTTGCGCCCTCGGTGACGGTGAAGAAAACGGGAAGCCGATCGGGCAGCAGGCTCATCGATTTAACGGAAAAGACAATGTCCTTGCCGGCAGAAGGGATGTTATCCTGCCGCATCTGTGAAGGTTGATAAAAGAGGGCGGCATACTGCTCCCCTTCCAGATAAGCACTGACGATGTCGCACTCCTGATTCAGGGGCTCGCTCTTGATACAGGAACCGAGCAAGGCGATTGCACATATCCCTGTGAAAAACTTTTTCATCATATCATTACAAATTCAGTAAATTATTCATCCAGGAAGGCCTTGAGCGAGTTCTTGGCTCCGGCGAACCAGAGCAGGTCTCCCGATTCAAACCGGAATTCCGCTTTGGGATTGGTAATCAAGTCGTTTCCGCGAAGGACGCAGATAATCATACATCCATAGGACCGCATATCCAGGTCCCGCAGGGTCTTGCCTACGATCAGCGAGTGGGCATTATCCAGCGTAACGGGCTGGACGATGAATTCGGAATTGTCGTCGGACGAAGCATAGAAATCGGCCGGGGACTGTTGCGTGATCTCTCCCTCCATGATTGACAGGAAACTGTCCAACTGCTCGCGGGTACCCACGGCCAGCAGGCGGTCGAACGGATAGATCCGCTCCCCTCCCGCAGGGACGACGATCGATTTGGTACCGCGCTGGATTTTGATGATATTCACGCCGGACGTGTGCCGGAAAGGCATTTCCCGCAGGGTCAGACCCACATATTGCGAGTTGGGCGAAATGATGACCAGCTCGGTCCCGACATTGTATTTTTCCAGTTTGGCCTTTACCGAATGGGTTACCGGCGCACGTTTCGCGGCCCGTTCATCGGTGGCATTCAGGTTCTCCAGGAAGCGCTGCTCGATATGGATGAAGCGGTTCAGGATCTTTCGCAGCGGATAATAGGCCAGGACGAAGACCAACAGGATAAAGATAATTTCGGTCATGGACAGCTCGAAATGAGCCGTAATGGACAGCAGGATGCACATAAAGGCGATTCCCAGCCGGAGCAGATCCAGCGAGAGCAGCGGCCAGGCATTGCTTTTCCGGTTCTTGACCAGCTTGGTCTGGGAAACATGCATGCCGGGGCCCGTACTGGTGAGTCCGTAAATAAACGGAGCCTGTGCCAGCACGGTCAGCACCACCGCCAGGATATTCCGGGCATTCTGGCCCCAGGAAGTGAGCCATTTGGCCAGGATCTGGTTCGAGAACAGGCCGCACAGGACGGACACAGCCACCAGCAGTACCAGGTACACACCTACTCGCACGAAATAATTCTTCAGGTACACCCGCCATTCACTCAATTCCACGCCCGTATGACCTTTGTCCTCCTGCATGCTGTCGATCCGCACCTGCCAGTGGGCAGGCATTTTTCTGCGCAGCAAACCCAGCGCAGGGCCGGCCGCCTTGATCATATACGGCGTGGTAAAGGTGGTAATCACCGTCACGGCGATCACAACCGGGTAGATAAAGCCGCGCATCACGCCCAGCGAGCAGCCGAGCGAGGCGATGATAAAGCCGAATTCACCCAGCTGAGAGAGGGTGAAACCGGCATTCGTCGCCGTCTCCAGTCCCTTTCCGGCCAGGATGGCACCGCCGAACGAGAAGAGCAGGTGACCAATCATCACCACCAGGGTCAGCACCAGTACGGCTCCCCACCATCATACCTACCGATACAAAGAAGATGGCGCCAAAGAGGTCTTTGATGCTGCCCAGGATGTGTTCGATGCGCTCCCCTTCCAGGGTTTCGGACAGGATGGAACCCATCACGAAGGCACCCAGAGCCGAGGAAAAGCCTACCGAGTCTGCAATGGAAACCATACCGAAGCACAGGCCCACGGCCACAATCAGCAAGGTCTCGTCATTGAGCAGTTTCTTGGCCTGTCTGAGGGCCGAGGGAATCAGGTAGATGCCCACCAGGAACCACAGGACCAGGAAGAAGACCAGGCGCACCAGTGACTTGACCATGGCACCGCCCTCGAATCGGCCCGTTGCGGCCATGGTAGAGAGCAACACCATCAGCAAGACGGCAATCAGGTCTTCTACCACCAGACTGCCGAAGATGACCGATGCATAGGGCTTCTTTTTCAGTCCCATTTCGTCGTATGCCTTGATGATGATGGTGGTGGACGACATGGACAGCAGACCGCCCAGGAAAATGCTTTCCATGGTGGTCCAGCCCAGGAACTGGCCTACGATAAGGCCCAGGACGAACATGCCCACACTCTTGACCACGGCCATGGTAATGGCAGCACTGCCCACCTTGACCAGTTTCTTGAAACTGAATTCAAGACCCAGGGCGAACAGGAGGAAGATGATACCAATCTCCGACCACTGGTCTACCGCTTCCTGACTGGTAAGGGAGAACAGCCCCAGGTGCGGCCCCACGAAGAAACCGGCAATGATGTAGCCCAGGATAAGGGCAAGAATGCTAAGTAAAAAGGAATACATAGATTATTCAAAAAAACTGACTATATGTCGCAGGCAACGTTTCTATATCTGAGATGATCCGACACGTCGTTGGATGAATTGTCAGGAAAGGGGCACTGGGGAGGTGGAAGTGACAAGATTGTGGGTGTAAAGTAAGGCTGACAGGGGCAGAAAGGAGTTTTTTTGCTGTTATTTGGGCTTGAGAAAGTACTTTCTTTTGTTTTTTTTTTT
>CADCCI010000140.1 GCA_902799895.1 uncultured Bacteroidia bacterium | reverse complement strand
CGACTTGCATGTGTTAAGCCTGCCGCTAGCGTTCATCCTGAGCCAGGATCAAACTCTTCTTTGTATATACACTTATTATTCTAGCTTGACCCCGACGCTTCCAATTCCTTCTAGAATTGACGCTCTCGTTTTCTTTTACTTTCTCGGTACTTGCTTGTACTTTTCTTCCAGACTTTTCAATGAACTTCGTAAAAAATCCCGCTCGTCGTCCGAACGGGAATGCAAAGGTAGAACTTAATTTTGATTCTACAAAACTTTTTTCAAAAAAAAACAAAAAAATTGGCCCCCAAAACGAGGGCCAAAAACTTTACTTATTCTGATTCAATGCGATACGAGCTGTGAGCTCCCACGTACGAATTTTATCCTTGTAGAAATTGTTCGCATTCACCTTATCCACATCCAGGGCCGCATCGGAATTGCTGTCCCAACGGCGGCAGTTGTAGAGCACATCGTAAATACGCCCAATCTGGTACTCGCGGCTAACGCGGAGACCCACGGCATAGTCCTCACCATACTTCGTAGGCGGGAAGTTCAACTCCCGCATCAGCGGCACATAGAAACCGCGCGGAGCGCCCAAACCATTGATACGCAAGGCGTTGTTCCGACCGTTCTCCGGCGTCCACTCGCGGTGGTCGATGATTCCCGGAGGAATGGTATTGAGGTCGATATCGGTCAGGCGGTAGGTACCCACCACCATGGCGCAGTTCTGGGCATAGAACGCATCTACGAAATGCTGGACCACATTTTCATCGGAATATACATCGTCGGAATCCAGCTGCAGGGCGAAACGGCCGCATTTGGGATGATGCAGGGCGGAATTCCAGTTACCGCCGATACCGTGCCAGGTGGGGTCCTGGGCAATGTAAACCAACTTCGGATCCGACAGGAAGGACTTGATGACATCCACGGTACCATCGTCGGAATTGTCGTCCACCACGATGACATTATATTTAAAGGAAGTCTTCTGGTTCAAAGCCGATGCAATGGCGTCGCCGATGGTGCGGACACGGTTCTTGCACGGAATCACCACGGAAGCCTCGTACTCGAACGCCTCGTCGGAGAACACGATGGGTTTGAAATTCGGAGCCAGGTAGCCGCCGATATCCTTCAGATGCTGGGTGCAGACCTTTTCCATCTCCACCTGGACACCGCGGTTCTTCGGATTTACATAGTCGAAAAGTTTTTCGCCCGACGCACGGGTGTCGGTCTCGGTATCGTAATACAGGAACTCGCTGATATGCACCAGCGGGCCAATCTGGGAAGCCTTCAAACGAAGGTCATACAGACCGGCAAACGTATACGATACGTCCATCCGCGCGGCCGCCGCTTTCAGCACAGAGGTCCGATACAGGAGGACGGAGCCGAAATCGAAATCATCGCGAAGCGCACCCATCTGACAGTCAATCACGGGAGCCGGCGTACGGACGCCGTCCGCAACGTTGAAATGGTCGGCATACGTCATGGCCGCATTCATATCCTCGGCCAGGGCGATCATCCGCTCCAACGCATACTGCCCGAAACTCAACGTGGTGAATTTGGTATAAATCAACGAGAATTCCGTCTGGGAAACCGACGCCATCGCTTTCACGGCCTCCGTACCATTCAAGGACGGGACCTCGAGAACTTTGCAACCCTCAATCGCCACAGATTCTACTTCCGGAGTCTTCAGCAGATAGATCTCGGCGACTTCCTTTTCTGCCAGCAGGCACGAGACGGTTGCTCCAACCTGAGCACGGTCCCGTAACGGAATAAAGCAAGAAATAGACTTCATAAGTGTTCTTTTAATTTCACAAATTTATACATTTTTGTAATATTTCACACTATTTATTCGTATATTTGTATCATGCAGCATAGCAAATTGGTTATCATACCCACCTTCAACGAGAAGGAGAACATTGAAAAAATCGTCCGGAAGGTATTCAGCCTTGCGGGCGGCTACCATATCCTGGTCATAGACGACGGCTCCCCCGACGGAACGGCCGGCATCGTCAAAACCCTCCAGGAAGCGTTCCCGGAGCGGCTTTTCCTGCTGGAACGCACGGGAAAACAGGGACTGGGAACCGCCTACCTGACGGGCTTCAAATGGGCCTTGGAGCACGGCTACGACTATGTCTTTGAAATGGATGCCGACTTCTCCCATAACCCCGACGACCTGGAGCGCCTGTACGACGCCTGCGCGCAGGGTGGCGCCGACCTGGCCATCGGCTCGCGGTAGAGCGTGGTGAACTGGCCCATCGGCCGCATCCTCATGTCCTACTTCGCCTCGGTATATGTCCGCAAAGTGCTGGGCATGAAGGTGTTTGACTGCACGGCCGGTTTCAAATGCTATAGCAGCAAGGTGCTGCGAGCCATCGACCTGGACGCCATCGAGATGAAAGGATACGGCTTCCAGATTGAAATGAAATATACCGCCTATCGGCTGGGCTTCAAGATTGCCGAGGTTCCCATCATCTTCATCAACCGCAAAGAGGGGGAATCCAAAATGAGCAGCGGTATCTTCGGAGAGGCCTTCTGGGGCGTCATCAAACTGCGGTTCCGCGATCTGCAACCCCGACAGGAATGATCCTTTTCACCCAGGCACAGATTGTAACGGGGGCGTCTTCCGAACAAGGCGCCCTTGCCATAGATAAGGGCCGTATCTGCGGGATAGGTTATGGGGAGAATGCCGTGGAAAAGGCGTGCGGCGGTCCCCTTCCGGCAGGAACGGAAGTCATTGACCTGCAAGGGAAGGTGCTCATGGCAGGCGGCATAGACGCCCACGTCCATTTCCGGGAACCCGGGATGATGCAAAAAGCCGATATGTCCTCCGAATCCAGGGCGGCCCTGCTGGGCGGCATCACCTCCTGTATCGATATGCCCAACACCCTCCCGCCAACCACCTCGGCCGAAGCGTTGCAAGACAAGTTGGAGCGTGCCCGCGGACGGTTCTGGACCGATTACGGTTTCCATATCGGGGCCACGGCGGACAATGCCGCCACCCTGGCCGGAATCCCCGGAGCTGCGGGCATCAAGGTCTTCATGGGCTCCTCCACCGGCAACCTGCTGGTAGACCGCCCGGAGGTTCTGGAGACGCTTTTCGGCCTGACCGGACGAGTAATCCTGGTGCACAGCGAGGACGAGAAAACCATCCGCGAGAACCTGAAAAAGGCGCAGGAACAATTTGGGGAGGACATTCCCATCCGCTTCCACAGCAGTATCCGCTCCCGCCGCGCCTGCCTTGTTTCATCGATGGCCGCCCTGGAGATGGCCATCGCCAAAGGCACCCGGCTGCACCTGCTGCATGTTTCCACCAAAGAGGAAGCCGAAATGATCCGGGCCGCCAAAATCCACAACCCGGGCATCACCGCCGAGACATCGGCCAACTACCTGTGGTTCTGCGAGGAAGACTATGACCGGCTGGGCAGCCGCCTGAAATGCAACCCTGCCGTGAAGACCGCCGCCGACCGGGAAGTCTTGCGCGAGGCCGTTGCGAACGGGGTTATCGACACCATCGGCAGCGACCACGCCCCCCATCTGCCGGCCGAAAAGGCCCGCCCCTACCTGTCCTGCCCGTCCGGTATGCCCACCGTGCAGGAATCCTTCTCCGCCATGCTTACCCTGGCGGCCCGGACCGACCTTCCGCTCACGCAGGTTGCCGCGCTTATGAGTGAAAACGCCGCCCGCATCTTCGGCCTGCAAAACAAAGGGAAACTGGCTCCCGGCTACGATGCCGACCTGCTGATTATCGATCCGAAAGCAGAATGGACAGTGGGGAAACCGGCTTACAAATGCGGCTGGACGCCCTACGAAGGAATGTCGTTCACCGGCCGGATCCTGGAGGTCTGGCTTCGCGGAGAAAAGGTAGTGGAGAAAGGGGAAACCCTTAACGATTCGCCTTCCGGCGAGCCGCTCGTTTACCGGCCCATTGGCTGAAAACCACCCCAAAGACGGCAATGAGAATGCCCACCCACTGTAGCGAGGAGAGGATTTCCGACCCGCTCAGATAACCAGCTACAGCCGTCACCACCGGAATCATGGACATAAAGATACTGGATTTGGCCACGCCCAGCGTTTTGATGGAACTCACCCAGAGGGTAAAGGCCAGGCTGGAACAGAGCAGGGCCAGGCAGAGAATCGGCTCCAGCACCTCCCACGACAGGTATAGGTCGTACTCGAAATTCTTCAGGCCCCGGGTCAGGAAGAGCGGCATCAGGTAGGCCGAGCCAATCAGGAACTGATACATCACAATTACCTCGGCCCGGTAGTTACCGGAGAGCGATTTGGTAAACGAGGCGTGTCCCACCTCGGCCAGGACCGCCACCAGCAGCAGGATAATGCCCAGGAAGAAGTACTGGCCCGTCTCGTTGGAAGAGAAGGTGACCATTCCCAGGCCGCCCAGGCAGACCAGCACGCCCAGGATATTCAGCAGCGAAAGGTTCTCCCGGAAAATCAGGATGCCCGCCACCATGGAAAAAATCGGCGTGGAAGCAATGATGAGGGCGCTGTAGGTGGGAGATTCCGTCAGCTGGATGCCGTAGGTCTCGCACACGAAATAGATAAAGGGTTCACAGGCCGCCAGGGCCAGGAATTTGAAAGAATCCTTCCGGTGAATATGGATATTGTGTCCAATGACAATATTGTACAACAACAACATCATACCCGCCATCAGCACCCGCACATAAACGAAATACTCAACGGGAATACCCAACCGCAGCAGGCGGTCGTTCCAAATGTACGACATTCCCCAGAGGACAATGGCCAGAAGGGAGCTCGTATAAACCGCTACTTTCTTACTCTTAGAACGAACACTCATCTACCAACATAACACTACCGGACCGGAGCCAGGGAAATCCGGAGGCGGTCCAAATCCACATTCGTTACCCGTACCTTGATGCGCTGATGCAGTTTCAACGTCATTCCCTGCATCTTCGAGGCATGGAGGAGGCCGTTTTCATGGATGCCGATATCCACAAACGCCCCGAAATTCGTAATATTCGTCACGATGCCGGGCAGTTCCATCCCCTCGTGCAGGTCTTCGATGGAACGGATATCCTCCGCAAAGGAGAACTCCTGGGCCGTTTCGCGCGGATCCAGCCCCGGTTTCACCAGTTCCTGCAGGATATCGCGGATGGTGGGCAGACCCACATCCTTCCCCACATAATCCTCGGCTTTGATCTTGCTGCAGAGTTCGGCGTTGCCCACGAGTTGGGCTGTGGTAACGCCCAAATCGGCCGCCATCCTGTCTACCACCGCATACCGTTCGGGATGCACGGCGGAATTATCCAGCGGATTGGCTGCCCCGCGGATACGAAGGAAGCCGGCGCACTGTTCAAAGGCCTTCGCCCCCAGACGCGGCACGTCCAGCAGCTGCTTACGGGAGGTAAAAATCCCCTTCTCCGTACGCCAGGCCACGATATTGGCTGCCAGGACCGGTCCAATGCCGCTCACATAGCTCAAGAGGTACGGGCTGGCCGTATTCAGGTTTACACCCACGCTGTTCACACAGGACACGACGGTATTGTCCAGTTTCTCGCGCAGGAGGTTCTGGTCTACATCGTGCTGATACTGCCCCACGCCCAGCGATTTCGGGTCTATCTTCACCAGCTCGGCCAGCGGATCCATAAGGCGCCGGCCGATGGATACCGCACCGCGCACGGTCACATCCTCGTCCGGGAACTCCTCGCGGGCAACCTCCGAGGCAGAATAGATAGAGGCCCCATCCTCGCTCACGGTAAAGACCTTGACGGATTCCGGCAAGCCTACGCGGCGCACGAAATCCTCCGTCTCGCGCGAAGCGGTGCCATTGCCGATGGCAATGACTTCAATCCCGTATTTCTCCACCATCGCGGAAAGGGCCGTGATGGATTTCACCTTCTCATGCTGCGGAGGATGCGGGAAGATGATTTCGTGATGGAGGAGGTTCCCCTGGGCATCCAGGCAAACCGTCTTGCAACCGTTCCGGAAACCCGGGTCGATGGCCAGCGTCCGTTTCTGTCCCACGGGAGCGGACAGCAGCAGCTGCCGCAGATTCTCTCCGAAAACACGGATGGATTCGATATCGGCCTTTTCCTTGGCCTCTTTCAAGATTTCATTGGTAATGGACGGGGCCAGCAGGCGGTCGTATGCGTCGTCCACGGCCTGGCGGATCTGCTCCCCCAGGGAAGCGGAAGGATAGCGCCTTTCGTGGCAGAAATCATAGTAGAGCTTATTGCCGCATTTCTCGGCATCGGCATCGATC
>CADCCI010000139.1 GCA_902799895.1 uncultured Bacteroidia bacterium | reverse complement strand
GCGCCGCCGCTACCTTCGAGGAGCTGAAGTCAAATGCCGCCGGCGTGCTCCTTGTCAGCAAACTGCAGAAGCATTTCAACATCCGCAACCACTATTTCTCCAAGGATGACGCTCTTACCACCTTCTTCGCCTCCCTCGTCCGCTCAGAGCGCTTCGGTGAAGCCTCTGCCCTCGGCAGGAGCAGCGTGATCATCTACAACTATCTCAACGAGGCCGGTGCCTTCAAGCACAAGCCTTCGGGACAGTATGACCTGGATCTGGACAAGATGGAAAAAGCTCTCTCCGATCTCACCGCCTTCGTCCTCAAGACACAGGCCACCGGTGACCGTGACGGAGCCCTGGCGTTCGAGAACAAGTACTCGAAGCGCAGCGCAGACTACGAGATCGACCTTCGCAACCTGCGCATCGAGATGATCCCTGCGGACATCACCCTGAAATTCAAGCAGTAACGGTTTACAACCGATAAGAGTAATAACACGGTGGAGCCGTAAGGCTTCGCCGTGTTATTCTTTTTTCAGCTCCTCAGCCGGATTAGTGCGCGCTGCCTTTAGTGTTTGCCAGAGGACGGATACGAAGGCGATCAGGACGGCGAGCATCGCCGCAGATACGAAGATCCACGAGTAATCCGTGATCCTTTCCGCATATCTTTCCAGGAACCGGCTGACAAGGACGATTGAAACGGGAATGCCGACCGCAATGGCGACGAGGATCAGAACCATGTAGGAACGGATGGCGCGGATGGTTTCTCCCTTCATCTCACTGCCGAAAACCTTGCGAATGGCAATGTCTTTGGTATACCGGGCTGCGAACCACGTACTGATGGCCACGAGGCCCAGCATGGCCAGGAATACGGCCACCAGCGCGAACAGCGTGACGATCTTCGTATAACGGTGCAAATCCGCATAGTCCGCCGCGAAGATTTCTTCCAGATACCCGCATTGGTTATCCCAGGAGTTGCCCAGGTCATAATAACCTGTCGTTTCCTTGTAAAATTGCGAGACGATGCTCGAGAAATCCCTCTTGAAGGCCGCGTGGTCGGAACCGGTTTCTATCAGGATTCCATTCAGGTACTCTTGGGTAGAGGTAATCAGCACACCCGGGAACGACTGGGAAAAATAACGGGCGTACGGATCCTCCGTATTCGCCGCGAAACGCCGGAAGGTTTCCAGGATTCCGCCCATCTCGGAAGTCTCGTCCCGTTCGGACGGAAGGAGGCGGTCGATATCGGGATTGTCCCGGTTGACGCCCCCTTCATGGGCCAGTTCTTCCGTAGGCCAGAAGGTATTCGGTTTCACCTGGGTGTATCCCTCTTTCACCCGGAACCCCAGCAGCCTGAAAGCTAGTGTGTCGCAGATGATCAAGTGGATCATCGTTTCCTCTGTAGGGCCCACGGTGATGGTATTCAAATGAGTCGGGATCCCGTCCGTGTAGCCGATACGCCTGACTTCGGGCAAAGTTGAAAACCTGTCTCCCAGCAAATGGACCTCCCGGGAATCGTAAGAGGAAGGATGGTAATAGAAGAGATCCTCAGCAGGAGAAATGCCGACATCCAGGGTCTCGAGATGGCGCAGCTGCGCCTGGAACGCAAGGGCCATGCAAACCAGCACGACGGCAAGCACGGTCTGGGCGATGATACATGCTTTGTTGAAGCCCATCTTGAGACGTTTCCGGATGTTCCCGCTGATCACCTCTATGGGTTGGAAGGAAGAAAGCATCCAGGCGGGAAGAAATCCGGCCAGGCCTCCTGCCAAAAGCACGGTTGCAACCGAGATGAGCCAGAACATGGGGCCAGGGTACACGCGGAATGCTACCGGAATCCCTTCGGGGCGGATGCTGTTGAGATAGGGAACGATCGCCCAAGCAAGTAAAACGGCCAGAACGTAGCATACGGCCGTGAATGCGATGGATTCCAACAGGATACGGCCGAAAACGTGCGTTCTCCCTTCGCCCAGGAGGCGCCTTGTCGCCATCTCCTTCGCCCGGGCTCCGGAAACGGCCGAGCAAAGATTCATGTAATTGAGTATGGCCGATAGCAACAGGACCAGGCCGAGCACGACGAGAACATTCAGATAGAGCCGGTTACCCTGGCGGATTCCGGAAATATCGTCCGGTGAAAAGTACATTTCCCGGTATTCCGTCGCCATTATGTCTTCGCCGCCCCGACGGTCCAGGGTAGGTCCCACCAAGGAGATGAACTTCTCAGAGAAAGCCGCCAGGTCGGCTCCATCCACCATCGAAGCCAGCACGTGAACCGTCTCTTCGACACTTGTTTCCCGCCTGTTGGAAGCACGGATCGCCTTCGGAGCGGTCAGGTCGGCTTCCATCGGGCAGAACACGTCGAAAGATTCGAGAATGGAATAATCCGCATCTTCCAGAATGGCCACAATCTCGGCTTTCTCCTTCTCACCCCCATATTCTCCATAGCTTTCGAAACCAATGCTGATATGCTTTCCAAGGGCTTCGGTAAAAGGAAAGAGCCTGGCTGCGGCCGATTCTGAAAGGGCAATCCCCTGCCCGCCATAGAGAGACTGAATACTCCCTTCCTTGACACGGAGATGGAGAAGGTCCAATAACCGGGTGTCCGCAACGAGAACAGGGGCGCGCGAAAGCTCATCTCCCGCTTGCACGGATAGCCTGGGCAGTATAAAAGCAACAGCCTCTTCGATTTCAGGCAGCGAAGCCAAGGCCTCCATTTCCCTGTACTCCAGGTAAGGCATGCCCTTGGGCCCCAGGATGTAAAGATTCTTGCCGCCGGGAACCTCTCTCGCTATGGTGAGCTGGTCTCTAAGCGAGGACCCGATCACAATCACGAACGCCAAACTCACGGCCAGACCCACCGCCTCAATGGCGGTGTAGAGCTTGTTGCGGGAGAGGAATTTCAAGTAACTCTTCATGTCTATTCTTTCTTCAGTTCCTCCGCCGGATTGGTCTTGGCTGCCTTCAACGTCTGCCAGAGGACAGCGAGGAAGGAGATGGCCAGGGCGATGACAGCCCCGACGACAAATACCCAGCCGTAGTGGTCGATCCGATACCAGAACTGGCGCAAGTACCGTTCGGACAGGAAGATAGCAATAGGTATGCCGATGAGGACTGCGATTCCGACCAGGATCATGTATTCGCGCACTGAACGTCCTGTTTCCGAGGTGACGGTGCCGCCGAAGACCTTGCGGATGGCGATGTTCCGGGTCTGCATTCCGGTATAATAGGCGCTCATCGCAACCAGGCCCAGCAAGGAAATCAGGGTCGCCAGGAGCATGAAAAGCTCGATCAGGCTGATGAAGTTGCGCGTCGATTCCATACTCTTCTCGATCAGCTCCGGAATATAACCGTAATACTTTTCCCCGTATTCTTCCTCCCCCGTGAACCGGAGGCTCTCGCTGCGCCCGATCTCTTTCAGTTCAGCTCTGACTTCGTCATCGAAGCGGTTCAGTTTCAGGACGACCGTCGAGTTGTACTCCAGATTCTCTATGGACACGACGCCGATCTGGTTGCCTTCCACCTCGGAAGGACCTTTGACGGCATAATCCTTTATGATTCCTCCGACATGGGAGTTTCCCAGGAAAAATGTAAAGGCCTTCGGCAGGCTGGGGTTCTCTTCATCAAGGGAGAATACCTTGGCTGCAGATTCTGTGAACCACAGGGAGTTCATCCTCGGGGTTCCGAAATCCTTCACCATCCCGAAACCAAACATGTCGAATGCATCCTCGTCACATTGGAGTACACCCACGAAGACTTTCTGCCCTTCGACTACCGTGGAGAGATTCATTTGACCATGGCTCGGGAAACCGTTGCTGGTGCCGATCCTGTCGACATAGGGCTTTTGCGCCAGGATATCTTTCCCCACCGTTCCGCTCGAGATGTAGTACAGTTCATCCACATCCGCCCCTATCGGCATATTGACCATGTGATTGTATTGGAGTTCCATCACCAGGGCGAGGGAGATCAGCGCAACGGTGATCACATTCTGGATGATGATGAAGACTTTGGCCAAGACCGTCTTTGTCTGCCGGCGCTGCTCCCCCTTGATGACTT
>CADCCI010000138.1 GCA_902799895.1 uncultured Bacteroidia bacterium | reverse complement strand
GGTAAGGATAGACATCCGCCATCACATCCCCGTCCACGATGACGACACGCTCGCTGACGCCAATCTGGGGCGCCGCCAGTCCGCAGCCTTCGGCCTGGGCTAGGGTATCCTTGAGGTCCTGGACCAGGGTTTTGATATGTTCTGTATCGTTCAGGTCCACCGGCGCCGCCACTTCACGGAGCACCTGGGAGCCATAGACATAAATCGGTTGTACCATACTTATTTGTTATTAGCCTGACGGTCCAGAAATCCTTGCAGGATGATGGCGGCGCTGATCTTGTCCACCGACGCCTTGTCCCGCCGGTCGCTCTTCTTCATGCCGCCGTCAATCATCGCCCGATGTGCCAGGACCGAGGTAAAACGCTCGTCTTCCCGGGTTACGGGAACATCCGGAAAAGCCTTTTCCAACTGCTTCAGGAAAAGGTCTACATCGCGGGCAGCCTCGGAGGGCCGGTTGTCCAGGTTCATGGGATAACCCACCACGAAACGGACAATCCGTTCCCGGGCGGCATACGCTTTCAGCCATTGAACCAGCTTCGCTCCCTCCACCGTCTCGAGCGGCGAAGCGAAGATGCAGAGCGGATCGCTGACTGCGATACCCGTCCGTTTCCGGCCGTAATCGATGCCTACAATTCTGTCCATCGGTGCAAATATACGGGAAAATCCCGAATTTGCACGAATTTTGCTATATTTGTATTTCCGTAAAAGACAAGGTATGGTAAGAAATAAGGAACAAATCAAGAAAGTGCAAACGTCCCGGATGACGCTGTCCGATGACAAAACGCACCGACAGTTGTGGACCCTCCGTTTCTCGCGGATGGGACTCTTCCTGACCGTTGCATCCTCCCTTTTCGTCCTCATCGCCATTGTCTTTTCCGCCATCGCCTTCACGCCCCTGAAAACCTTCCTTCCGGGCTATCCGGACGCCCATTCCAAACGGGCCGCCATCCAGAATGCCATCAAGGTGGATTCCCTGGAAAGCGTCATTTACCGCTGGGAACTCTATACCGAAAACCTGAGCCGCATCCTGGAAGGACGCGAGCCCATCCAGGTAGACAGTATTGTCCGGGCCCATGCCGATTTGCTCGCGCAAGGAAAAGAGGCCCAGGCACTTGCCCAGCGGGACTCCCTGCTGCGCAGCAACGTAGCCCGGGAAGAGCAGTTTGAGGTCAGCGGTGGCGCCGCCCGCAACCTGCCCATCGAAGGAATGCATTTCTTCACTCCGCTCAAAGGCGTGGTTTCGCAGGGATTCACCCCGGCCATCCATCCGGCCATCGATATTACCGCTCCGGCGGGAACACCGGTCATGTCGGTGCTGGACGGCACCGTCATCAGCGCCGGCTGGGATGAGAAGACGGGCTATTCCCTTATGATCCAACACGAAAACAACCTGATCTCCGTCTATCGGCACAATCGCGAACTGCTTCGCAGCCAAGGCGATAAGGTCAAGGCGGGAACCCCCGTCGCCCTGGTGGGCAATACCGGTTCCCAGACCACCGGAGAGCACCTCCACTTTGAACTCTGGCACGAAGGAGAAGCCATCGACCCCACCCGTTATATCAGCTTCTGATGAGAAAAAGACACATTGCCATCCTCGGTTCCACCGGGTCCATCGGCCGCCAGACCCTGGATGTGGTCCGGCAGCATCCGGACCGTTTCGACGTGGAACTCATTACCGCCAACAACAGCAGCGACCTGCTCATCCAGCAGGCGCGCGAGTTTGACGTAAACAACGTCGTCATCTGCAATCCGGACAAATACGCCCAGGTCCGCGATGCCCTGGCCGATACGGACAGCAAGGTATTCTGCGGCATTGATTCCGCCTGCAGCCTGGCCGCCGCCGATGGAGTGGATATCGTCGTGGCCGCCATGGTCGGCTTCAGCGGCCTGCGGCCCACGCTGGCTGCCATCGAAGCGGGCAAGATCATCGCCCTGGCCAACAAGGAAACCCTGGTGGCCGCGGGCTCCCTGGTCATGGAACGTTCGCGTTCCTGCAACGCTCCCATCCTCCCGGTGGATTCCGAGCACTCGGCCATCTTCCAGTGCCTGCTCGCCGCCCAAGGGAATAAACTGGAAAAGATACACCTCACGGCGTCCGGAGGCCCTTTCCGCAACTGGACGAAAGCCCAAATCGAGACCGCCACAAAGGCCGATGCCCTCAAGCATCCCAACTGGTCGATGGGAGCCAAGATTACCATCGATTCCGCTACGATGATGAACAAAGGGTTCGAGGTCATCGAGGCCCGATGGCTCTTCGGCACCGGTGCCGACCGCATCCACGTAGTGGTGCACCCCGAATCGGTCATCCACTCCATGGTTGAATTTGAAGACGGGGCCGTCCTGGCCCAGCTGGGCTGCCCGGACATGCGCGAGCCCATCCAGTTGGCACTCAGTTTCCCCGAGCGCCTGCCGCTGAACAACCGGAAACTGGATTTCGCAGCCCTGGGCTCCCTTACCTTCCAGGAGCCTGACCTGGAGCGTTTCCCCGCCCTGGGCCTGGCGTTCGAATCCCTGAAGAAAGGCGGCAATGTCCCCTGCATCCTGAACGCCGCCAACGAAGCCTGTGTGGCCGCTTACCTGCAAGACCGGATTGGCTTCTACGATATTCCCGCCATCGCCCGAGACTGTATGGCGACTGTTCCCTTCATCGCCCAGCCTACGCTGGAAGAGGTATTCTCCTCCCATGAGGAAGCCCTCGCCCGCGCAAACGGACTCATCGAAAAGATTGCCCGCTGATGGTTGCGCTGATGAAAATCCTCCAGGTGGTCCTGGCGCTTTCCGTCCTCATCCTCTTCCACGAGCTGGGGCACTTCCTCTTTGCCAAACTCTTCGGCATCCGGGTAGAGAAATTCTACCTGTTCTTTGATATCGGCGGCTTCAAACTGTTCCATTTCCGTATCGGGGAGACCGAATACGGAATGGGCTGGCTTCCCCTGGGAGGTTACTGCAAGATTGCCGGCATGATTGACGAGAGCATGGACAAGGAATTCCTCTCGCACGAGCCGAAGCCCGATGAGTTCCGGTCCAAACCTGCCTGGCAGCGTCTGCTGGTCATGGCCGGCGGTGTCCTGTTTAATTTCATCCTGGCCATTGCGGTGTACATTGCCATTTCCGGCATCTGGGGACAGACCTATATCCAAAACGAAGGCAATGCAATCTATGTGAACAGCCTGGCCCGGGAAATGGGCTTCCGCAACGGCGACCGCATCCTGAAGATGGACGATTACGTCCCCCGGGATTTCGGCATGCTCCAGGCCGACCTGGCACGGCGCGATGTGGGGAAGGTTACCGTCCTGCGCGGGAACGACACACTGGATATCTACATCGACCGTCGGATGATCGGCAGCGTCCTCCAGACGCCCGATATGTTCGACCTGGCCGTCCCCTTTACCGTGGACACCGTGCTCCATGCCGCCAATGCCGCCGTCCTGCAGCGCGATGACCGCATCATGGGACTGGACTCGCTGTCGGTCCCCTTCCTCCAGGATGCCCGGCCCGTGCTGGCCGCCCATCCGGACACCACGCTTACCGCTTCCATCCTGCGCGGGAAAGACACCGTTTCGCTTGCCCTGGCGGTGGATTCGCTGGGACACGTGGGGGTGATTCCCCAGGTTCCCGGCCTGGTGCACGAAGAATACACCTTCTTCCAGGCCATTCCCAAAGGAATCAAACTCACCTTCAGCACCATTGGGGGCTACCTGCGGGACCTGAAGATGGTGGCGACCCCGAGCACCGGCGCCTACAAGGGCGTGGGCAGTTTTATCGCCATCGGACAGGTCTTCCCTTCCCGCTGGAACTGGTTCGCCTTCCTGCAGATCCTGGCCCTGCTTTCCATTATGCTGGGGGTCATGAACCTGCTGCCCATTCCGGGCCTGGACGGCGGCCACATCGTCTTTACCCTGTATGAAATCTTTACGGGCCGGAAACCCAGCGACCGTTTCCTGGAAACAGCGCAGATGATTGGCCTTGTGCTGGTCCTGCTCCTGATGTTCCTGGCCTTCGGCAATGATATTGGCAGATTATTCAAATAACATATTGGCAGATTATTAAAATAACGCGTTATGAAACAGCTTTTTACCCTCGCAATCCTAACAGTCCTGGCCCTTGGCTGCGGCCAGACCGGCAAGACCCTGCTGCCCAACGTGAGCGGCAAGGCCGGCGAAGTAATCGTGGTTATGGACAAAGACAACTGGGAAGGCAACCTGGGCGCCCAGACCCGCGACCTGCTTACGCAGGACTGCCCCTTCCTCCCCCAGCGGGAGCCTATGTACAACCTGGTGAGCATTACACCCGGCGCTTTCGGAGACCTGTTCAAGGTTCACCGGAACATTGTCTTCTTCCACATCGAGCCCGCCGTCAAAGACAACGGCATCGCCTATCGCAATGACGTGTGGGCCCACCCGCAGTGCGTCATCCAGATCAACGCCGCCAACGCCGATTCGGCCCTGGCCCTCGTGAACCGGAACAGCGAAATCATCCTGGGCGCCCTGGAACAGGCCGAACGGGACCGCATTATCACCAATACGCTGCTGTACGAAGAGAAAAGCATCGCCCCGCAGATTGCGGAGATTTTCGGCGGACAGGTCCATTTCCCTTCCGGCTACAAACTGCGCAAGAAGACCGACAACTTTGCCTGGGTGGCCTATCAGAAACAGTATTCCAACCAGGTTGTCCTGATTTACAAGTATCCCGTCGGGGACGATTCCGACCCGTTCTCCTGCGAGAGCCTGGTGGCGCATCGCAACGAAATCCTGAAGGAGAATGTCCCGGGCATGTTCGAGAATACCTATATGACCACCAGCACCTTCCTGACTCCCCAGGTGCGCTTCCTGCGCTACAAGGGCCGCGATTTCGCCGAGATGCGGGGTCTCTGGGAGGTAGAGAACGACTACATGGGCGGTCCCTTCGTCCTCCACGCCTTCTACAGCCAGGACGGAAAAGACATCATTGTGCTCGACGCCTTTGTCTACGCTCCCAAATATGACAAGCGTCACTATCTGCGTCAGGTGGAGTCTCTCCTCTATTCTTTTGAATGGGAAGGAAGTGGCGAAAAGGACGAGAAAAAGGGATAAAAATATTTTGCGGAGTAAAAAATAATATATACCTTTGCAATCCGATTCGTCAAAATGACGGTCGACCGGTATGGTGGGTTCGTATAACGGCTAGTACTCGGGATTTTCATTCCCGCAATAGGAGTTCGATTCTCCTACCCACTACTAAAAATATAAAAAAGTTACATAATGGCAAATAACGCATCTGCTAAGAAGTGCATTCGCCAGAGCGAACGGCACAGACTGCATAACAGGTATTATGCAAAGACTACGCGGAACGCAATCCGCGACATCCGTACCACGACAGACAAGAAGGCCGCTGAGGAGCGTGCACCGAAAGTCTATGCAATGATTGACAAGCTTGCCAAGATCGGCCTGATTCACAAGAACAAGGCTTCGAACCTCAAGAGCGGTATCCAGGTCTACATCAACAAGCTCGCCTACGAGAAACAGCCTTCGGGCATCGGGATGTAGCGCAGTTGCTAGCGCACTACGTTCGGGACGTAGGGGTCGCTCGTTC
>CADCCI010000137.1 GCA_902799895.1 uncultured Bacteroidia bacterium | reverse complement strand
CAACTGTTTGTTGGCCTGGGCGCGCAGACCTTCGAATTCTTCGGTCTTGCGGCGGAGGCTTTCCTGCTGGGCCTGGAGGCTGCTCTGCAGGGTTTCGGTGTCGCGGAGCTTTTTCTGGAGGTCGGCATTCTGCTGGCCCAGGGCGCTCTCTTTCTGTTTGATCCGGTTTTCGGCCTCGCGCAGCTGGTTGTTCTTTTCGTTCACATGCTGCTCGTGCTCGGTCTTGAGCTGGAGATATTTCTCCTTGGCCTGCAGGATCCTTTCCTTTTTAATCTGTTCTCCTTCCGCTTCGGCGGCACGGAGGATTGCCTCTTTCTGGCCTTTCAGCAGCAGCTTTCGGGCCACTATGTAGATAGCCAGGGCGGCGATTGCGCCAATGATGGCTCCTATCAAATACTGTAACATACGAATATATAGTAAATTAAGTGTTTTCGTCAGAAAAAACCGCCGGTCGTTTGTCTTAGACCTTACCATGTAAGATTTGGGTTCCGCTCCGTTTCAGACTTCCGGTGCAGGTGCACAAAGGCCCCTGGACCCGAAGGCCCGGCCTGTCATCCTGGAGCGAGAGGGCCCGGTTCCGAAGAACTTTGTTGAAATAAGCACGCGGGACCGGCGGGATGTTTCTGTTATGTCAAAGTTGGGAGAGGTAGTCGTCCGTGTCCTTTTTCAGGCGCGCGGCTTCGTCGGCGAGGGCTTCCATCTTGCGTTGTGTGGCCAGTCGGCTGACGGTTTCGTTCAGCGCCACGAAGGAAAGCTTGTCTGCGAGGGAACGCTCCGGGAACCGGGCGTCGTAGGCGGCAATCTTCTTGTTGATTGTCTCTGCGGCGATCCGCATCAGTTGCTCCATTTCCGGAGAACTGGCTTTCAGCGGATAATCCGTTCCTGCAATCTTTATGGTTATACTCTGTTCCATCCTACTTTTCCAACAAGGAGATGCATCGGTCGATCTCCCGGATGAGTTTATCCATCTTTTCCTTGGCGACGACATTGCTGCCGGCGGGGGCCATAAACGCCGCGGAGAGTTTCATCGTGTCGATTTGCTGCTCCAGTTCGGCTATCTTCTCTCTGCAGTCCGTATTCCGTTGCTCGCTTTGCGCCAGTGCCTCGCGGAGCGATTCGCACTCCGCTTTCTGGGCCTCGTACAAAGCGATAAGCCGTTCGATATTCTTTTTTACATCTTCCAGCATATTCCGGAACTCTGCAATCTTTGCAAATATAACAAATAATTCTCATTTATTATACTGGTATTGGGGATTTTTTTCTACCTTTGAGAAAATTAGACCCAACGTGATGAAGGAGATTCATTTCGGCTTGCTGCCGCGGATTCTCGTGGCGATTGTCCTGGGCATCGGCTTCGGTTGTTTCCTGCCGGGTGTCGTGGTTCGTGGTTTTGCGACGTTCAACAGCATTTTCAGCCATTTCCTCCAGTTCCTGATTCCGCTCATTATCATCGGCCTGGTTACACCGGCCATTGCGGAAATTGGAAAGGGGGCGGGCGTGCTGCTGGCCATCACGGCCCTGATTGCCTATCTGGACACCGTTTTTGCGGGCTGTTTCTCCTACCTGACCAGCGTGCTGGTTTTCCCGAAACTGATTTCCGGCGGGCCCACGGTGTCTGAAATCGCACAGGCGGAAGAAGTCCTGCCGTATTTCACCATCGAGATTCCTCCGATGACGGATGTGATGACGGCCCTTGTCTTTTCCTTTACGCTGGGCCTGGGCATGGCCTTCTTCGGCTCGCAGCAGCTCAAGGGGCTGGCTTCCGAATTCAAGGAAATCGTGGTCAAGACCATCGAAACGGCCATCCTGCCCCTGCTCCCGATTTATATTTTCGGCATTTTCCTGAGCATGACCTATACCGGACAGGCCTGGAGCGTATTGAAGGTGTTCGTGTCCATCATCGGGGTGATTTTCCTGATGCACATCATCCTCCTGCTGGTGCAGTTCGGCGCTGCGGGCGTCATTACGCGCCGCAATCCTCTCCGGCTGCTAGCCACGATGATGCCGGCCTATTTTACCGCCCTGGGAACCTCCTCCTCGGCGGCAACCATCCCCGTAACCCTGAACCAAACCCTCAAGAACGGGGTTTCCGGTGAGGTGGCGGGTTTTACCGTCCCGCTGTGCGCCACCATCCACCTGTCGGGCAGTACGCTCAAGATTGTCTCCTGCGCGGTGGCGCTGATGATGATGCAGGACATGCCCTTCGACGCGGGAATGTTCCTCGGCTTCATCCTCATGCTGGGCATCATGATGGTGGCGGCTCCGGGCGTGCCGGGCGGCGCCATTATGGCGGCCCTGGGTGTGCTGGGATCGGTTTTGGGCTTCGGCGAGCAGGAACAGGCGCTTATGATTGCCCTGTATATTACGATGGACAACTTCGGCACGGCCTGCAATGTGACGGGGGACGGTGCCATCGCCCTGGTAATTGATAAATTTTTCCGAAAAAGAACGTAACAGCATATGAGAGATTACGGTTATCTGCGAATCATGGCCTGCTCGCCCCGGGTGCGGGTGGCCGATGTCCGTTTCAACTGCGAGACCATCACGGAAGCCATCGAGGCCGCCGATGCGGCACAGGCCGCCCTGGTCGTGTTCCCGGAACTGTCGCTGACCGGTTATACCTGCGGGGACCGCTTCGGACAGAACCTGCTCATTGACAAGGCGGAAGAGGCTGCCAAGGAGATTGTGCGCGTCTCGCGCGCCAAGGCGGTAACCATCGTAGTGGGCGTTCCGGTCCGGTTCGGCGGGCACCTCTACAACTGTGCCGCCGTCATCCGCAACGGCCGGCTCAAGGGCCTGGTCCCGAAAATCTATCTGCCTACGTACAACGAATTCTACGAGGCCCGCTGGTTCGCTTCCGGCGCCGCCTTCCTGGGCTCTCCCGAGACGGTGAAATATGCCGGCCAGACCTGTGTGCTGGCCCCGGCTCAGCTCTTCAGTATCGGAAAGGCCTCCTTTGCCGTGGAACTGTGTGAAGACCTCTGGACCCCGGTCCCGCCGTCTTCCTGCCACGCCCTGGCCGGCGCCGAGGTGATTGTGAACCTGAGCGCCAGCAACGAAGTCCTCCTGAAACACAACTATCGCCGCAGCCTGGTGGCGGGCCAGAGTGCCCGGACCGTGAGCGCCTATGTCTATTGTGGTGCGGGCTATGGCGAATCTACCCAGGATGTGGTGTTCGCCGGTTCCTCCTTCATCTGCGAGAACGGGTCCTTCCTGGCCGAAAACGAGCGTTTCCGGATGGACGGTTCATCGGTGACGGCCGATGTGGATATTGAAAAACTGACGGTCCTGCGCCAGAAGGAAAATACCTTCCAGGCCATTCTGCCCGATGGCCATCCGCTGCAGGACAATTATATCCGGGTGGATTTGGGAGAAGGGCCGGAAACGGATTTCGAGGCCGCCCTGTATCGCACGGTGGAACCCCATCCCTTCGTTCCGGACGGGGATGCGGCCGAGATTGACCGCCGCGCCCGCGAGGTGCTTTCCATCCAGGTGACGGGCCTGGTCTCCCGCCTGGAACACATTGGCTGCCAGACGGCTGTGATTGGCATTTCCGGTGGTCTGGACAGTACCCTGGCCCTCTTGGTAACGGCCTTGGCCTTCGACCAGTTGGGATGGTCCCGGGACCGCATCCTGGGCATTACCATGCCCGGCCTGGGCACCTCCGGCCGCACCAAGGGCAATGCGGTGGACCTGATGGCCGCCCTGGGGGTAACGGCGCGGGAAATCTCGGTGGTCCCTGCGGTGGAGCAGCATTTCCGGGATATCGGCCACGATCCCAAGGTGATGGATGCCACGTATGAAAATGCACAGGCTCGCGAACGTACGCAGATCCTGATGGATGTGGCGAACCAGGAGAACGGAATTGTGATCGGGACGGGCGACCTGTCGGAGCTGGCATTGGGCTGGTGCACCTACAACGGTGACCAGATGTCCATGTACGGCGTGAACGCGGGGGTGCCCAAGACCCTGGTCATCCACCTGGTCCGCTGGGCGGCGGAAAACCGTTTCGGCGCTGCCGGCGGCCACACCGGCCGTTCGGTCCGGGAGATTCTCCTGGATATCGTGGATACGC
>CADCCI010000136.1 GCA_902799895.1 uncultured Bacteroidia bacterium | reverse complement strand
CGTGGGTGGTTCCACCCGTATCCCGAAGATCCAGGAACTGGTGAAGTCCTTCTTCGGCAAGGAGCCGAACCGCAGCGTGAACCCCGACGAAGTCGTGGCCGTGGGCGCCTCTATCCAGGGCGGTGTGCTGGCCGGTGACGTGAAAGATGTCCTCCTGCTGGATGTGACCCCGCTTTCGCTGGGTATCGAGACCCTCGGCGGTGTTATGACCAAACTGATCGAGTCCAATACCACGATCCCTGCCCGCAAGAGCCAGGTCTTCTCTACGGCAGCCGATAACCAGCCTTCCGTCGAGATCCGCGTCCTTCAGGGCGAGCGTCCGATGGCCAAGGACAACAAACAGATCGGCGTGTTCCACCTGGACGGCATTGCTCCCGCTCCGCGTGGCATCCCTCAGATCGAGGTTACTTTCGATATCGATGCGAACGGTATCCTGAATGTGTCCGCAAAGGATAAGGCTACCGGCAAGGAGCAGAACATCCGCATTGAGGCTTCTTCGGGTCTGTCCGAGGATGAGATCCAGCGGATGCGTGACGAGGCCAAGGCCAACGAGGCTGCGGACAAGGCCGAGAAAGAGCGCATTGACAAGATCAACAACGCCGATGCTCTCTGCTTCCAGGCCGAGAAGTTCCTGAAGGAGAATGGCGACAAGGTCCCGGCCGATGTGAAGAGCAACGTGGAGAACAGCGTGAACCAGCTGAAGGAGGCCGTGAAAGCGCAGAACATTGCGGATATCGACCGTTACAGCGAGGAACTGAACAAGGCCTTTGAGGCGATGTATCAGCAGGCCCAGCAGGCCCAGGGTGGCCAGGGCGGTCCTCAGGGTCCTTTCGGCCAGGGTGGCCCTCAGGGACCGGGTGCCGGTCAGCCCGGCGGTGACCAGGGTCCGGACGAGCAGTAAAAAGTCTCCCATCTTAAAAGACCTGTCACGGAAGTTTCGTGACAGGTCTTTTTTTTATAAGTTTTGGAAGGAATGTCTAGAATTCGGAGTAGTCGGTTGTGAACGAACTGCGGGTATAGGTATGGACCTTTCCGCTGGTGGGGATGGTCTGGATGACCCTGACCTCCCATTTCTTCTCGCTGGCCGGCAGGGTCGAAGCAGGCTTATAGTACCAATAGTGGCTGGCCGTCTTGTTGACCCAGGAATCGGTATTCTTGGACTTTTCGTTGAAGTAATACGCCGTAATGGCAATCTGGCCGCAGCTTCCGTCGGGAACACGGGTAAAGTTGCCCACCTTCTTGCCGTCCTGCCAGAATTCCACCTTCCAGTTGGAAGTCCCGTTAAAGAAACTCTCATCGTCGAAAACCTCCGCTATGAAGCAGCCCTTGAGGGGGTAGTATCCCGTTGCCTTGATACTGGCGGAACCGCCGGTGCCGCCATCATACCAGGTATAGGTATAACCCTTGGTGCCCGAGTAGATCTGGTTTCCGTCATAAACCCGTAACTGGTAATCATAGTCATTGCGGGTGCCTTTCATAATCCAGTCTGTAATGGAGGCTCCCTCCACTGTATAAATGGTATAGCCGTTCGGTCCGCCGGTGGCGTTGGAATGGCAGGTCCACCAGGAACCGCAAGCGGCGCCATGGATGTGCTCGTAAATGGGCTGTCCGCCCACGGCTTTGTAACCGGTGTGGATGTAATTCTGGTTGTAGTGGGTGTGACCAATCATCAGGTGCGCCTCTTTGAATTGCTTCAGAAGGTTCAGGACATCGGCATAGTGCCTGATCTTGTTCACATTGGAACCGGTCGTGGAACCGCCGCCGGCGCGGAAGGGAATATGGCCGCACAGGATGACCATCTTGGATGCCTTGTCTGCTACCAGTTCCAAGTCTTGTTTCAACCATTCAAACTGCTCGTCGGAGTAACCGGCATAGTACTGCCAGGTAGATCCGGTAGAATTGTATCCCACCACATTGTCCATAGAAATAATGTGGACTTTTCCGCGGTTGAAAGAATAATCCAGGGGGCCGAACCGTGTTACAAAGTTCTCTTGCGCATTGTAGAAGACGGATTGTGCGGCATCGTGGTCATGGTTGCCAATGGTCTGGAAGAAAGGCAGATAGCGCCCGTTGCCCAGGCTTACGGAAGACATGGAGGCATACATCGGATCCCATTGGACCGTATTGTCATGGGTAATATCGCCTAGCGTCATGGCAAACAGCACCGGGTGGGACGAATCCGTTTCCTTGGCCACGGAGACCATGGAAGGAATGGATTCCTTCAGCCAGCGGCTCACATTGGAGGTCGTTTTGCACTGCGGATCGCCAATCATGATCATCGAGAAGTTCTCCTCGGGGGTGTCCAGCGGTTCCAGCTGGAAATCGTTCCGGTTGAAGTTGCCGCTGCGGAAACGTCGCGGGGAGTAAATTTGCGGGATGCTGGGTGCGCTCCCTTTCATGGGGATCTTGTAGTCCGCCGGCAGCGAGATATAGATATATCGGCACTTGCTGTTGGCTGCCATCTGGTACACGCCGTTGGCATCGGTCTGCACATATTTGTATCCATCCGTTACGGGGATGCCGGGAATGCCTTTTCCGGTAGCGGCGTTCGTAATCTGCCCGGCGGCCGTGCTGGAGGCCAGAATGGGCGTTCCCGCGATTTCGGACGGACGGGTGGCGGGCACGTTGGACTTTAGGGTGAGGACCAGATTGTCCAGGTAGAAGCGCTCCTGGCCGGTCCGGTAGGCCGGGTCGCCGCCGATGGCAATCCGGTCGCCTTTTTGGACATTGGGGATATCGAACGTATATGACTTCATCCGGTTTTCCGGGTGGAGTTCAAAGGCGATGGCGGGAATGCGCGTACAGCCGGACAGATAACTGTTGGTTCCCACGGAGCCGCCGGTTACGACTTCTATCTTGATGTGCCGGGGATCGTTCCCCTTGGCATCCATGCCGTTGTTGAAATAACTCTGTGCATCGAAGGTCATCTGCACCGTGTTATATCCTTCGGGGAGCTGGTTCAGGGGCGGAGTGGCCACCACGCCGCAGAGGCTGTTGGCGCCTACCTTCAGATAGCCGGGGCGTACGCAGACGGCGGCATCACGGTTGGTCCCTTCCTCGCTGATCTGGGCCCAGGTGCTCAGACGAGTAGACGGGATGGCCTTGCCCAGGGTGTTGAACAAGCCCATTTCCGTGTTGCAGGGCACCAGGTATTGATTATAGGTAGCATCCCCGACGGGATTGCTGCCCGTGGCCGGTTTCAGGGAAGTGGCTTTGGAGCGGTTGTTGGCAGAATAGCCGGCGGCATTCTCGCCGTTGACAAAGGAGCCGCCCCAGATGAACTGGCTGAAATCTTCGGCCAGGAGGATATCTCCCAAGGAAGCGGTCCCGCTGCCGGGAACGACCGGGGTGAAGGACTTCGTGCGTCCGTGAACCGGAAGGCTTGTGACCGATGCGGTCTTATCTTTTACCCGGAACCAATAGTCCGTATCGGCGGTGAGGCCGGAGAAGATGAAGGCGGGCAGATACTCGGTCGCATTGAAGAAATTAGCGTCTAAGTCCCACGATACCAAGAGGTTGGAACAAGCGGCATCTTTGTATAGGTAAACCGTGTATGCATGGGTAATATCCGTGGCGAAGTTGGCGAAGCCCGTGCCCGTAAAGCGGAAGGAGAGGGTGGATGAGGTCGAGTATTTCAACTCTCCCCGGCAGGGTGAAGTGTCCATATCCCTTTCCGACATCAACAACAGGGTGCCGCGACTAATCTGGTTGACTGCCTGGTTGGCGGAAATGCGTGTCCCGCTGATTTCCTGTCCGGAGGCATTGGCGAACCATACGGAAAATTCGTCGTATACGCCCATGGGCAGCGGAACGTTGAAGACCATCGGGTTTGAGGGCTTATCGAAAGTGAACGTTACCGTTGAGGAGCCGGTGGAAGCGGCTATCGTGGCATCGTCCTGCGAGAAATCGATATCGAAGGTGCCGCAGACGCGCTGTGGAACGGACGCGCATCCTCGGGGATATTCTTAAAGGTGAAGCGCATCACGCCGCCCAGGTGGCGGAAGGCGTATCCCGCGCTGCTGCGGCGGCCCAGCATCGGGGCGTTCGAGCATCCTTCCTGCCAGGTATAGGTAGAGGGGAGGACAAACTGGGTAAGGCTATGGGAACCGACAGGGGAGTAGGCAATATCGCCCGGCGTCCCGTCTTGATAAGTGCCCGTAAACTGCGCTTTGGAAGTACCGGCCCCCAGGCACAGGGTGAAGGTGCTGAAGGTACCGCTTCCGTCGGCAACCGACAGGGCGTCTCCGGTTTCCCAGGAGAAGATGCCTTCATCGCTGAAACTGGTTTTGGTCTCCGGTAAAAGGGCCTGGATGGTGTCCGGGCCATATTCCGGCTCCTTTACATCGGCCTTCTGGCAAGCGGCGAAAGACAGCAGGGCGACTAGCGCCCATGTTGTCCTGCGCATGGTCATCGTTCGGCCCCGAGGTATCCCATCTACGCCAGCAGACGGTTGTTCTTCATCCAGTTCGG
>CADCCI010000135.1 GCA_902799895.1 uncultured Bacteroidia bacterium | reverse complement strand
CCTTTAGAGCATATTCCACATCCAGCGGAAGCCTTACGCCCCTTAACAGTACAGTGTCCGGGACGCGGCTCTCGGCCTCATCCAGCCGTTTTTGCGCCACGCGGAGCTCATCTAAGTGCTCCAGAACGAAGCGGTCTGCCAGACGGTTCGGGGCGCGGCGGCCCTGGTCGGTGCCAAAGACTATGACACCGAAGGGGAGATTGGCCGGGTAACCACACCGAACGGTCTCACGGCCAGGGGTTTGGCTGCCATGGAAGCCGCCGGTTTCAGCGAATCGGTCATACGGGGCCTGGCGGCCGTAAAGGTTCCTGCGGGGCACCGCGTGGTGGTCAAGGTGGGCAGTAACGTGCTCACCCGCTCCGACGGTGCATTGGACACCACCCGCGTTTCTGCCATCGTGGACCAGATTGCCCAGCTGCGGGAAAAAGGCTTCGAGGTGGTGCTGGTCTCCAGCGGTGCCGTGGCCTGCGGCCGCTCGCTCATCCGGGGCGATGAAAAACTTACCGATGTGCAGCAGCGCCAGCTGTATTCGGCCATCGGCCAGGTGCGCCTGATGGACCTGTATTACAAGTTGTTCCAAGGATACGGCATTACCGTGGGGCAGGTGCTCACCCAGAAGAAGAATTTCGCCGAAGGACAGGAATACAACAACCAGAAGAGCTGTATGGAAGTCATGCTGCAGAGCCGCGTCCTTCCCATTGTAAATGAAAACGATACGGTGAGCATCACCGAGCTGATGTTTACCGATAATGACGAGCTGTCCGGCCTCGTGGCCGGGATGATCGGGGCCGAGACCCTCATCATCCTGACCAATGTGGACGGCATTTTCGACGGGGATCCGTCCCTTCCGACCTCGCGGGTCATTCCGCTCATCCGGCCGGACGATTCCGTGGAGGGCGGCATCTGCGCTTCCAAGAGTTCTGCCGGTCGCGGAGGCATGACCTCCAAGTGCCAGGTGGCCCGTAACCTGGCCGCATCCGGGATTCGCGTGATTATCGCCAACGGTCGTCGTGAAGGCATCCTGACCGGGGTGCTCGCATCGCCCGAAAAAATGATTCATACCGAATTTGAACCCAGCAAAAAATGAACGCACTCCTCTTTGACAGAACCAAAAAAGCTTCGCTGAAGTTGTCTTCCTTGTCGGATCAGGCACGCAATGACGTCCTGTTCCGGCTGGCCGATGCCATTGTGGCGGAAGCAGATACCCTGATGGCAGCCAATGCCGAAGACCTGCTGAATCGGGAACCGCCGGACCCGTTGTATGATCGTCTGCAGCTAACGAAGGAACGGCTGGCGGGAATAGCGGCCGATATGCGGAAAGTGGCCACCCTGCCGGATCCGCTGGGGCGTGTGCTGACGGACCGGGTGCTCCCGAATGGGTTGCAGCTCAAGAAGATCAGCGTCCCGTTCGGGGTGATCGGGGTCATTTACGAATCGCGCCCGAACGTTACTTTCGATGTGTTTTCCCTCTGCTTCAAGAGCGGGAATGCCTGCCTGTTGAAAGGGGGCCGTGACGCGCAGCAATCGAACCTGGCGGCGGTAGCCCTCATCAAACGGGTGCTGGAGTCGATGGAGGTGGATACCGATGTGGTGAACCTGCTTCCGGCTACGCACGAGGCGGCGCAGGAACTGCTATCGGCCGTGGGATTTGTGGACCTGGTGATTCCGCGCGGAGGAAAGCAATTGATTAGCTTTGTCCGCGACAATGCCCGGATTCCCTGCATCGAGACGGGGGCGGGCGTGGTCAATACCTATTTTGACGCGGCGGGAGACCTGGCCAAGGGAATCCGGATCGTGACCAATGCCAAGACGCGCCGGGTAAGTGTCTGCAATGCCCTGGATTGCCTCATCGTTCACGCTTCGCGGCTTGCCGACCTGCCTGCGCTGGTAGGGGAGATGGCGGAAAAGGTAACCTTGTATGCCGATCCGCGTGCGTATAACGCGCTTTTAGGGCATTATCCTGCAGCCCGGCTATTTCCGGCCGGTCCCGATTCTTTCGGTACGGAATACATGGATTATAAACTGGCGGTAAAGACGGTGGACAGCCTACAGGAGGCTCTGGACCATATCCGGACCTATGGCTCCGGTCACAGCGAAGCCATTGTGACGGAAGATCCGGCGGCTGCTACCGCTTTCCAGCAGGCGGTAGATGCAGCCTGTGTCTATGTGAACGCCCCGACCAGTTTTACCGACGGCGCCCAGTTCGGTCTTGGCGCCGAAATCGGCATCAGCACCCAGAAACTCGGAGCCCGCGGCCCGATGGGCCTTGAGGAAATCACGACCACCAAGTGGCTCATCACCGGCTCCGGCCAGGTGAGGGCCTGATTTATCCGATCAGCGCGACGATTTCGTTTTTGGCAACGGCGGCGCCCTGGCTCAGCGGGACGGCAATGAGGTGTCCGTCGATGGCGCTCACGAGCGGTTCCATGCCGTACCAGGTCTGCACATAACCGATGGTGTCACCTGCCTTGACGGCGGTACCCACGGCGGGAGCGGTAGAGGCATCGTCCACATCCACCTGCCAGAGGAGCTGGCCTTTGGCGGGCGCCTGGACCGGAACGGCGGCGGGATACTTCTCGGTGTACTTGCCGATATCGAAACGGGGTACTTCCACCACGGGACGAACCACCTCGATCGGGGCGCCGGCCTTGGCCTTCAAATCGGCCAGTTCCTTGTTGAACCGCTCCTTGGCGATACCGCTCTTGTAGTCGCGGTACTGGCGCTCATGCATGGCAAACTCGAAGAGCTCCTCGTCGTCCTGACCGGGATCCCAGCCCTCTTCCTTCATCATTTCGCGGAACTTGGGAAGCTCGTCCGGATAATTGTCCTGCGGGTTGCAGGTGGTGAATTCCAGGCCCTTCTCCTTGGCGAGGTCGATGATTTCCGGGGCCAGCGGACCGGGCAGGGTGCCCATGTGGCCCAGGATCATGCCCCAGGTGTCCTTGTCGATGGTGGTCCAGCGCGGCTTGTCGCTGAGCATGTTGAACAGGTTCATCAGGGCGGTGTTCTTCACATACTGGCTGAACGGGGTCACGAGGGGCGGATAGCCCAGGCGCGGCCACACATACTCCACTTCCTGGAAGAGCTTGACCATCAAGGTGTCCAGGCTCATCTCGGGACGACCGTGCGCGCGCTGCGCCGCATTGATGGCACCCTGGAAGCCTTTCAGGTCGGCCATCATGGAGCCCATCATGCCGCCCGGTAGGCCGCAGCCCACCAGCAGGGAGGTCATGACCTTGTTGGACGGGTTGATCCAGTATCCCAGGAAATCGTCGATAAACTTCTGGGTCAGGCGGCGAACCTCCATGTAGGCGTCCATGTTCAGGTCTTTCACCAGGAAGCCGTCGGCCTTCATCATCTCGCGGATGGTAATCACGTCCGGATGCACTTTCCCCCAGGAAAGCGGCTCCACCGCTACGTCTAGGTAGTCGGCGCCGGCACGGGCCACTTCCAGCATGGAAGCTGGCGAGAAGCCGGGGCCGGTATGGCCGTGGTACTGCACCTTGATATGGGGATATTTCTTTTTGATATCGCGGACCAACTCACCCAGGAAGGTAGGACGGCCGATGCCGGCCATGTCTTTGAGGCAGATCTCGTCGGCGCCGTATTCCACCACTTTGTCCACGATGCCCATGTAGTATTCCACCGTGTGGACGGGGGAGTGGGTGATGGACAGGGCTACCTGGGAAATCATGCCGCCTTTCTTGGCCCCTTCCACCGAGCCGCGGAGGTTGCGCGGATCGTTCAGGCCGCAGAAGGAACGGGCGATATCGGTTCCCTGTTTTTTCTTGACCACGAACATCAGGTCGCGTACATCCTTCGGAACGGGATTCATGCGCAGGGCGTTCAGACCGCGTTCCAACATGTGGGTCTGGATGCCGGCTTTGTGGAAGGGTGCCGTCCAGCGGCGTACCGCCACGTTCGGATTCTCGCCGAAGAGGAGGTTAACCTGCTCGAAAGCGCCGCCGTTGGTCTCGACGCGGTCGAAACAGCCCATGTCGATGATGGCCGGAGCCACTTCTACCAACTGATCCACGCGGGGAACATATTTCCCCGAACTCTGCCACATGTCCCTGTAAACCAGGGAGAACTTGATTTCTTTTGCCATATGTGATGTGTAGTTTATTTCTTATA
>CADCCI010000134.1 GCA_902799895.1 uncultured Bacteroidia bacterium | reverse complement strand
TCGGGCTCCAAAGCCCTTTCAGGAACCAGGGAAAATACAACAAAGTCGTAAAAAAAGCCATCTGACCGTTGGGAACACCCATTTTCGTGAACATCATCACAGAAATATTGTTCACCAGGAAATACGGAATACCCTCCGCGAAATACAGGGAAGGCACCCACCACCAGGGGCTTTTGGTCTTAGTCTGATTCATCATGTATTATTGGGTTTTCAATTCGTGTCCAGGGTAATAATGCTGCAGGATCTGCCGGTAGTCGTAACCCTTGGCCGACATAACCGCCGCGCCAATCTGGCACAGGCCCACGCCGTGGCCCCAGCCCGCGCCGCGGAGAATCACCTCGTCGGGGGTAAAGGTCACCGTAAAGGCAGAACTGTACAGGTGTGATTCGGACAGCCAGCGGCGGATAATCAGTTCCTTGCCGATGGTCATGGTCCGTTTTTCGCCCACTACACGCAGGCGTTTCAAGCGGCCCGAGACACCCCGTTCAAGGGGTTCCAGGGCCTTCAGGCGGCCAAAATCAATGCCGCTGCGCCGGGCAATGCGCTCGGACAGGGCATCGATGGATGTGCGCTCTTCCCAGCGGTAGAAATGCTCGGTCTCCAAGTCGTAATCCTTGAGTACCTGGGAGAGGATGGCCTTGTCGTGGGTATTGCAGAAGGCGTCGGGACTGCCCTCGATCCACGCCGCGGCCTCTTTTTCATCGGTCAGGTCCGGGAACTCCTGCCGCTCGCCGTCGCGCCGGGCCACCAGGTAGGGATAATCCTTGTCTTCCCAGCAGGTGGAGAATTTCTCCATCACGCCGCCGCAGCATTTGGAGAAGCGCGCATCCACAATCTCCCCTTCGGACATCATCACCTCTCCCCAGGTCTGGTCGATGGCCTCACGCACTGTGCGGCCGATTACAATGGACAAACCCTGGTAGCGCTGGCAATGGTCGTCGGCGCACACGTCGAAGTGTTTGTGATCGTCGTGGTCGAACCAACGGATGTATTCCTCCCCTTCCGGAACGGGTGCCGGAGCGGCCGCAGCAACCTGCGGCTTATGGGCAATCTGGGCCATCACCCAGGAACGGGAAATGACCGAATGGGCTTTCAGGTATTCCAGCGAGGCGGAGGCCTTCATCTCGGAGGAAATGACGCTAAGCAGGTAATCTTCCACCCCGATGACGTTCACCGCCACCACCTTTCCGTCTTCCACGATGAATTTGAGCACCCCCGCGAAGGTCTGGTCCTGCAGGCGCTGCCAGTGGAAATCCACGCCGATCGTCACCCCGTACAGGATGAAGGAGGGTTCGGCAAACATCTTGGAGGGCGTGACCGCATCGAACGTAAGTTCATCGTACAGCACGCCGTTGTAGTCGATTTTGCCGTCCCGATAGCGCACCTTCTGTTTGCCGGCACCGTCCGAGATCATCTCAAAGGCGATTTCCTCGCCGGACATAATGCCCACCTGCAGGGTGGGCTGGGTGCGGGTAAGGCGGTTCAGCACGCGGGCTTCGTCCTCGGCCGAAAGGGATACTTCCGCCATCACCGCTTCCAGCGTGGCGGGATCCACCTGTTCAAACTCCTCCTGCACCGGCATCACATACAGGCCGCACATATCGGCGCAGCCGGGACTCAGGGTCAGGTGGTCGGCTCCTTCGGAGAAATAATGGTGCGGACGATGCTCGCCGCGCAACAGGACAATGGCGCGATACTCGTATTCGGCCAGCCCGTGGGTATGACCTTCGGGCCGGCGGGTCTTTCCGCAGGGTTTATACCAGGCGATGAGGTTGAAGCGGGGTTCATCCTCTCCGTCTTTCCAAGGAGCGCAGTCCAGCAGGCGGTAGAAAAGTTTCGCGAGCGATTTGGACGTGCGCGAACGGAGGAGAAAGACTCCGCGCGTAAAATGCTTATAGTGATAAAGTTGCGCCTCCTGGACGGAGCACACATAGTCAATATCGCCCGCCAGAGTGGCCGGAACGGCGACCCCTTCCTCCCCGTTGGGAACTCCCGCATCGCGGCTGTTCAGCCGGTCCAGCAAGGAATCGGCCTGCTTCTCCAGCGGTGTACCGCCCCGCGGCATCGCCTGAAAATGCAGGTGGTCGGGCGCGGAAGCCCCGCAATGCGGACCGTTATAGAAGAAGGTATAATCCGGGAAATGGTGCGCCAGGTCCGTCATATCCACGAAATTGTTCCAAATGGACTGGGGAACGTGCTCGCAGCGGGAAATCACCAGGTGCTCCGGAAAAATGGGATAGGGGTTGATGGTAATGTAATACTTCTTTCCCTTGCGGCCTTCGAAGGGAATCCGGTGCTGCTCGACCGGTTGTTTATCGGCACAGAGGAAGCAGGGACGCTGGATATGTTCCACCTCGGCCACCGAAGAGCGGATACGGTCCGGGTTGAACTGGAGCGTCGTTTCCAGGCCATTCACAGTCAGTTTCCGGGTACGGACCTGCTTGAGGGCGCGGAACCGGGCAGCCACTTCGGGCCAGACGGACAATTGGTCGGATATGAATTTGGCTATCTGTTCTTCCATATTATAACAAAGCTTGCAATGCAGAACGGAACTGTTTGAATTCGCCCTCGAAATTGGGTGTGAGGATCTTCTTTCCCGTGGCGGCATCAATATCGGCAAAAGACCAGAACCGGCCTTCCGTTACCTCGGAACCGTCGGGATGCAGGGTAAAGTTTCCCACCGTGGCAAATACGTTTACCAGCTCCTTTTCGCGTTTACTTTCAAAGACATAGGTTCCCAAATAGATGGGATTGAAATCATAGAAGCCCAACTCTTCGCCCGCTTCGCGCAGGAGGGCCTCCTCTATCTGCTCGCCATAATCCACATGGCCCCCAACGGCGGTATCCCAGTAACCGGGCAGCAAGTCCTTGGTCAAGGAACGCTTCTGCAGGTAGAGTTCGCCCGCACGGTTCAGGATATGCAGATGGACCACGGGATGCAGGGGCTTTTCCGGTCCGTGACACCAGGAACGCCGGGCCTGTCCAATGACAATACCATGTTCATCCACCAGCGGCAGCATCTCCCCGATGAGCGGGAAGGTAAGCGGCCGGAAAGAAGGATGCGGGAGAACGGGGGCCGGTTTTTCGGGATACAGTAACTCAAACATGGCTAAAACTGAATGCGGGCACAGAAAGCCGGATGGCCTTCCACCCTTCCCTCTACCGTCCAGCCGTCGGCATCGTGGATGGAGAAGAGTTCCACGACATCTCCCAGGCGGGTTTCTTTGATAAAGTTGATATACAAGTCCTTGACGCGGGCATCGGCGGTCTGCGCAGGATCGATGCAGTCCATTGCCCATACCACGTAGCGGGCGTTGTTGGTATGCCCGAGGATGTCCAGGTCGGAATAAGAGACCCGGTGCTCCCCTGTCTTTTCCGCTTCCACACCGCGGGGCAGCTGGACCTTGGGGCAGGAGGCCTCAATGGCGTTGTCGGGGCTCTGTGTATCGGGCTGGACCATATTTTCCAGACGGTCACTCCGCATGAGCCGGTGTGTCTGGGCATCTACGACCAGCCAGGAGCTGGTGCAGGCCACCCTCTCCTTCCCGGTTTCGTCTTCCATGCGGAAGTCACGCAGGAAAAACAGACCTTCCAGGCCCTTGTGCCAGGTAATCAGGCGGACTTTGTCCCGCCAGAGGGGCATATCGGTGAAACGGATGTGCATACGGGAAAGGACCCAGGCCGTGCCGTGGGTCTGCAGGTCGTCGAAACCAAAGCCCAACTCGCCGGCAGCCCAGTAGGCCAGTTCCTGCGCCAGGTCCATGAACGCGGCCGGTTTCAAGTGGAACGAAGCATCCGCGTCGTAGCACGGGATGATCGTTTCCTGATAGTATTTATTATCCTTTGTATAACGATTCTCCATATTAGATACAAATATACAAAAATATATGAAGAAGGACAATTTTTTGTTCACATCCGGACACACATCGAAAGAAGCCCTGTCAAAGTCAAAAATACTAGGAAAGGGTGTTGCTTCTTCGGGAAATACCGACTATCTTTGTAGAAACCGATTTCAATGATATGAAACAGATCAGACTTCTTTTTATTTCGGTCGTGTGCCTGGTGGCGGCGACCCTGACTCCCCGCCCTGCTGGAAGGTGCCGGCATCCACAATGTCATTGTGGCCCGGCTGTATATCGGCGGTTGCACCCTGGAGCGCCACTGCCAGGAATACGAAGCCTTCAAGGAAAAAGGACTCCGGAGCTATATCTACTACAAATCCACGAATAACGAATGGGTGACCGTGAGCAAAAAAGCCAGCATCCTGGACGGAATCGAAGACGAAGACTGGGACATCATCACCCTGCAGCAAGCTTCGGGATACGCCGGATTATACGACAGCTATATTCCTTATCTTGAGCAACTTATCGGGATTGTCCGCGCGCATTGTTCCAACCCGGATGCCGCCATTGGCTGGCACCAGACCTGGGCCTATGCCACCACCTCGGGACACCAGCATTTCAAATGGTACGACAAAGACCAGCTGAAGATGTACAATGCCATCTGCGACTGCGTGACCCGGCTGAAAAAAGACCAGGATATCCGCGTGGTCATCCCCTGCGGTCCCGCCATCCAGATGGGCCGCGGCACCTCCATCTCCGGAGAGAAGGAACTCACCCGTGATGGCTTCCACCTGAGCTATTCCGTGGGCCGGTACCTGGCTGCCTGCACCTGGTTTGAGGCCCTGATCCGTCCGACTCTGGGCAAGAAGGTAAAAGGCAACCCCGCCCGCCTGCAAGGCACGGACAAAGAGGTTTCCCCCGAAACGGCAGCCCTTTGTCAGAAACTGGCCGCCAAAGCGGTGAAAAAAGCGAAAAACAAGAAATAAATCAGCGAAGGCGTTCACGCGCCCACGGCATGACGGCTGCGGGAGGCAGTTTGGCATTCAGCAAGTCCTTCATCCGATCCATGTACGGGGCCGCGTGATCAAAGAATTTATAGAGACCGGCGCATAGGGCGTTCAACCCTGTGTCGCCGTTTTCCGTACGCGTAAAACGATGTTTGGGGCACTCCCCGTTGCAGGCAAACAGGTATTTGCACCGGGAGCATTTGGAAGGGAGGGATCCCCGTTTGTCCACGCCGAATTTCAGCTGCTCCGAAGAACGCATCATGGCGCGCAGATCGTCCGTTGCGATGTTGCCGAGCCGGTATTTCGGATAGACGAAATGGTCGCAGGAATACAGGTCGCCGTTATGCTCCAGCACGGAGTTTCCGCCGCAGGTTTTGGCAAAGACGCAGGTCCCCGGCTGCGCCCCGTACCAGAGCGCCAGGGCGGCATCGAAAATGTTCACGAAAAAGCGGCCCACATCGTTGCAGACCCATTCGTCGAAGATATCGCAGAGGAATTTTCCATAGGCTACGTCGCCCACCGACCAGGGCGCCAGCGAGGCGCCTTCCTCGGCCGGATCCACAATAAAGGGACGGGCGAATTTCATGGGTTTGCCCTTGCCGTCCAGCGGGTAGCGGATATGCTCCACCACCGGCATGAACTGCATATAATGGCTGCCGATTTCCTTGAGGAATCGATAGACTTCTTTTCCCCGTCCTTCCGAGGCCTTGTTCACCGTGGACATGGTGTTGAATTCCACGCCGGCACGCTGCAGCAGGCGGATGCCGCGCAGCACCTTGTCGAAGGTGGGCGCCCCGCCTTTGTCTTTGCGGTAACGGTCGTGGACAGCCGCCGGCCCGTCCAGGGAGATGCCCACCAGGAAGCCGCCCCGGGCCAGGAAACCGGCCCATTCTTCGGTAAGCAGGGTACCGTTGGTCTGGAGGGTATTGTGGATGATTTTCCCGTTTGCGTATTGCTGTTCGAATACCAGGGCCTTCCGATAGAAATCCAGGCCCAGCACCAGCGGCTCGCCCCCGTGCCAGTTAAAGGTAACTTCCGGCACATCATTCGCCCGGATATACTCCCGCACCACCGTCTCCAGCATGTCCAGACTCATCCGCGGTTCGCGTCCCCCGTAGATTTCGGCCTTGTCCAGGTAGTAGCAGTAATGGCAGTCCAGGTTGCAAAGGGAACCGGCCGGCTTCAACATGATGTTGAAGGCGACCGGACCCGAAAGGCGCATGGCATCTTCCAGGGGAAGGGTATCCTGCCAGGGATGGGCCACTGCGCGAAAAAACTATTTCAGACGAGCTTCCAGCGCAGCTGCCTGGCTCTCGTAACCGGGCTTGTGCAGGAGGGCGAACATGTTCTTCTTGTAGGCCTCCACGCCGGGCTGGTTGAACGGATTCACACCCAGCTGATAGGCGCTCACGCCGCAGGCGAACTC
>CADCCI010000133.1 GCA_902799895.1 uncultured Bacteroidia bacterium | reverse complement strand
CGGAATTTGTACCCCGAGGCGAGCTTGGTGTTGGAGTTGATGTTGTGCACGCAGGAGACGCCCCGCTGTCCCAGGATCTCTACGTCTTTGTCGCTGAGCCAGAGGGCGTGGGCGGCAATGACATCCGGGCCCAGGATACCCAGCCGATCCAGGTATTCAACAGGGGAGAGACCGCCGTGAAGTTGCTGGCAGTCTGTAACTTCCTTCTGGGTCTCGGATAAGTGGATATGGATTTTGAGACCGTGTTTGCGGGCGAATTCCGCCGCCCAGATCAGGTTGGATTCGCTAACGGTATAGATGGCGTGGGGGGCAACCGTAAACAATGCATCTCCCTCCCAGCGGAGCGATCGCTCATACTGCTGCTCGCATTCTTCCCGCTGGCGGCTGACGGCCGAAGGGTCTCCGTGGTCCAGCAGCACATAGGAAAGGACCGGACGAACCCCCATTTCCTTGGCGGCCCGGCAGGCTTCGTCCGGAATCCAGTACTGGTCGTTGAACGTGGTGGTTCCCGTCTTGATCATTTCCAGGCAGGCCACCTTGGTGCCCCAGTAGATGAAATCTCCGTCTATCTTGGATTCCAGGACCCAGATATCGTCCAGCCATTCATGCAGGTCGCGGACATCTTCGGCGATACCGCGCATCAGGCTCATGGACGAGTGGGTATGCATGTTGATGAAGCCGGGGAAGGCCACCTGCCCGCCTGCATCCAGGACCTCTACGCCCTCGGGTGCAGGAAGGGTTCCTGCAGGACCGATGCGGAAAAACCGTCCGTCCCGGATGTCGATATCGCTCGGACGTCCTTCGACGGTGACGTTTTTGATAAATATTGAATTCATATCTTTGTGGTCAATTTTTCAAAGATACGAATTATTTTTTGAAAAAGGAAAAACGAAGGCCCACCTGGGCGCCGATATGGTTGCCGGAAACATCTCCGAAATCGGCAAACAGGCCGTAAGTGATGCGGGCGAACCGGAGCACACCGTCCACCTCTCCCGTGAAGCCGGTATAAATCTGGTTCACAGGCTCAAAGGGATGGTCGTAGGTGCCCCAGTTGCGGGTTCCGGTCAGCATCAACTTGTAGGGATACCGTTCATCTTTCAGCAAATAGCCGCTGCAGGCAGCGTGGAGGGCCACCAGCCGGTTGTTCCAGACAGGACAGTTGCCCACAACGTAGGACCCGGTCATGATCAGGGAAGGGTCGAACAGGAAGAGCGGCGTACCGTTGACACGGCCGTAATGGGTCCAGCCGCTACGGTAATCTTCGTGGTTGAAATAATTGTCATCACCTCCCAGGATGATTTTTCCGTAATACGGGTCGGAAGGGTCCTGGGCCGCTTTTTCCTCGGGAGTGGCGGGCCGGTCGTGGGCTTCTCCGGACTGGGAACGGGTATACTGGAATTCCACCAGGGCGTCCGTAATCCAGTCCCTGCGGTTGTGGCGCTGGACGTGTACCGTCCAGTTTCCATCCGGGAAGTTCTGGAAATACAGGCCGGATTTGTCCTCAAACGGGGAATCCTGCTGGAGGTTCAGGGTCCAGGTGTCGAACCGGTAGCTGAGCTGGAAGGATTTCAGACCGATATGGTTGCCCAGCCGGCTCTCCTGCGCACCGGCGGAGGAATCGTCGCCGCCGGAGGAGAAGGTGATGATTTTCAAGTAGTTCTTCAAGTTGACATCGCCAAGTTTGTAGCCGCTGTCTCCGCCCCATTGGGACCAGAGTTCGAGGGAGCCGGTAAGTTTGAGCCGCTCCCCGATATCGATGCGTCCGCCAATGAGGGTATTGTGCACCAAGGCGTTTTTGGCAAAACGGGCGTCGATGGTGCGATAATCTCCGTAACGGCCGAATAACCAGACAATTTTGCGGGTGCCCGGAACGGCGAACGGGGCGATATCCAGGCTGTAGCCCGGCATGGGGCGGGCATTCCCGCTCATGATGAAATTGCCGCCCGTCAGCGAAAGGGAGCCCAGGGAAGGGCGGTCTGCCAGATAGCGCTGGTGCTGTCTCCACAGGCCGGCATCCAGGCTGATTTTCTTCCAGCGCAAGCCGGCATAGCATTCGTCGGCGAAGATGTCGCTTTGGCTGGACAGGTTGCCCGCCACGGCGGCTCCGGCATGCCACTGGATGGTATTCTCCTCATTATAAGGGAGTTTTGCACCCACCAGGGCGACGGTAGAAAATTGTCCTTCCGGGAAGAGGCCGTATTGGTTGGCCCCCATCCAAAAAGGCGAACTGCCACCGCTTGCAGCGGCAGCAGTCAGCCAAGTGTAAATAATGATGTCTTTCATTTAAAATTCTTCTTCTCTCTCCACATGCTCATGTTCTACGATGGGGGCTCCGTGCAGGCACTGCACCTTGATGTACTCGATGGCATCGTTCAACCCATCCTTGAATTTCTCGAAATCTTCCTTGTATAGGAAAATCTTGTGTTTATCAAAGACAAAATTGCCGTCTCTCTCTTGTCTGCGTTTGCTTTCCGTGATGGTAAGGTAAAAGTCCTTGTTCCCACGGGTGGCCTTTACGTCGAAGAAGTAGGTCCGCTTGCCGGCGCGCACCGGTTTGGAATAGACATCTTCTGCATCTTCTCTATACATAACTCGTTGTTTTATAAGTCAATGCACAAAAATAAGGAAATTTCTGAAATTCTGCATAACTTTGTAAAAATATTTTGACAGATTTTATGCTCAACCGAAGGATACTGCGGATCAAGGCTTTCAAGATTCTCTATGCGTATGCGGAGAATCCGGCCCTGACCCTGAAAGAAGCGCTGAAACAACTGGCCTGCTCTTGTGAGGCCACGCAGGATTTGTATCTCTATATGCTGGGAATCGTGGCGCCGCTGACGCAAGAGGCGGCCCTGCGCATCGAGGCGGCCCGTGGGAAATTCAATCCCACCGAGGAGGAACGCAACCCCAACCTGAAATTCGCCCGGAACGCCCTGGCACCGCTGCTGGCGGAAGATATCGACCTGCAGAAACTGCTGGAAAAGAAAAAACTTTCCTGGGAGCAGCAGGATGCCTTCCTGTATAAATTGTATGCCACCATCCGCACGAAAGACTATTTCCGGGCCTATATGGAGAATCCCGGAACGTCGCTGGAAGAGGATGTGGCCCTGTTCATCCGCATTTTCGAGGAGGAATTCGAGGACAGTCCCGAACTGGCGTCCATCCTGGAGGATATGAGCATCTGGTGGAACGACGACCTGGCCTATGCCCTTAACCTGTGCTGCCAGTCCCTGGAGAAACTGGCCAAGGGCGGTCGCTGGACCCTTCCGCCGCTGTACAAGAGTACGGCCGACGCCGATTTCGTGACCAAGCTCCTGACCGCTGCCATGTCGGGATATGGCCGTTATTCGGAAATGGTGGCCTCCCATACGTCGGATTGGGAACAGGACCGGCTGTTCGCGACAGATGTGGCCCTGATTGCCATGGGTCTGGCCGAAGCCGTTACCTTCCCGGAGATTCCGGTCAAGGTGACCATCAACGAATATGTGGAGATCTCCAAGTTTTACAGTACGCCCCGCAGCCGCTCCTTTGTGAACGGCCTGCTGGACAAACTCATCGGAGAGATGGACGCCGAGGGCCTGGTGGTGAAATCGGGCCGTGGCCTTTTATAGAATTTTTTACCTTAAATAAAATAATATGAATATGTTAACGATTCTTCAAGCAGCGCCCCAACAGGGAGGCAGTGCTTCCTTCATTCTCATGATGGTTGCCATTTTTGCGGTTATGTGGTTCTTCATGATCCGTCCGCAGCGCAAGCAGCAGAAGGAACTGGAAAAATTCCGCAATGAGCTGAAGAAAGGCGACAAGGTCGTAACCGCCGGCGGTATCTACGGAACCGTCGATGAAATCAAGGAGAAATACGTCCTGCTGAAGGTGGATGGTGACACCCGCCTGCGCGTGGATAAGAACTCCCTCGTCCGGGATTATTCGGATGCCCAGCAGCAATAGGACACGGGGAAGGGACCTTGCGGGTCTGCTGTTCTCGCTCCTGTTGGCTTTCAGTATCTGGCTGATCCATAACCTTTCGCTGAATTATACCCAGGTGATTGCCGTCCCCGTGACGGCGCGCAGCAATATCGAAGGGCACCAGGAACTGTCTTCCAATTCCTGTGAAGTGGCGGCCCGCTGCCGGATGAACGGTTTCGCATTATTGCGGCACCGTAACCGGTCGCATACCGAAACCTACACGGTTTTCTTCGATGCGGCCGACCTTCGTCCGGATGGCGGAG
>CADCCI010000132.1 GCA_902799895.1 uncultured Bacteroidia bacterium | reverse complement strand
GTCTTTGGGAAGGGCGTCCGGGTCGATCACGCGTGCATGCTCCAGGATGTTCTGCAGGAAACGGATCCGGCTGATGGTCTTTGCCTGGATGCGCCTGGCTTCACGGTATCCCGCATTGTCGCTCCGGTCCCCCTGGGCGCTCATTTCCGCAAGATTTTCCGCCGCCTTGGGATAGGCTTCGTTGACCAGATACTTCAGTTCGGCGGCAAGTTCGTCGTATCGTTGTTTTGACAGGTATTCCATGGCTTAAATTTATTCTTTTTCCCCATCCCGCAGCAGCGGGTCGGCTGCCTGGAGGATCTTGTTCAGGAGCAGGGTGGGATAATCCGGATGGGCGTCGAGCCAGCCTCGCACGAGATTCGCGGCCTCGCGGCTGTCGTGGCCCGAGAGGGTGGCGACGATCCAGTTCTTCGGGAAGAAGATGTCGCCTGTTCGCTGGATTTCCTGCATTTCATCCAGCGCCGGCACGATGTAGCCCAGTGCATCCCCCTGCCGGAGCGGATGGTTCAGCAGGCGCAGACTTTCCTGTGCCCAGGGCTCCGTGGCGCGGTTCCCGGGCTCAAGCAAGGATACGAATACGGAGTCCCGCACGTCCTTGTCCGGGGATAGGGCCGACCACACGAAGTCGAAGCGTGCCAGCCTGTCGGCGTTGGTGATCCTGCTCCGTTGGACCGATCGGATTTGTTCCATGTCTGTAGGCCGACGCAGCGCCAACTCGAAGGCGAGGGTGTTGTAGTCCTCCGCCGAGAGCTGTAGCCCGGGCCAGGGCTTCTGCCGCAACCATACCTGCCAGAGTTCCGCGTCAACGCCGGCGTCGCGGTGCAGATGCACCAGTTTCCGGAACGCCGACAGCCGCACCTGCGCGGGATGGTCTCCGCCCTTGACCAGGTCCTGAAGCAGCGCTTCCACCTCGGCGGGGCAATGGTGCCAGACTTCGCCCAGGTAGCCCAGCGCGGAAGAGGCCACGAGCGGGTCCTTTTCCTTCCGGACGACTTCGTCCAGGCATGCGAGCATCTGCTCCGATGTCAGGCGCTGATGCAGCATGTTCTCATATAGGTTTGCCAGCGTCGACAGCCGCTCGTAGGGCTTCTCCAGTGAGGTAACGGAAGAAAGTGCCGTCGCAACGGCCTTTTCGGACATGGGGTAAAAGCCGTATCCGAGCGCCGACAGATTAGGCAGGGCGTCCGATTCCGGATACGCCGGCATGCCTTTCTCCTCCACCATTTGATGGCTCCATGCCTTGAGATCGGCATCGGTGTATCGGTCCAGGATGTCAATCAGCTCCGGCCAGGTGGCGTTGCCGTACAAATATCGGTGCAAATATTCCTGCAGCCCCGAGCGGAAGGCCTCTGCGCCCAGCGTATCGGCCAGCATGCGCATCACCACGGGAGACTTGTCATACACGATATTGCCGTAGATGAGGCCCGCATCCTGTAGGTTGTCGAGCCGCTGCCGGATGGGCGTCGTTCCCGCAGTCCGGTCTTCCTCGTAGGCGCGGATGTTGAAATTTCGGAAATCCATGGTCCGAAAATCGATCTCCGGGAACAGCGGGCGCGTGATCCGGGCAGCGAAATGGCCTGCGAAAACCTCCTTCGTCCAGACATCGTCGAACCATTCCATCGTAACGGCGTCCCCGAACCAGAGATGCGCCGTCTCGTGCGAGATGAGGTCCGTGCGCGAGAGTTTCTCCACGTCCGTCGGCGCCTCGCCGAGAAACATCCGGGATTCGTTGAAGAGAATAGCGCCCGGGTGCTCCATGCCGCCGAACTGGAAGCCCGGCACGATGACGCAGTCGTATTTCGGGAAGGGCATCGGGATACCCGTGTAGTCCTCCATCCAATCCAGCGCGTAGTCGATCTGCCGGTAGATTTCAGGCAGTTGCGCCAACTTCGCAGGGTCGGTTTCCCGGTGGTAAATGTTGACGGGTTGTCCGTCGCGGTCGAAACGGGCGATATCCCACCGTCCCGCCGCAAACGAGAAGAGATAGGTGGGCAGGAGGGCGCTTTCCGCAAAGAGAATGTGCTTCCGCCCGGCCGAGATGCTTTCTTCTTGAACCGCGCCGTTTGAGACGGCCACCCATTCCTCGGGGATATCCAGCGTAAGGGTGAACCGCGCTTTCAGGTCCGGCTGGTCGAAACATGGAAAGAGCGTCCGGGCCCGGTCCGGCACCAGGAGCGAATACAGGAACGCCGGCCGCCGGTTGAGCGGGGCGTCATCCGGCGTAAAGGAGAGGGTTATCTCGTTCGGTCCCTTTTTCAGGGCTTTGCCCGTAACGATGATGTGCTCGTCCCGGACGTCTGCCGGCCATTCGCGGCCATTGACGGCTAGGCCGTGCACGGCTTTTTCGCCAGGCCGGAAGTCCAGTTGCAACGGGCCTCTGCCGCTGCGGTTGAAACGGAGGGTGACCCTGCCGGAGCAGGGCACTTCCGGAGATGCCGGGATGCTGAAAGACAGGTCGTAGCGAAGGTCCGATATCCGCATCGCCCGTTCCCGGGCCAGGTTGCGGCTGACTCCGGACTCGACCGACGAAACGCCCGTGCAGGCCACCAGGGCCAGCAGGATCAGACAGGGAAAGACAGGCAGGAAAGGTATCATCAATGCGGTAACGATCGGGTTCATCTTTGTGGACGCTAAGTTATAAAGAATCTACCGGACTTCAAAATGCAATAGCACACAGGAGGATGCAGCGGGCATGGATTGAGAAGGAAGAGATAATCCCTCTATACTTTTACCGGTATTATTCGCCAGGAGCCTTGACAATACAACACGAAACGGCAAATCCAAATGATTGGACTTGCCGTTAATCAAACTTGAATTATTGAGCTTACCTGCTAATAATAACCATCATAAGGAGTAACGTCGTTAGCAAAACGGATGGTGATGATGTCGCCAGCTGTTGATGTAATAACGATGTTGATATCGGCATCTTTATTCTGATGTCCCTCATAATCGATATAGGACGCGAATTGATAGGACTTGATTTGGACATCCTTAATCAACTCGTTTCCACCCTTGTACCTACCTTGGTCCATGGGGATATTAAGACAAGAACCGAATCCCAGTGATTCATCGAGCCCATTAATAATAATCTGGTCGATGTACTGCCCTGACAGGTTATACTCAATACCATTATGACGGAACCCGTAAATCGTTACGAGGGCTTCTACCTGGTCCCAGCGAGGACCTTCCGTGAACTTCTCTTGGTAAAAATGACACCTGTGGGATGAACCTTTACTTGGATCGGCGATGCCCCCACCTACGAATACGGAGCCAATAGAATAAACAAGGGTACCGTCCTTAGTAAGCGTGCCACTATCAGCCTTAGTGGTATTAGCAGGCTTTACGATAACCGCATTCTCATTGGCATTGTCAGAGTCTAATACTCCCTTTTCGCATCCAATCAAGCAACATCCCATCAAGAGAGTGGATATCAAAGCTAACTTGTATCTCATATCCTTTGATTTTTTATTTATAAACGCGTTGAGATTTAGAATCTTGCTTCAAAGGTAGAGAAAAAAAAGCAGTCTACCAAACTTGCCTATCAGCCAGTGCATAGCTTTCTCTTCAATCACACACTGTGAGAACCGTTTTCAGTATTTCCGAGTTCTGCCCAGTAGGATGGGGTAGGTTTTTGGAAAAGTGAGAACAAAAGTGAGAACAAAAAAGAAAACCCGCTGATAATCAGCTGGTTACTGTGGTGCTGGGAAAGCGACCAATCCCGAACCGTTTCGGACAGAAATAAACGTTAAGACGATGACCCTCGGGAAATATAGCCCCAATATAGCCCCATTTTCGGGATTGGTTTTTCTTGCGGAATCTACTATTATTCTTGCGAATATCAGCGAAACGTTTTATCTGTGTTTCCAAACTTTTGACAAAAGTGTCACAATATTGGAATGTATGAGAATAGAAAGACCCGTATATTTGAATGAACTGCTCCGCTCCAGAGGTAACGATTCCATCAAGATCATCACCGGAATCCGACGCTGCGGAAAGTCTTATCTGCTGAAGACGCTCTTCAAAGACCACCTTCTACAGGAAAGCAGCCCCACGGACCACATTATCGTAATAGACCTTGAGGACAGAAAACAAGCTGCCTTCAAGGACCCCGACTATCTGATAGACTATGTGGAAAAGGCTATGAAGGATCATGAGACCTACTACATCCTCATTGACGAAGTCCAGGAAGTCGGAGACTTTGTGAGCGTATTAGCTTCTCTCAACCTGAGGGACAATGCGGAAATATACGTCACCGGAAGCAACTCCAAG
>CADCCI010000131.1 GCA_902799895.1 uncultured Bacteroidia bacterium | reverse complement strand
TGAAGGGACCGCCCCAAAGGGCATAGGGCAGCATACCGAAAATAAACGACAGCAGCCAGGACAGGAAGATGATGATGTATCCGTCCTTCAGGGTGATGGCGGCGTTTTTCCGGACAAAGATGAACGGGAAAACACCCACGATGAAGGTGATGATGAAACTGATCATCAGGGCGGCCAGGGCACTGTCGTTCCCGTTGGCCACGGAAACCAGGATGGACAGGAACATGAACAACGCACTGACCAGCAGCGCGAAGCCCACATTACGCGATATCACCCTGAAATTCATATCCTTACTCCGATTTTGCGTTCAACTTTTCCCGCAAGGCGTTCACCCGGGAGCGCATCTGCTGGTTCTCCCCGATAAGCTCCGTGATGCCGGCATTCAGTTCCGACAATTCATCGTCGCCCTCGAAGGTATAGGAGTATTTCTTATTGTATGACCGATAATTATCCATGCCGTCCAGCATCTTGCGGAGCGGATTCACATAATAGGTCAGGATGAAGAAGAGCAGCATCACCACCAGCAGCAGTCCTACGGACACGGCCACGATACCCGGGATGATGCTCCGGTAAAAGCCGCGCTGGAAGGTCAGCGAGTTCTTCTGCAGGTCTCCGTAAATGGCACCGCTGAGGTTGTCGATATCGCGGCGGAGACGGTTGTATCGCGGTTGCAGCCGGTCGAAATACCAGGTTCGCGAGTCGATAAAATCGGAGGAAATCACGTTCTGCAATTCCAGCGAGGTAAGCATGAAGGCCGAGTAGGAATAGACAACCGAATCGGCCAGCGGGAGCATTTTTACTGAGGTGAGCGAGCGGCGGATGGAGTCGCACCGGTTCATGAAGGCATCCTGGTCGAAATCCGGCAGCCGGCTGGTGGTTTCATCGCCCACCACCGCCAGGATACCCAGGTTGTAGTCATTGCTCAGCTGCGCCAGTTTCTGGGAGGCGTTGATGCTCTTGATATTCTCTGCAATCAGGTCCGACACGTATGTGCTCATCCGGCTGTATTCCAACACCGAAATGATGCTGGAAATGAGCAGGGTGGCTGCGATGGCGCTGAGCGCCAGTGTCAGTTTCAGGCGGATGCTCATAAGATATTCATCGATTGTTCACGGATTTTCTCGAGCTCATCCTTCATCCGGACCACCGTCTGCTGAATGAGGGCATGGTTGGCCTTGGAGCCGGTGGTATTGATCTCGCGGCCCATTTCCTGGATGATGAACCCGAGTTTCTTGCCCGGATACGGCTCTCCGTCAATGGTATCCATGAAATATTTGCAATGCTGGCGCAGGCGCACTTTCTCCTCGTCGATGTCATCTTTTTCGAGGTAGAAAAGGAGTTCCTGCTCGAATCTTTCCTTGTCGGGTTTGGCACCCAGTTCCACCAGGGCCTTGTCCAGGCGCTCGCGGACCGCGGCGATGCGTTCCGGATCGAAACGCTCCACCTCGTCTTCGAAGGAGAGGATTTTGGCCACGCGGGAGGTCACATCCTTGTACAGGGCCGCCCCTTCCCGCTCACGGAAGGTGTTGACGGCGACAATCGCCTCGTCCAGGGCGGCGGAAACGGCCGGCCAGGCCGCCTCGTCCACCACCTCCACCTTCCGGTTATCCATCACATCCGGGAACCGGAGGATGGCGGTAAGGAGCTCGTTGTTCATACGGTCCGTCGCTTCCATAGAACCGCCGGTAAAGCCGGGCAGGCCGCTACGGATGGAACGGATCTGGTCGTAATAAGCTTTCAGCAAGTCTGCATTGATGGGTTTGGCGGTTTCGGCGGCATTGGGCTCCCAACTCACGAAACAGTCGATGGTACCCCGGACCAAAGCCTCCGCAAGCCGCTGGCGGAAAACCATTTCCTTGTCCTTGGGAAGGACCTGCGACTTGACGCTCACATCGGCGGATTTGCCGTTGAGCGTGCGGATTTCGATGGTGAGTTTTCCTGCCGGGAGGAGGGCCTCAGCCTTGCCGTAACCTGTCATTGACTTAATCATCGCCCCAAAAAACCTATTAACAAAAGGCAAATTTAACAATTTATTGTTACATTTGTAAATTAATCGATAAGATATGGAAGAAAAGAAACTCAATTTCCTGGAGGAAATCATCGAAAACGACCTGAAATCGGGGAAAGTGGACAGCATTATGACCCGATTCCCGCCGGAGCCGAACGGCTACCTGCACCTGGGACACGCCAAGAGCATCTGCCTGAATTTCGGACTGGCCCAGAAATATGGCGGAAAGACCAACCTGCGTTACGATGATACCAACCCCGTCAAGGAAGATACCGAATATGTAGATTCCATCAAGGAAGATATCCAATGGCTTGGTTTCCAGTGGGATAAGGAATTATATGCATCGGATTACTTCGACCAGCTCTATGCCTGGGCCGAGGAGCTCATCAACCGCGGCCTGGCCTATGTGGACGACCAGACGCAGGACGAAATCCGCGCGGGACGCGGGACCGTGGACAAGCCCGGCACCGAGAGCCCCTGGCGCAACCGTACCCCCGAAGAGAACCTGAAACTCTTCCGCGAAATGCGGGACGGCAAGTATGCCGACGGCGAGAAGGTCCTGCGCGCCAAGATTGACATGGCGCATCCGAACATGATGTTCCGCGATCCCCTGCTGTATCGCATCAAACACGCCTCCCATCATCGCACAGGCGACAAATGGTGCATCTACCCGATGTACGATTTCACCCACGGACAGTGCGATTCCATCGAACACATCACCCATTCCATCTGCACCCTGGAGTTCGACGTGCACCGTCCGCTGTACGACTGGTTCATCGAGACCCTCGGCATTTATCCCAGCCATCAGTACGAGTTTGCCCGCCTGAACCTGACCTATACGCTTATGAGCAAGCGCAAACTGCTGGAACTGGTACAGAAAGGCCTAGTGAGCGGTTGGGACGACCCTCGTATGCCGACCCTGTGCGGTGTGCGCCGCCGCGGCTATACGCCCGAAGCCCTGAAGATGTTCTGCGAGAAGATTGGCGTGAGCAAACGCGACCAGCTGATGGATATCCAGCTGCTGGAGTGGTGCGTACGCCAGGACCTGAACGAGCGCAGCAACCGCTATATGGTGGTCCAGGATCCCGTCAAGGTAACCCTGACCAACTACCCGGAAGGCCAGGTGGAGTGGTTCGACTGCCCCTTGAATCCGGCCGATCCGGAAGGTGCTTCCCGCAAGGTGCCTTTCACCCGCGAAATGTACATTGAGCGGGCCGATTTCATGGAGGACGCCCCGCACAAATTCTTCCGCCTGAAACCCGGCGGAGAGGTGCGCCTGAAATATACGTATATTATCCGCTGCGACGAGGTGGTAAAGGACGAGCAAGGCAACATTGTCGAGCTGAAATGCTCCTATGATCCTACCACGCGCCCGGGTGGCGGCGAATGGCGTTCGGTGAAGGGTACCATCCACTGGGTATCCACCGCACATGCCCGCAAGTTGGAACTGCGCAACTACGACCGCCTGTTCACGCTGGCCGATATGAGCCAGGTTCCCGAGGACAAGGATTACAAGGACTTCCTGAACCCGGATTCCCTCATCGTAACGGAAGGATACGCCGAACCCGCCCTGCTGGAGGATGCTTCCGGCATCGCCGTCCAGTTCGAGCGGACCGGCTACTATGTGAAGGACCGCGACAGCACGCCCGAGTGCCCGGTCTTCAACAAGACCACAGCGCTGAAAGATTCCTATAAACCCGAATAATGGACGACCGGAACTTATCGGAAAACAGCAGAAGGATCGCACGCAATACGGTCCTTCTGTATTTCCGTATGTTCCTGCTCATGGCCGTGGGGCTCTACACCTCGCGGATAGTCCTGCACGCCCTGGGGGTGGACGACTATGGCATTTACAATGCCGTAGCAGGCGTGGTGACCCTGTTCACCATCCTCACGGGATCCATGACGGCTGCCATCAGCCGCTTCCTCACCTACCAGCTTGGGAAAGGCGAAAACGACCTGAAAAGGGTTTTCTCCACCGCGGTTGGGATCCAGTGGATCCTGGCCGGCATCATCCTCCTGCTCACGCAGTCGGTTGGCCTGTGGTGGCTGCAACACAAGATGGTCATCCCGCCCGACAGAATGAATGCGGCCTATTTCGTCCTGTTCTTTTCCGCCTGTTCGATGATTGTCCAACTGGTAAGCGTTCCCTATACCGCGGCCATCATCGCCCACGAACGGATGGACGCCTTTGCCTGGATCAGCATTTTCGAAGGGGTGGGAAAGTTGGGCGTCGCCCTGCTTATCGCCGGCTCCGGCGGCGACCGCCTGATCATCTATGCCCAAATGCTGTTCGTGGTGTGCCTGCTGGTGCGACTCGCTTATGGCTGGTTCTGCCGGCGGCATTTTGAAGAAGTCCGCGGAAAACGGAAAATCGACTTCTCCCTCTTTAAGGAAATGTTCGCCTTTGCCGGCTGGAATTTCATCGGCTCCGGTTCCGGCATC
>CADCCI010000130.1 GCA_902799895.1 uncultured Bacteroidia bacterium | reverse complement strand
ATAGGCCTTGGCCAGATCTACCGAAAGATTCAGCATCCGGCGGCCGTCAGAGATGGGAATGGCGATATTCTTATACATCGAGCCCTGTTTCTCAAAGACTTCCTTGATGAAAGGATAGACCTTTTCGATCATGGCATCCATACGGCGGTTGTACACCTCCTGCATGTGCTCGCTCAAACGGGCGGCAATCTGTTCCGGCTTGGACTTCTCGTAGAATTCGGCATCGAATCCGGCATCAATCGAAAGCTGTCCCATCAAGAATTCCTGGAACTCCTCGAACGGCATCCCTTCGGACTGGTCCACATAAATCGTGGCCTGATCCGTCATCATGTTCTGAACATCGATTTCGATCCGCTCGCCGGAGAGGGCGTTGCGGCGACGGGCATAGACTGCCTCGCGCTGGTAGTTCATAACGTCGTCGTATTCGAGGGTACGCTTACGATAGCCGAAGTGGTTCTCTTCCACCTTGCGCTGCGCTTTCTCGATGGAACTGGAGAGCATCGGGGCCACCAGGGCCTCGTCGTCCTTCATGCCCAGCCGGTCTACCACACCCGCAATCCGTTCCGATCCGAACAGACGCATCAGCTTGTCTTCCAGCGAGATATAGAAAGCGGAGGAACCCGGGTCTCCCTGACGTCCGGCACGACCGCGCAACTGACGGTCCACGCGGCGGGAGTCGTGGCGTTCCGTACCGATGATGGCCAGACCGCCGGCCGCCTTCACGTCGGGCGACAGCTTGATATCCGTACCACGGCCCGCCATGTTGGTGGCGATGGTTACGGTGGAGGACTGTCCCGCCTGAGCAACGATTTCCGCCTCGCGGGCGTGCTCCTTCGCATTCAGCACGTTGTGCTTGATGCCGCGCAGCCGGAGCATGCGGCTCAGGAGCTCGGACGTTTCCACATCGGTCGTACCTACCAGCACCGGGCGGCCGGCTTTCACCAGTTCGGCCACTTTCTCGATGACGGCGTTATACTTGGCTTTCTTGGTCTTGTAGATCAGGTCGTCCTGGTCGTCGCGGATGACGGGACGGTTGGTCGGGATGACCACCACATCCAATTTATAAATAGACCAGAACTCGCCCGCTTCCGTTTCGGCCGTACCGGTCATACCGGCCAGCTTGTGATACATACGGAAGTAGTTCTGCAGGGTAATGGTGGCGAAGGTCTGCGTGGGGTCCTCGACCTTGACATTTTCCTTGGCTTCCACCGCCTGGTGCAGGCCGTCGCTCCAGCGGCGTCCCTCCATGATACGGCCCGTCTGCTCGTCCACAATCTTTACCTTGCCGTCCACGATGATGTAGTCCACATCTTTCTGGAACATCGCGTAGGCCTTCAGGAGCTGGATCATGATGTGCACGCGGTCGCTCTTCAGGGAATAGTCTTCCATCAGGGCGTCTTTCCGCTGCTGCTTCTCGGCCGGGTCGCTGACCGTCTTCTCTATCTCGGCAATCTGGGTGCCCACGTCGGGGAGCACGAAGAAATCGGCATTGTTCACGCAGGAAGCCAGCATTTCGTGGCCCTTATCGGTCATATCCACCGTATGCTGCTGCTCGTTGATGACGAAATACAGCTCGTCCGTAATGACGGGCATTTCGCGCTCGTTGTCCTGGATGTAGATGCCCTCGGTCTTCTGGAGCAGCTGCTTCATACCCGTTTCGCTGAGGAACTTGATGAGCGGCTGGTATTTGGGAAGACCCTTGTAGCAACGGAAGAGGAGCTTACCGCCTTCGGCCTCATCGCCCGCGGCAATCAGCTTCTTGGCCTCGTTCAGGGTGGTGTTCACCAACTGGCGCTGCATACTGTAGAGTTTCTCCACGTAGGGACGGAACTCCACGTACTGCTCGTCGGAGGCCGATTTTTCAATGGGGCCGGAGATGATGAGCGGGGTTCGGGCATCGTCGATGAGCACGGAGTCCACCTCGTCCACGATGGCGAAATGGTGTTTGCGCTGCACCAGGTCGGCCGCGCTGATGGCCATGTTGTCTCGCAGGTAGTCGAAACCGAACTCGTTGTTGGTACCGAACGTAATGTCGCAGTTATAGGCCTTGCGGCGCTCGTCGCTGTTGGGCTGATGCTTGTCGCCAGGGCATTCAGGAACACCGGAAGCGTAGCCACCAGGGTTTTACCTTCACCGGTGGCCATTTCCGCAATCATGCCGCGCTGTTCCTTGTTGGTTTTTACGCCACCGTTAAGGACGATACCGCCGATGAGCTGGACATCGTAATGCACCATGTCCCAGGTAATCTCGTTGCCGCCGGCCATCCAATGGTTGCGCCAGACCGCCACGTCCGTCCCGTTACGCTGTTCGATGGAAACAAAGTCTTTTCCCGATGCGGCAAGGGTACGGTCGAATTCGGAGGCCGTCACCTCGATAAACTCCTTCTCCGCGAAACGGCGGGCGGTGGATTTCATAATGGCAAAGGCATCCGGCAGGATCTCGTCCAGCACCTTTTCGATGGCCTCGTCCTCATCCTTGACCAACTTGTCCGATTCGGTGGCCAGCTGTTCCTTCCGGCTCACGGGGATGTCCTTCTCCAGTTCGGCCCGGATTTCCGCGATGCGGTTCTCGAAGGGAGCCTCGCACGCACGCAGCTTTGCCTTCAGTTCTTCCGAACGGGCACGCAGGGCGTCATTGGAAAGTTTGTCGATATTCTCATAAGCTGCCAGGACCTGGTCCAGGACCGGCTTCACCTCTTTCATATCCCGGTCGGCCTTGGAGCCGAAAAGTTTCTTCAGGATGTCCGATATTGCCATATTTACTATTTTTTCATTTTATCTTGCAAATATAGACAATTTCAAAAATAATACCTAACTTTGAAGTCGCCTTCATGGGCTAAAATGCAGACAAAATGTCAGTTTTGTGGACAGATCTTCTTGTGAATGGAATCGCCGGCGCCGTCCTGGCCGCGATTCTGGGATTCATTGCGCTTCCCCTGGTGCTTCGCTTTGCCTGGAAGAAGCAGTGGCTGGATATTCCCGATGAACGGAAACTTCACGACGCTCCCACGCCCCGCGTGGCCGGCCTGGTCTTTTTCCCGGTCATCCTGGCTGTTGTCTTGATTTTGAGCACCCGGGAAGAAATCAATTCTTTCCCGCGTCCGATTATCGGCCTGTTGTTCGGCTGCACGTTTGTATACATGATTGAGTTTATCGACGACCTCCGTTCCGTTAGCTGGAAATCAAAATTCATCATGCAGGGCGTGGCGGCGATGCTGCTCATCCTTTGCGGCGTCTGGCTGCGTGACCTGGGCGGCATCCTGGGAATTCATGAGATTCCCCCCATTGTGGGCATTCCCCTGTCGATAGTCCTTATCGTATTGGTTATCAATGCGCTCAACCTTATTGACGGCATTGACGGTCTGGCCGGTTTCCTGTGCCTGATTGCCATGGCTGCCATGTTTACCTGGTACTATTCCATCGGCTTAAGGACCTACCTGCTGCTGAGCGCCGCCACCGGCGGTGTACTCATCCCCTTCCTCTACCATAATATCTGGGGAACGAACGAGAAGCAGAACAAAACCTTCATGGGCGACACCGGAAGCCAGATCCTGGGCTTCATCATCAGCTTCCTGGTCATGTTCCTGGTGAGCCTGCCCCTGAAGGGCGGCACTACCACCTGCCTGGTGGATGGTTTTGCCCTGGTGGCCCTGCCGGTCCTGGACCTGGTGCGCTTATTCTTCTGGCGCATTATTCACGGACGGAGTCCCTTCCAGCCCGATGCCAACCATATCCACCACAAACTCATGCGCTGCGGTCTTTCCCCCCGGCTTACGCTGGTGGTACTGATTGCGTTGGATTTGGTCTTTGTCCTGGGGAATCACCTGCTGTATCCGTCCGTCAACATCAACCTGCTCCTGTTGATGAATATCGGTTTCTGGATGTTGGTGAACGGCGTGGTCAACCTTCGGCTGAAACGAGTTGCGAAATAGTCTTCGCAAAGGCTTCCCACGAATGATTTTGCAAGAACGCCGTCCGGCTGACGGGGTCTGTTTCCTGTTTGCCGGAAAGGATGGTAAACAGTTCATCTACTGACGAATACGTTAGGCAAAGGCCCTCTTCGGCAAGGTCAAGGAAGGCTCCCACGGCAGGGCCCACGGGGGTTCCGCCCAGGGCAAGGGTATCCATCAGCACACCCGAGGAAGAAATGCTTCCGGTCAGATACGGGAAGAGGACATACCGGGCCGATGCGGACAGGGCCGCCAGTTCCTCGAAGGAGGCGCGGCGGTTTTCAAACGACACGCCCGCCGGCAGGGCGGATTCGAGCTCGCGGGCATAGGCCGGATCGGCACATCGGCCGATGATGCGCACGCGCAGGCCGCTTCCGGCAAGGGCCGGCTCCCGGACGAATTCCAGTATACCTTTATAAGGAAGGATGTCTCCCCAGATGAGGACGTCGAAAGGCTCAACGGCCGGAGCCGCCTTCCCGGTAAAGGGCGTGACGGGATGGGCGATATAGACAACCTTCCCGGGATTCCCGTTCAGCACGGCCAGCCGCAGGCGCGCCACCGTAGCCGCTTCCTGGGAATGGGCGATGACCGTATCGGCCAGCCGAAGCTGCGCATCGGTCAGCCGGCGGGAGATGGAAGTCTCCCCCTTATGCGGGCGCGGATTATGAAAAATGAAAATAATTTTTTTCCGGCGGATTTTCATGCACCGCAAGGACGCCAGAGCCAGCCATTGCTGGAACCAGGCGAGCTTGTGGAAAGCGATGGTTTCGACAAAACTGAGCAGAAACACATCGGCCCGTAATGAATTAAGAACCAAAGCAGTACCTTGCATCAAACAAGGTCTGTTGTCTGCCTCCAGCACCTTGAAATACTTGAACAACGCCTCCTTCAGCCGGTAGAAATACTGGCTGAGATAACCAACACCCCGTTTCGCGGAAGGAGCAACGTAAATAGAAGAATCTTTCATTTTGGTAGTGTAAATATCGGAATTATTTTCGAATTATGAAAATATTCACTAACTTTGCAATAAATCCACCCTATTATTTTAGGGAGAGATAAGATTAATGAATCAGGTAAGCAAGTTAATTAATTGGTATTTCAGCAAGAAGACCCTTCCTTTCTGGGGAATCGTTCTTCTTGACAGTCTGATTGTACTGTTTTCTTATTATCTTGTGTATTGGTTCTTCTTCCGGGGCTCCGGGTTGGAGAACCATTTGTTTCCTGCCACCTGCACTTTCTGCCTGTTCCTGTTCTTCCACCTGATCGGCTTCCGGATCTACCATACCTATTCCGGTATCATCCGGTATTCGTCTTTCGTGGATCTGGGACGCGTGGGTTTCGCCATGGGCACTTCCGGCATGGTGGTGGTCCTGCTGCATTACATTACCAACGAGATGCCCGGCACGTTCGTGTTCCTGAATACGCGGCATATCGTGCTGGCCCTCATCATGGCCACCCTGGTCATGTGGGCCCTTCGGATTGTTGTCAAGTTCTTCTATGACAATTACTTCCGAGCAGATGAGTCCGCCCTTCGCGTGTTTATCTATGGCGTTCAGGACGGCGGCGTGGGACTCGCCAAAAACATCCGTAACGAGAAGCCGGCGCGCTTCGTGCTGAAGGGATTCATTTCGCACGACCCGCGCCTGAATTATACCCGCCTGATGGGCGAAAAGGTCTACCAGGTAAACGACCAGCTCCCCGAGGTTTTGAAAGAGAGAGGGATCGATGCCGTGCTGGTAGCCCCGAAACGCAACGATGTCTTCCGCGAGGATGAACAGTTACAGGACTATATCATCGGTGCAGGCGTCAGCATCTATATGGCGCACGAAGCCGACAAGTGGGAGAAAGGAGACGATGTGGCCCCGCAACTGCGCGAGGTGAGCATCGAGGACCTCCTCCCCCGCGAGCAGATCCAGGTGGATATGGAATCCGTAGGCAGCATGCTCCGGGGCAAGAAGATCCTGATTACCGGCTCGGCCGGCTCCATCGGCAGTGAAATGGTCCGCCAGATTTCCGTTTATGAACCTGCGGAACTGATGCTGATTGACCAGGCGGAAACCCCGCAGCACGACATCCGGCTGATGATGGCCCACGATTTCCCGAGCATCAAGGCAGCCACCGTGGTGGCGTCCATCGCCAACGAGCCCAAGATGCGGAAGATTTTCAGCGAGTTCCAACCGGATTATGTCTTCCACGCGGCCGCCTACAAACACGTGCCCATGATGGAGGACAACCCCTCCGAGAGTATCCATAACAACGTCTATGGTACCAAGGTGATTGCAGACCTTTCCGTCGAATTCGGCGTGAAGAAGTTTGTGATGATTTCCACCGACAAGGCCGTGAACCCGACCAACGTAATGGGCTGCAGCAAATAGCAAACGCATTTGCGAGATTTACGTCCAGAGCCTTAACAAGGCCGAAATGGAAGGCCGGGTCAAGGGCAACACCCAGTTCGTCACCACCCGTTTCGGCAACGTCCTGGGCTCGAACGGCTCGGTGATTCCGCTCTTTGAAAAGCAGATCCGCGAGGGTGGTCCTGTTACGGTGACCGACCCGAATATCATCCGGTATTTCATGCTCATTCCCGAAGCCTGTAAACTCGTTCTGGAAGCCGGCACGAAGGGCAAGGGCGGAGAGATTTTCGTCTTTGACATGGGCAAACCGGTCAAGATTGCCGACCTGGCCAAACGCATGATCCTGCTCAGCGGCGCCACCAACGTGGAAATCAAGTTCACGGGCCTGCGTGAGGGCGAAAAGCTCTACGAGGAGGTACTGAACGATGCAGAGGTGACCAAGCCGTCCTTCCACAAGAAAATCCGCATCGCAGAGGTCCGCGAGTATGACTATTTCGAAGTCTGCAAGGAGATTGAAGACCTCATCGACATCAGCGGCAAATTCAACAATATGGATACGGTGCGTACTATGAAGTCCATCGTTCCGGAATACAAGTCCAACAATTCCATCTATTCCGTTCTGGACTAGATACGAAAAAAGGGAAAGCTTAGTACATCGCACCGCTACGACCTCCTACCCTTGCTACCTTCCGGTCCTGGGGGAATTCAGAGGGAGCTGGTCGTGTACGACTTTCCCGATGCAAAGATAGCAACTTTCCAATTAATTGCAAAATTTGAATCACCTGCTCGCTCCTGCCACGAAACCTGCTGCAGCGTGTTCTCTGGTTTGCAGTTTGTTCACTGCTTGCAGTCGGTTCACTCGCTTGCGGTTTATTCACTGGTTTGCAACTTGTTCCTGGTTTACAGCTTATTCACTGTGTGCAGCCGGTTCACTCGCTTGCAGCTTGTTCACTGCTTTCAACTGTTAGACCGGAACGGGCGGGTCCTTCATGACCGCACCTCACAGTACCCATAAAAGCCCCAGCTCATTACCTCCACGCTTAAGGCGCCAGCCGCGAAACGGACGTTTCACGGTTGGTCGACTTCTTCTTTAATTACGGGCCGCCGCCGAAATAAGCGACCTTCGGCGGCTTCGAAGAACGCACCGCCGCCGGAATCAAGCACCTCCGGCGGCTACAATCGCGCCGGGTGCGGGGAGCTCAAGCCAAAAGGCTCTCCTCCCCGGCGCGTTGTTGCTTGCAGGGCGTTCGTACCCGTCACGGGATCTCGCGCATACATCATAGGTGCTTCGGCTCCGTCGCTGCATCTCTTGAATCAAGGGCCTCACGGCTCCAGGTGTCCCGAAATTGCGCAGACCAGGAGCACTTGGACAGGGACCTTCCGGAAAAATGGCTCCTGGCATGGAAGGTCCCCTGGAAAAGCGCAGGACCTTCCGGGAAAATGGCTCCTGGCATGGAAGGTCCCCTTGAAAAACGCAGGACCTTCCGGGAAAACGGCCCCTGGCATGGAAGGTCCCCTTGAAAAACGCAGGACCTTCCGGGAAAATGGCTTCTAGCATGGAAAGTCCCCCGGAAAAAGGCAGGACCTTCCGGGAAAATGGCTCCTAGCATGGAAGGTCCCCCTGAAAAACGCAGGACCTTCCGGGAAAATGGCTTCTAGCATGGAAAGTCCCCCGGAAAAAGGCAGGACCTTCCGGGAAACCGCAGGAATTTCCGGGGGAAGGCAGGAATTTCCGGGGGAAGGCAGGAGTGAAGGCAGAAGTGAAGGCAGGGATGGGATTATTGCCAGAGATGGAGGAAAAGTTGATCGGCGAGGGAAGGGATGGAGGCAATTGGGCCGCTGTTGTCAAAAACGGCATCGGCACGGGCCGTATCGTCCTGCTGGCTGCGGATACGCTGCCGTACCCGGTCCGGCGTAGACCCGTCCCGTTTCACCGCCCGGCGAACCCGGGTCTCCAGCGGTGCCGTCACCGCGACCACCTTATCGAAAACGGTATCAAACGGAGCCTTGTGGGCGGCGACCGCGCTTTCCATCACCACGAAGGGCTCCGGGCCGTATCCGCACCACGGCTGCTGCGAGCAGGCTTCCTTCCACGAAAGAAAATCCCGCAGCACGGCGGGATAGACAATCTTTTCGAGGGTTGTACGGGCATCGGCATCGGCAAAAATGACGGCAGAGAGCGCCGGCCGGTCCAATTTCCCGGATGCATCCCGCAGCGGGGTGCCGAATGCCTTTTCCAGGGCCGGCAGCAAGGCCGGATCCGAATCATAGAGCGCCTTGGTGCGGCTGTCGGAATCATAGACCGGAACGCCGCAAGACGCCAGATAGGCGCAGACGGCCGATTTACCGCTTCCGATTCCCCCTGTGACCAATACCGTTTTCATCTCTAGCGCTTCCCCCTTTCTACACATTCAAACACCTGCGGCTCTATCCGGCAGTCGATAACGCCCATCGGCAGACCAGCCGGACGGGCCACGCAACGGCCGTTGATGGAACCCGCGAAATCATCGTAATCGATATACAGGCGCGTTTTCTCCTCGGGGCTTTCCAGCACCGGGAAGGCGCAGCGGAAGGTCACCTCGGCCTGCGAGGGATAGACAGAAAGCGTCTTCCCCGCCGGGACCCCGCGTACCGAAACCGGCAGGGTGGCGGTCATCTCCACATAGCGCGTAACGCTCATCGAGTAACTTACCTCGGTCGCGCTCATGCGGATACCGTTCACCGGGTTGATGGGAACAATCCCGTGCACGCCGCTGCGGACGTTATTCAGTTCGATGGTCTGGGTAAAGACCGCATCCACGGCGTCCACCTGATAGGGCTCGCCATAGATGGTCACCGAATCCGGCTGCACCACCATGGGCGAAAGCGCCATATATTGGGAACGGAACGACAACGACTGTACGGGAACCACCGGGACTTTCCGGTGATTCTCGTACGGGAAGCGGAACTGGACGCTCCGCGACACCATCGATTCCAGGATGGCACCGTCGCCGAAAATCTCGCTGAAATAATTCACCAGCTGCTCGGATACCACCGAGAACAGGTCTCCGCCGTCGGGACGGAGGTTCATGAACATCTCAACAACGCCCCAGCCGAACTTGTGCGCAAGCTGGGCGCCGCCCGTCATGGTGATGGTCTGCTGCTGTTCGTCCACCATGCAGAGCACGTCCGGCTTGCAGGCCTTGCAGAAGGCGATCAGCTCACCGATCCGGGCGACGGAGAGCGTGGGGCGCATGGCGTATCCCTTGCTGCGCTGGATCGT
>CADCCI010000129.1 GCA_902799895.1 uncultured Bacteroidia bacterium | reverse complement strand
ACATCTGCATTAATAATAAGATTATATATATATATTATATTATTATTGGGTGCTGACAGATGCTCGCATATGCTAGCATAAGTCGGCATATGCAAGCATATGCTATCATATGTCGGCATATGTAAGCATAAGCCAGCATGTGCAAGCATATGCTCAACGATGCGAATCATCAGGAAGAGACAGATGAAGGAGAGGAGGAAGGTCGTCATATATCTAGCGGGTGTTCATTTCGATGGAGAAGGGGATCGGAATCATGCCGAGTTCGGCATTCTCCAGACCGTGGCTGTCGGCGTACTGCTTGATGGCCTCCTTGCTTCCCGGATTGCTCGCAATCACATCATGGATCGGCTTAGGGACAGACAATACCACGCTTCCCTGGTCCTTGATCTCGACACGCACGCCGTCCGAGAGGATATACGCCCGCTTGTCGGCAGGAAGGAGGCTCAAGAGGGAACACATCAAAACATGGGCGGCGGGGTCCTGCTGGAAGCGCCTGTCGCCCGTCCGCTGCTCCCAGTACTGGGCGGTCTTCATCCGGGCCTCAGGTCCATCGATGGCTCCCTGGTTCCAGTGCAAATATGTGTAGTAGCCATAGAAGGCCCGCTGTTCGCCGACCCTGAAGCCCCGGATCATGAACAGGGCGGTCACGCCCAAGTACTCCTGCGGAAGGATGGTGACTCCGGCCCGGATAATCGACACCAGGTGAAGTTCGGGCGGAACGATGAGCTCGGGGACCTTGATCCCGGGGACCTTGATCTCGGGGCTGTCAGTCATCCCTTTCTTACGAGGCATTTTGGCCGAAGCACTCCTGGCCCTCGAGATCTCCAGACGATGCAGTGCAGCAGCCTCGGTCGCTTCGACGATGGCTCCGAACGTGGGCATCACCGCGTCGGCGGCATCGGCCGGGATCGTGATCTCGGGGCACAGATAGTAGTCACGGACCGCCACCATGACCTGTCCTAGGCGATCGGTGTCCAGGTACTTGGTTCCAACAACAGCGGCTAGGGGAAAGATGACATCCCGGATTTCGGGGCTGCCTTCGGAGCGGGAGATGATCCTGTCTCCATTCTCATTCTTCTTGATGTTCATTAGCTTGTCCTTTAACCAATAAAAAGAGGGTTTGCGGGACCGAAAGCTTTGATTTTCAAGAAATTAGTGTTATCTTTGTGTTGACGCATAGAAATCAAAGACTTTTCGGTCTGTCCGTCCTTCCGCAGGGGGCGGACTTTCTATTTATTACTATTGTTGAAGATCTCGTCCACCTTTGATTTCAGGAAGGAGTATTTCTTCCCGACACGTCGAATGGCCGGATCCAGCTTCCCGGAGTTTACGTACTTTTGGGCGGTTGGGTCCGAGACGCCAAGGTAGTCAGCCAATCCGCGAATACCGTACACGTACTCCGAGGGGCTCGCCGTGGAATCGGGATGGCCGTTACCTGCCGCGAGCGGGCCGAAGCCGGCCGAGAGTCCGGACGCCGTTCCGATGGACTGCATGATGTTGCTCATGATGTCAACGTCAAGGTCATCCTTGAATGCCATCAGGATGGCCCACAGGACCATAAGAAGGGTGCTCATGTTGTTTGTGTTTTTCATACGCTTTTACTGTATATGTTCTTTAATTGTTTATCACGTTGTTTCAGTTTTCCTAGGTGCAAAGTTCGGAACTCTTATTCGGGATTATTCGGGACCTTCGCACATGATATAAAAAGATAACGACCAGATAATCAATTACTTGACAATCTGGTCGATTATAGATATGAGTTAATTTCGGAATTATTCGGATTTAGCCTTCCAATCAGCGCTGTTTGGATGTTTAAGTTTGTATAATTCAGTAAGATAACGCCTGAATTCTATAATGGAGTCAACCCATTTTTCTCCCACTTTCCAATCTTTGATATGGTTTTCTTCCTTGGCATCTCCCTTCCGACTTTTGTAACTACTCAGGGGGACACTGAACTGAGGCGGTGCCTTCTGCTCCCATTCTTTCTGGAATGCCGGATCATCTTTCAAGTAATACGATGCAATTGATTGAATCATTACTGACGCTGCAGCCTTGCATGAATCATTCACAAGTTGCACAGGAGGGCCCTGCAAATTCAGCGCGAGTAATAATTGGGGGCACGTCAAACCAGGCTTGAACAAGACATCATGGAACAACTTGAATACCTCATCAACAATGTCTCCGAACCTAAAATCCTGATCCAACTTTCTCAAGAAAGATGAGGCGGTGTCCTCATCCAAGAAATCTTTGATAGCCGAATGAGCCTCAGTAGTTAATGCTAGCAGTTTTTCATAGGAGCCTTCAATACTTTGTAACCTATCTAAATCTTTACAATACTGATAAAGTGGCTGATGCTCAATAATACGAGCCTCCTCTTCCTCACATGCTCTTAAAGCCCTGTTCAGTTCTTCAATTCCCGCACTCTCATCTGAACTAAAATCCTCCTCTGATTGGCGGAGAATCGTTATCTCCTTCTCCAGTTCTTCTTTCTCATATTTAAGGCCTGACAGTTGAATATCATCATCGATATAATCATACAAGGCGTTAAAGCCATTCTCCACGTCATTTGTTCTCTTTTCAATCATTTCCTTGAAATCCTCTGCGTTTGCAATCAAGGATCTCTTTATGTCCCTGAACTTGTCTCTGAGCCCATACAGTTGCATGAAGTTTTCCATGCCCTCCCGATTAACGCGGCTCCGAAAGGCCTGAATACTGACGCATTCGATGATCCTCATCTGTCTTATCAGTTGGATCCTCGTCTACGAATGACCTCAGCTTCTCGTAAAACTCTTTCAGTTCCATAGCTACAGCAGATTGTTCATTTTGTTCATCTCCCTGGCCCGGATGGAATCGGCGACGTCAATGTACGGCTTCATGGCCTTATAATCTGAATGGCCCGTCCACTTCATGACTACGTTTACCGGAATACCGGCGGCGAGAGCGTTGCATATGAACGACTTCCGTCCCTGGTGCGTGCCGATGAGGGCATACTTCGGATACACCGTGTCGATGCGCTCCGCCCCCTGATAGGTCGTGATGTGGATCTCCTCGTCGAAGCCCGCCAGCTCGCAGAGTTCCTTGAGGTAGTCGTTCATCTTCTGGTTGCTGATGACTGGCAATGCCTTGTTTCCAGGGAAATGGGTGTCCTTGTACTTGTCAAGTATGCCACGGGCGACGTCGTTCAGGTCGATGGAGAGGGTGTCCGCCGTCTTCACGGTAGTGACCTCGATATGGTCCTCCTTGACATCGCTGCGACGAAGGTTATACACGTCAGAATGGCGGAGCCCGGTGAAGCAGCAGAACACGAACACGTCCCGGGTCCGCTGCAGGTAGGCCTTGCTCTCCGGGATTTCGTACGCGAGAAGCTTCTTGATCTCCTCTATCGTGAGGAAGATGATCTTCTTCTTAGTGCTGGCGAGTTTCGGGCGGAAAAACTCGAAGTCGGGCATGTCATGGTAACGGAAATTCCTGGCCCACCGCAGGAACCATTTCAAGTAAGCGAGCTGCTTGAGGGTCGTATCGTTCGACAGGCCCTCATCCGTGAGTAAAAAGGTAATGAAGGAAGTAAGGCCCCGCTCGGTGAAGTCTTCGAACCGGACCGGCTCCTTCCATCGCTTGATGTGCTCCGCCAGCGCGTTGAACTTCTGGACGGTGCTGTACTGCCAGGAATTCTTCGCTGATTCTTCGACCTTGAAAGTATTGAACGCCTCCCAGAAGCGCGTCACCGCCTTGGAGGCCGGTTTCGGGGCCTTACGTGCCATCCGGCGATTGAAGGCATCCTCTACCTCGTCCGGCTTGGGATAGCGGTCCAGGAGCTCGAACTCCTTGAAAACCTCGTCCATCTCGTAGGCGGCCTTGTTCAGGTCGGCGTTGATGGTGTTCGCCTTGACCCCATTCTTACCGACAGCGTTCTTCTTCACCCGCTGCAGTGCCGGATCCCAATCGCACTCGTTGACGAAGTAGCCCATCATGATGTCGATGCGCTGACAGTTGTAGCTCACCCGCATCCGGATTGGCAGTTTTTCGGAAAGTTTGTTACCTTTGTATGTGCGTCGCTTCAGTGCGAACTGGATGTTGCGGCGTATGTTCATATACTTTGGGCCTCTGTTTGTTGGACCCGATTTGGGCCCAAAAATACTTAAACAAAGTTACAAAAGTATCTTTAACAAAACAAGGGCAAAATCTTAAATTATTGATATTCAGATATATTTTAACCAAGCATAGGTAAGGGTTCGAATCCCTTCCTCACCGCAACCAATTGCAGCCCAGCGCTTTAGCGCCGGGCTGTTTTGGTATGCGACGGACGGGAGCTTGCTCACGGACGGCGTTTACCGAAACAGCACGAACGACCGTCAGGTTGTGGGCTGCAATCTGGTTGCAAGGGCCCCGCGGCGAGCGGACAGGGATGCCGGCGAAACCGGAATCCCGAGTACATTCCAACCGCTAGTTTTTAATCTCCAGGCAAAGCATCGTCAGGTCATCGCTGGCTTCCGCCCCTGCGACATGGTCGGAGACGGCGGACTGCATGCGCTTGACGGCGGTTTCCGCATCGATATAGGGCTCGTTCAGAACGGCAAGGAGACGGTCGGAACCGAACTCCTCCAGTTCCGGATTCACGGCCTCGTTCAAGCCGTCCGTGTACAGGAACAGCGGCGTATCCTTGAAACCGGTCAGATACTCGCCTTCAAACTTCGCATCGGGAAGGATTCCGAGGGAGGTATTGGCCTTGCAGGAAAGGAAAGCAGGTTTCCCTCCCCGCGGAAGGATGACGGGAGGATTGTGTCCGCAGTTGCAGAAATCCAGGTCTCCGGTCAGGAGGTCGAAGCATCCGATGAACATCGTCACGAAGATCATCTGCTCGTTCCCGTCGGAGAGCGTCTCATTGATCTGGCGCGCAATGACGGCCGGAGACATCCCCTGCCGGCCGGTGGCACGGAACAGGTTCCGAGCCACGGTCATGAACAGGCTCGCCGGCACCCCCTTGCCACTGACATCGCCGACGCAGAAATACAGCCGGCCTCCCTGGATGAAATAGTCGTACAAGTCGCCGCCCACTTCCCTGGCCGGCACCATCGACGCGTACAGGTCGATATTCTTCCGGTCCGGGAACGGCGGGAAAACCTGCGGGACCATGCCCATCTGGATATTCCGGGCAATCTGCAGTTCCCCCTCTATCCGGACCTTGTTGGCGGTTGTCCGCGTGAGTTCGTCCATATACGTAACCAGGGAAGACTGCATGTTTGCAAAGGAACGGGACAAGGTGCCCAGTTCATCGGGATTCGCATTCACCGGGAGGACGGTGTCGAAATGGCCGGAGGCAATTTCCTCCGCCTGCTGGGCCAGGTCGCTGAGCGGCCGCATCGCTTTCCGGATGACCTTAAAGCACGCGATGAACAGCAGGAGCAGCCCCGCGAGGGCAATCGCCGTGGCAATCCGCCGGAGGCGGTTGAACCCACTGAAGATTTCGCTCTCCGGGCAGACGATGGCCATGCTCCAGCCCGTCGCCTTGAGGGGCGTGTAGAAGACATAGCTGCGCGTACCGTCAATCAGGAGCCGCTTGTACCCGGCTTCCAGTCCCAGCATGCTCTTTCCCAAGGCATCCAGTTCGGGATTCGGGGTGATGAGACCCTCCGTGAAGATGGTCTGGTAGAAAAGCTTGTCCGGGTCCGGATGCACCAGGTAGGTACCGCCACGACTGATCAGGATGCTGTAGGAGTGCGGGTAAGGCTTCACGGGCGAAAGGTTGTCGGACAGCCATTTCAGGGAAATGTCCAGGGAGATCGCGCCGATGAACCCGTCGGAGGTCGTCAGCGGCTTGCAGTAGGAAACCATCCGCTGCGTCTCGCGGTCTTCGGTGTCATCCTGGTCCCAGTCGTTGTAGGGTTCGGTCCAGCAGGGTTGATTCAGGAGCTTGGGCTGGAGATACCAGTCCAGATAGAAATACTGGTAGTCGTCATCCCCCTCCTGCTCGGTCTCCAAGTTGCCGCCGATATAGCCCGAATAGGCGGAAAAATAGTAATTGTCCTCGAAAAAGTACGGTTCGAAAGAGATGGAACAACCGGACAGGACCGGATTGCCCTGGACGGTGATGCGGGAATATTCCATCATCATCTCGGGCTCTTTCAAATGCCGGTAAACCAGCCATTCCAGGTTATCCGCGGAAAGCTCCACATCCTCCAGGATGTTGTTCAGCCGGAGCACCGAATTCTCCACCACCTGGGTGGCACGGAGGATGGCCTCCTCGCGGACATAACGACGGGAAACGATGAAAGAATACCCCATCGCCGCCAGGAAAACGAGCGTGGCGAAACTGACCACCCAAAGACTCAGGCGGGCCGAAAAGGACCGGCGCAAGGTGTCAAGCAGCTTCTTCATGGCAGCAGGTCCTCACAGGTTATCCTCCGGGTCAGCATCCCGGCCTTCTCCAGCATTTCGTCGGCCTTGTCCACCATATCGGGGCGGAGACGGAACTCCTTTTCCCCCGAATCATGGTCGTGCTGAAGACGGATGACCTCCTTCAGCATCAGTTCCTGCAAGGTCCGGTTCGTGGGGATGCGGAACTCCCGGACATAGCGCATCACCAGATCCAGCGTTTCTTTCGGGTGCTGGTCCGCCCATTCCCAGCCCAGGCGGCTGGCGCGGGCGAAAGCCTCGGCCTGCGCCCGATGGGTCTCATAGTACGCCCGCGTCACATACACGCCCTCTTGCTGGACATTGTATTCGTGGTCCTCGAACCGGTAGATACCCGTATCCGGCTGGATGATGCGTGTCTGGAGAAGCTGGTAGTATTCGTCATAACTCCGGGCCAGCGTGGCGTCGACGGCTCCGGCGATGAAGATATTCTTCACGGAAGCGGCGATGATCCACTCATAGTCCAGGTTCTCCATCTCGGCGAAGCTGCGGGCCAGCTGGCCGAAGCCCGCGCGGAATGCGGCCACTTTCGCACCACGGAGGGTCAGCGGATCATCTCCCCAGCGGGAAATGATGACCGTCGCACTGTTCATCGAAGTCTGGAGAATGTTGACCAGGGGCAGGCCGCCGTCGATGGTCCGCATCGCCAGGGACAACGGCAGGATGGTCGCCTGGCAGACGCCCGTCCGGATATTGTCCACGGCGGAGGTGGTGGCATAGGGATGGGCGATGACCACATCCAGCCCCTCATCGGCATAGAATCCCTGCTCCAGCGCCACGTAGTACCCGGCGAACTGGGCCTGAGCGGTGGACTGGGGGGTGAAAACGAATCGCTCCCCCGTCTCCT